>NZ_JAWNEI010000005.1:0-340942 GCF_034107425.1 Enterobacter sp. 148H3 | reverse complement strand
GACGTTAAGAATCCATGTCACTTTGAGTGCCCACACAGATTGTCTGATAAATTGTTAAAGAGCAGTGCAACGCGGCTTTCGCTCACCGTTGCGAGGTGGCGTATATTACGCTTTCCTCTTTCAGAGTCAACCCGTTATTTCAGGATTTTTTCTCTTCAACCGACCGGGTTGTTTGTGAAGTGATTCACATCCGCCGTGTCGATGGAGGCGCATTATAGGGGGCCGCCGAGGAATGACAAGCGGAAAAATGCATTTTTATTTCAACCGCTCATCTTTTCACCAGAAAGGCTATTTTTGGTGCTTTTTAATCTCTTTTGGCAGCTCGGCCAGACTATTAATTACCCAATCCGCCGCATTCTCAGCTTCTGGCGTCACAGGCTTGCCGGTGCGTACTAATATTTTGGTCCCTACACCCGCTGCTGTGGCTGCCTGCATATCTTCCAGTTTATCGCCCACCATATAAGAAGCCGCCATATCAATGTGCAGGAACTCCTGCGCAGAGATGAACATCCCCGGATGCGGCTTACGGCAATCACAGGTCTGACGATACTCTTCTACGGTTCCCTGTGGGTGGTGTGGACAATAATAGATGCCATCGAGATCCACACCGCGGTCGGCCAGCGACCAGTCCATCCATTCCGTCAGCGTTTCGAACTGCGCTTCGGTGAATTTACCGCGTGCAATACCGGACTGGTTCGTCACCACCACCAGCGCATACCCCATCTCTTTCAGCTGGCGCATGGCATCTATTGCGCCCTCGATAAACTCGAACTCATCAATCTCATGGACATAACCGTGATCCACATTAATAGTGCCATCACGATCGAGAAAAATTGCGGGTACTGATTTTGCCACCGGTTTGCTCCTGAAAAAGGCATGTTCAACTAGTATCTCATGAATCGCAGCGCAATAAAGTGCTCATCGTGCATAGTTGGATTGATTTAGACGTCTGGATGCCTTAACATCCGTTTTGTTTACGGTCATCCCCCGTATCTGGCAGAAGAAAATGCCACGGCTAACTTACATACGATAAAAATAATCTAATGATTAAACTTTCCAATATCACCAAAGTGTTCCAGCAGGGGAACCGAACCATTCAGGCGCTGAACAATGTCAGCCTGCATGTTCCTGCTGGTCAAATTTATGGCGTCATTGGCGCATCGGGTGCAGGTAAAAGCACGCTGATCCGTTGTGTTAACCTGCTTGAGCGTCCAACCCAGGGCAGCGTAGAAGTTGGCGGCCAGGAACTCACCGCCCTTTCAGAGAAAGAACTCACCAAAGCGCGTCGTCAGATTGGCATGATTTTCCAGCACTTTAACCTGCTGGCTTCCCGCACCGTGTTCGGCAACGTTGCCTTACCCCTTGAGCTGGATAACACGCCGAAAGAAGAAGTAAAGCGTCGCGTCATCGAGCTGCTCGACCTCGTGGGTCTTGGCGACAAACATGATAGCTATCCGGCAAATCTGTCCGGCGGGCAAAAACAACGTGTGGCCATCGCCCGCGCGCTGGCCAGCAATCCTAAGGTACTGCTGTGCGATGAGGCCACCAGCGCACTGGATCCCGCAACCACGCGTTCTATTCTGGAACTGCTGAAGGACATTAATCGTCGTCTGGGCCTGACGATCCTCCTTATTACGCACGAAATGGATGTGGTGAAACGCATCTGCGACTGCGTGGCGGTCATTAGCAACGGTGAACTGATCGAGCAGGACACGGTAAGTGAAGTGTTCTCGCATCCGAAAACCCCGCTGGCGCAGCAGTTCATCCAGTCCACCCTGCATCTGGATATCCCGGAAGACTATCTGGAGCGTTTGAAGACCGAACCCGCTGCTGACAGCGTCCCGATGCTGCGCATGGAGTTCACCGGTCAGTCCGTTGATGCTCCCCTGCTTTCCGAAACCGCGCGTCGCTTTAACGTGAACAACAACATCATCAGCGCGCAGATGGATTACGCCGGTGGCGTGAAGTTCGGCATCATGCTGACAGAAATGCACGGCACACAAGAAGAAACCCAGGCAGCTATTGCCTGGCTGCAAGAACATCACGTAAAAGTAGAGGTACTGGGTTATGTCTGAGCCGATGATGTGGCTGCTGGTTCGCGGCGTTTGGGAAACGCTGGCAATGACCTTTGTCTCTGGCTTCTTTGGTTTTGTGATTGGCCTGCCGGTCGGCGTGTTGCTGTACGTGACGCGTCCGGGTCAAATCATTGAGAACGCGAAGCTGTACCGTACGCTCTCTGCGCTGGTGAACATCTTCCGTTCTATCCCGTTCATTATTTTACTGGTGTGGATGATTCCGTTTACCCGCGTGATCGTCGGAACGTCTATCGGTCTGCAGGCGGCGATCGTTCCGCTGACCGTTGGCGCTGCGCCGTTTATCGCCCGTATGGTGGAGAACGCCCTGCTGGAAATCCCAACCGGTTTGATCGAAGCTTCCCGTGCGATGGGTGCCACGCCGATGCAGATCGTCCGCAAGGTTCTGTTGCCTGAGGCGCTGCCAGGGCTGGTGAATGCGGCAACTATTACGCTTATCACCCTGGTCGGTTATTCCGCGATGGGCGGTGCCGTTGGTGCCGGCGGTTTAGGTCAGATTGGTTACCAGTACGGCTATATTGGATATAACGCTACCGTGATGAATACCGTTCTGGTATTGCTGGTTGTTCTGGTTTACTTAATCCAGTTCTCTGGCGATCGCATCGTCCGGGCTGTTACGCACAAATAACGTTACACACAACACAAACTCTACGAGTTAAGGATAAAACATGGCGTTTAAATTAAAGACCTTCGCAGCAGTAGGCGCGCTGATCGGCTCTCTGGCACTGGTGGGTTGCGGTCAGGACGAAAAGGATCCAAACCACATTAAAGTGGGCGTTATCGTGGGTGCAGAACAGCAGGTTGCAGAAGTTGCTCAGAAAGTAGCAAAAGAGAAGTATGGCCTGGACGTAGAGCTGGTCACCTTCAACGATTACGTTCTGCCGAACGAAGCGCTGAGCAAAGGCGATATCGACGCGAATGCCTTCCAGCATAAGCCATACCTGGATCAGCAGATTAAAGATCGCGGCTATAAACTGGTGGGTGTCGGTAACACCTTCGTTTATCCGATTGCCGGTTACTCTAAGAAAATTAAATCACTGGACGAACTGCAGCCAGGCTCTCAGGTTGCCGTGCCTAACGACCCGACTAACCTTGGTCGTTCCCTGCTGCTGCTGCAGAAAGTGGGCCTGATCAAACTGAAAGACGGTGTTGGCCTACTGCCAACCGTTCTGGATGTCACCGAAAACCCGAAAAATCTGAAAATCGTTGAACTGGAAGCACCGCAGCTGCCACGTTCCCTGGACGATGCACAGATTGCCCTGGCCGTTATCAACACCACTTACGCCAGCCAGATTGGCCTGACACCAGCTAAAGACGGTATCTTTGTTGAAGATAAAGACTCCCCGTACGTTAACCTGATCGTGACTCGCGAAGACAACAAGGACGCGGAAAACGTGAAAAAATTCGTTCAGGCCTATCAGTCAGATGAAGTTTACCAGGAAGCCAACAAAGTGTTTAACGGCGGCGCTGTTAAAGGCTGGTAATCTCACCTCAGTGTAATATCATCAGGACGGGCTTATGCCCGTCTTGTCATTTGTGCAGTCAACTGATTCAATATCTGACGTTTTGATTATCCATTGAGGAAATATTATGCGTGCTTTACCGATCTGTCTTTTAGCACTCATGCTGAGCGGCTGTTCTATGCTAAGCAGATCTCCCGTTGAACCTGTTCAAAGCACGGCAACCCCGCCAAAGACCGAGCCTGCGAAACCGAAAGTGGTTCGCCCTGCGCCGGTTCGCATTATCACGAAAGCGGATGAACTCGTCGGTAAACCGTTCCGTGAACTGGGCGAAGTGAGCGGCGAATCCTGTCAGGCGACCAATCAGGACTCACCACCAAATATTCCGACAGCGCGTAAACGCATGCAGATTAATGCCGCAAAAATGAAAGCTAACGCGGTTCTGCTGCACAGCTGTGAAGTCACCAGCGGCACGCCGGGCTGCTACCGTCAGGCGGTTTGCATCGGCTCTGCGCTGAACATCACGGCGAAATGAGTGCATTTCAGTTCGAGCAGATAGGCGTTATCCACTCTCCTTATAAAGAGAAGTTCGCCGTCCCTCGCCAGCCCGGTCTGGTCACCAGCGGAAGCGGTGAGCTTCAACTGATTGCGCCTTACAATCAGGCCGATGCGGTACGCGGGCTCGAGGCTTTCAGCCATTTATGGGTGGTGTTCGTGTTTCACCAGACGATGGAAGGCGGCTGGCGACCTACCGTGCGTCCTCCTCGTCTTGGCGGCAATGCGAGAATGGGCGTGTTTGCAACGCGCTCGACCTTCCGTCCAAACCCGGTTGGCATGTCGCTGGTTGAACTGAAAGGCATACGCTGCCAGAAAGATCGGGTGATACTGGAGTTAGGTAGCATGGACCTGGTCGACGGCACGCCGGTTATCGACATCAAGCCCTATTTGCCCTTCGCCGAAGCCCTCCCGAACGCGCGTGCAAGTTATGCTCAGGACGCACCACAGGCGGACATGCCGGTGTATTTTACGCCTGAGATAACCGCACAGCTCGGTCAGCTGGAGAAACGCTATCCTCGCTTACGGGATTTCATCACCGAAGTTCTGGCACAGGACCCGCGCCCGGCCTACCGTAAAGAAGAGGAAGCAGGAAAAACGTACGCCGTCTGGCTGATGGATTTTAACGTTCGCTGGCGCGTCACCGGGGCAGGTTTTGAAGTGTTTGCCCTTGAACCCAGGTAATTTTGTTCTCCTCTCTTTTGGCATCTTTACCACACTGGTAAACTAAACCACTTTTTTTGTGTCAGGCTGGTGTTTCAGCCTGTTCCAATCGTCGAAATGGAACCGTAACAACATGCGTACTAGCCAATATCTGCTCTCCACTCTGAAGGAGACGCCTGCCGACGCCGAAGTGATCAGCCATCAGCTGATGCTGCGCGCCGGGATGATCCGCAAGCTGGCCTCCGGGTTATATACCTGGCTGCCGACCGGCGTGCGCGTCCTGAAAAAAGTCGAAAACATCGTGCGTGAAGAGATGAACAACGCCGGTGCTATCGAGGTGTCCATGCCTGTGGTTCAGCCCGCTGACCTGTGGCAGGAGAGTGGCCGTTGGGAACAATATGGTCCTGAACTGCTGCGCTTCGTCGATCGCGGCGAGCGTCCGTTCGTTCTCGGCCCAACGCATGAAGAAGTTATTACCGACCTGATTCGTAATGAGCTGAGCTCTTACAAACAGCTGCCGCTGAACTTCTTCCAGATCCAGACCAAGTTCCGTGACGAAGTTCGCCCGCGTTTCGGCGTCATGCGCTCTCGCGAATTCCTGATGAAAGATGCCTACTCTTTCCATACCTCTCAGGAATCACTGCAAGAGACTTACGACGCAATGTACGCGGCATACAGCAAAATCTTCTCTCGCATGGGTCTGGATTTCCGTGCTGTGCAGGCTGATACCGGCTCCATCGGCGGTAGCGCATCCCATGAGTTCCAGGTACTGGCGCAGAGCGGTGAAGACGATGTGATCTTCTCTGACTCTTCAGACTACGCGGCGAACATCGAATTTGCAGAAGCGCTGGCACCAAAAGAACCGCGTGCTGCGGCAACGCAAGAGATGACGCTGGTTGATACGCCAAACGCGAAAACCATCGCTGAGCTGGTTGAGCAGTTCAATCTGCCGATCGAAAAAACCGTGAAAACGCTGCTGGTGAAATCCACCGAAGGCAGCGCTTACCCGCTGGTTGCCCTGCTGGTGCGTGGCGATCATGAGCTGAACGAAGTGAAAGCCGAGAAGCTGCCGCAGGTAGCCAGCCCGCTGACGTTCGCCACGGAAGCGGAAATCCGCGCCGTGGTCAATGCGGGTCCAGGTTCACTGGGTCCAGTCAATCTGCCGGTGCCTGTTGTTATTGACCGCACGGTAGCCGCGATGAGCGACTTCTCCGCTGGTGCGAACATCGACGGTAAACACTACTTCGGCATCAACTGGGATCGCGACGTGGCGACGCCGGAAGTGGCTGACATCCGTAACGTGGTCGCAGGCGATCCAAGCCCGGACGGCCAGGGTACCCTGATGATTAAGCGCGGCATCGAGGTCGGTCACATCTTCCAGCTGGGCGATAAATACTCTCGTGCGCTGAACGCCGCCGTTCAGGGCGAAGATGGCCGTAACCAGATCCTGACCATGGGTTGCTACGGTATCGGGGTGACGCGCGTGGTGGCTGCGGCGATTGAGCAGAACTACGACGAGCGCGGCATCGTCTGGCCGGACAATATCGCGCCGTTCCAGGTCGCCATTCTGCCAATGAACATGCACAAGTCTTACCGCGTGCAGGAGCTGGCCGAGAAGCTGTATGCCGAGCTGCGCGCTCAGGGCATCGAAGTGCTGATGGATGACCGTAAAGAGCGTCCGGGCGTGATGTTCGCCGATATGGAACTGATCGGCATCCCACACACCGTCGTTATCGGCGACCGTAACCTCGACAGCGATGAGATTGAATACAAATACCGTCGCAGCGGCGAAAAACAGATGATCAAGACCGGCGACATCCTTGATTACCTGGTGAAAGCCATTAAAGGCTAAACAAAAAAACCCCGCTCAGGCGGGGTTTTTTAATGGTGCTACGTCAGCTTATTTACTGTTACAGTCTTTGCCCGCAATAAATTTCGCGCCTTTATCCGCCACCAGCGTTTTCACCATCTCTCCGCTATCCGGGTTTGGTTCAAGCGTAAAGTGACCGTCAACCGTCAGCAATACCGGCTTGCTGTCATTACCGCGTGCTACGGCGTAATCACGTTCAAGCTGCGCATTGTTTGCCACGCTAACCTTCCTGCCGGTTGCGCAGTCGGTAAAGATCGCCGCATCCGCCATATAGAAGTACATCCCCCGCATTGCCATAGGCGTGGCAGGCAGAGCCGCTTTTACCGGCGCAAGCGTGTAGTTGAACTGGGATTCAATCGGGTTGCCTTCGCGGTCAAGCATCTCCATCCCCTCGCCTTTGGCGCGGAAAAAGGTTTTCTCACCGGAGGTATCCGTCAGAACCAGCTTCTCAGCCGTACGCGCCCATGTTCCGTAAGTTGCAAATGACGAGGGTTCTTTAGCGCCCTGATAGCGCTGGTTCATTACCCAGGTGCCGTCTTTTTGCAGGAACAGAGACGTCTCAATGCCTTCGCAGTCTGCGCAAGGCAATACGCCGCGCCAACTCTGCTGCATTGGTTTTAACTCTTCCGTTTGCGTGGGTTGTAACACCTGCGTTTCGGAGCGGTTGTTACACCCGAAAAGCGCAAACAGCGTGCTCACTGCCAGCGCTGACCATAATGCTTTTTTCACAATGAATTCCTTATGAAAATTGTGTTCCCTTTCGTCACTCTGTTGGGCGACGAACTTTACCGCGTAGTGCTTTCACTGTGGATTTTTGGGCCTTCGAGGACAGCCGACGCTCTTTCGATGCGCGGGTTGGCCGCGTTGCCCGGCGGCTTTTTTGTACTGCCGTTAATTCTTTGATGACCGCCACCAGCCTGGCTATCGCCGCTTCCCGGTTGAGCTCCTGGCTGCGGTACTCCTGGGCTTTGATCACAATCACACCATCGCTGGTGATCAGGTGATGGCTGGCAGCAAGCAGGCTTTCTTTATAATACTCTGGCAGGCTCGAGGCCCGAATGTCAAAACGCAAATGGATAGCCGTCGACGCCTTGTTGACGTGCTGCCCACCGGCCCCCTGAGCACGGATGGCGGTAATCTCCAGCTCGTTGTCAGGAATGCTGACGTTACGGGACAAGACGATCATGACGCGGGCTGCCACGCCGTCAAATGAATTTCCAGATTATTCTGAGAATCAGAGAGCCAGATGGCGCCATCCTGAATCGTCGCCTGCAACACCATGGTCCGGCTGGCAAACTCGCTCAGCTGAGCCAGCTGCTCATCATCCAGATACCAGACCGTGAGATTTTTAAACTGTCCGCACTTGCTCTTGTTCTGCTGCCACCAAATCTCCGCAGCGCGCTGATTATACGCGAATAAGGCCACTTCAGCGGACTGGGTGCAGGCCTTCTTAATTCTGCGCTCGTCAGGCAGGCCGAGTTCGATCCACAAGTCGATACCCAGATGATCGTTGCGCAGCCAGGCTTCAGGCTCGTCTTCTGCACTTAACCCACGGGTAAACTGCAGACGCTCGTCGGCGTACTTAATCCACGCCAGCAGGCGCAGCATCATGCGCTCCTGGGTTTCCGAGGGATGGCGTGCCAGCGTAAGCGACGCGTCGAGGAACTGGTTGCGATCAAGATCGGCCACATTGACCACTGCTTTATAAATTGTCGCTTTCAGCGCCATGAGAGAACTCCATTCGAATCAGGCACTCATTGTAGCTAAAACCGCGGCAAAAGGCTGTTATGGGGTGATAAATACACCGCTATCAAGGCGCTGATATTGCTTAAATGAGTATGGTATAGTCACCTTGCTAAACCGAGTTTATCTTCGTAGGCTTAATGATATCTCACAGTAAGTCAGTGCGCTGGCGGGAGGGGATGTGAATAATTATTGTGAGTTAATTCGCAAACGGTATGCGGAAATCGCCAGCGGAGATCTGGGGTATGTCCCGGACGCGTTGGGCTGTGTATTGAAAGTGCTTAATGAAGTGGCCTCTGATGAGAGCCTTTCAGAGTCGGTCAGGGAAAAAGCAGCATATGCTGCGGCGAATTTACTGGTGAGCGATTATGTCGATGAATGATACTTATCAACCCATCAATTGTGATGACTATGACAACCTCGAACTCGCCTGCCAGCATCATTTATTACTGACGCTGGAGCTAAAAGATGGCGAAGTGTTGAAGGCAAAAGCCAGCGATCTGGTTTCACGCAAGAATGTGGAATACCTGATAGTGGAAGATGCCGGTGCGACGCGTGAGCTGCGTCTGGACAAAATAGCCAGCTTCAGCCACCCGCAAATCGGCACCGTCGTGGTGAGCGAATCCTGATGACACTAACGGGCAGCCTGGCTGCCCGTTACGCTTTCTGCCACTCAAAACGGACACCCTCTTCTGTCCAACCCTCTTCCGTAATGAAAACCCCTGCCGCAGCAATCAACGTTTCACCATAGAACAGCAGCGGCGTGGTGTCGCGCAGCCACGGCGGCACGTTGCACTCCTGCCAGATTTTCTTCAGCTTGCGTCCCCCGTTGCGCCCGACAATATGCAGCATGCCGCCAGCCTTGAAGCGCACGGTGACCGGTTCACCGGGCTTCGGCAGCCGCACATGACCAGACGACAGGAGAGAAACGCGTCCTGCCTCACCAGGCAATACCAGCGGTGCGTCAGGAGAAAGCCAGTCGAGCACTACATCAGTCAGCGAGGGCATGGACTTTATCCACCAGAGTTCCCCTTTATAGCGTCTAACGTCAAAACCATTCAGGTGGACGCACGGGGAAGCATCATCACGCGCCATGGCAACTTCGTCCCAGATACGGCTCAGCATCGCCCGCGATGGCATTGCCGCATGATGAGAGGCCAGCCAGCGGCGTAACAGCGCGGCGCGACGTACCGGGCTCATCGCTTGCATCGGGGCGATCGCCAGCCCTCCGTCGGCAGAAATCAGCCCAGCCAGCTCGCCGCTCAACAGCTCGTCCAGCAACGACTCCTGTTCGGCGCACAGCATGGCGCTTCTTGCCGTCGCGTCGGCGAAATGCGGCCAGCGCTCGCTTAAAAGCGGAAGGACGCGCAGACGAAGGAAGTTGCGGTCATAGCCGTCATCCCGGTTGCTCTCATCTTCAATCCAGTTCAGCTGATATTCTCGCGCCCAGGCTTCAAGCGAGGCGCGCGTCTCGCCAAGCAGCGGACGCAGTAACGTTGTACCGGCAAAGTCAGAACGCGCCGGCATGGCAGAAAGCCCCGCCGGCCCGCTGCCCCGCTTAAGCGCAAGTAGAAAGGTTTCACACTGATCGTCCAGGTGCTGGGCCGTGACCAGCGCTTCTCCGGTACGTAATGCCCCGGCAAACGCGGCATAGCGGGCTTTACGTGCCTGCGCCTCGATGCCCAGCCCTTCCTCCGCAAGCATGACGCGTTCAACGATGAGCGGGATCGCCCAGGCCGCACACAAGGCTTCGCAGTGCGCCACCCACTCCTCTGCGTGAGGACTTAATCCGTGATGAATATGCATCGCCCGGAGCTGGACGTCAGGTTCCCGATCGCGCCAGCGCTTAAGGCGATGGAGCAGAACGGTGGAATCCAGGCCACCGCTAAACCCCACCAGCAGCTGGCGGTACGGTGAAACGACTTGTGCGATAGCGGGTAAGGTCATAGGGAATTACACATAAAAAATGCCCGAACTGAGCGGGCATTATCACACAGGACGAACATTACTGCTGATAAAGCTCCAGCGGCAGGCCGTCCGGGTCGTTGAAAAAGGTAAAGCGCTTGTCGGTGAACGGATCGACGCGAATCGCTTCGCACGTCACGCCGTGTGCTTCCAGATGCTTAACTGCGCTATCCAGGTCATCGACGCTGAAGGCAAGATGGCGCAGGCCGCAGGCTTCCGGGCGGGACGGACGAGCAGGAGGAAAAGGAAAAGAGAACAGTTCAATCACATACTGCCCGTTTAACGCCAGGTCGCCCTTCCAGGAGTCACGCTCCTCGCGGTAGGCCTCACTCATAAGCGTAAAGCCAAGGATGTCGCAGTAGAAGGCCTTACTTTTCGCGTAATCGGTCGCAATGATCGCAATATGATGAACAGCTTTTAAACCCAGCATAGCTTCTCCTTTTTATGATCCCTGAACGTTACAACCGAAAACCCGCACCATGCAAGCGGTCACCCTTATTTTAGGACTCGCACCCAGTAAACGCCGTTTTCGTCGCGCTTCGCACCGTGGATATCCGTCTCAAAACCGGGATAGTGACGCCCTACCGAACAGAGCATCAGCAGGAAATCGAGCACGGCCCGACTCTCTTCGGTAATCATCTCTCCCGGCATCAGGAGCGGTACGCCCGGCGGGTAGGGCAGGATCATGTTCGCCGATACGCGCCCGACCAGGTTTTCCAGCTCAACGGTTTCGACCTCCCCTTTCACCTGGCGCTGCCATGCCTTGTGCGGGGTAAACTTCATCTCCGGTAAGACATCGAACGCCTGAAGCATCAGACGCGGTAGATCGTGCTGACGGATCAGCCTGTGGATCCCCTGGGCCAGATCCTGAATGCGCATATTACGGTAGAAGTCAGGATCCTCCGCATAGAGATCCGGCAGCATGTTCTTCACCCGCAGGTTGAGATCGTAGGCTCGCTTAAACTCCATCAGCCCGCGCAGCAATCCCATCGCCCGGGTTTTGTCGATCCCGATGCTGAACAGGAACAGCAGGTTATAGGGACCGGTTTTCTCCACCACCACGCCACGTTCATCAAGGAATTTCGCGACCAGCGCGGCCGGAATACCTTCATCGCTCATCCTGCCCTGCTCGTCCATGCCCGGCGTCAGGATCGTCACTTTTACCGGGTCGAGGAACATATGGTCGCTATCGGCATCCCGGAAGCCATGCCAGTCTTCGCCGGGCGAGACGGGCCAGCATTCTGCCTCATCAATCTCTTCCGGCTGCCAGATATCAAAGAACCAGCCGTCGGCTTCATCTTTCAGCCGCTGCACCTCTTTACGGAAATGCAGCGCGCGCTCCACCGAACGGTTGATGAGACGTTTACCCGGGTTGCCGCGCAGCATCGCCGCGGCCGTTTCGATAGACGCCACCAGCGGATAGCTCGGCGAGGTGGTGGTATGCATCATAAAGGCTTCGTTAAAGGTCTCTTCGTCGTACTCACCTTTAATGTGAATAAGCGAAGCCTGGGAAAACGCGGCCAGCATTTTGTGCGTCGACTGCGTTTCGAAGAATACTTTGCCCGGCACGCGCTCGCCGCTCATGCCGCTTTTACCCGCGTAAATCGGGTGGAAATTAGTGTAAGGCACCCATGCGGAATCGAAGTGAATCGACGGCACGTCCAGCGTCTTTTTGATCCAGTTTGTGTTGTACAGCAGACCGTCGTAGGTCGAGTTGGTGATGACCGCATGGACAGGCCAGCTTGCGCCAGGGATCGTCGCGACCTTACTTTCAATGGCTTCATGCGTGAACTCCCGTCGCGGAATGCCGCCAAGAATACCGAGCGCGTTACGCGTGGGCGACAGCCAGAGCGGTACAACGTCGCTCATCATCAGCAGGTGCGCCAGCGACTTATGGCAGTTACGGTCAATCAGCAGGGTACTCCCCGCAGGCGCGGCATACATCCCGACGATTTTGTTCGAGGTTGAGGTGCCGTTGGTCACCATATAGCTCTGCTCGGCCCCAAAGGTGCGGGCGATATACTCTTCGGCTTCCAGATGTGGGCCGGTGTGATCCAGCAGAGAGCCTAATTCGGTGACCGAAATTGACACGTCCGCTTTCAGCGTGTTGCCACCAAAGAAGTCATAGAACAGGCAGCCCACCGGGCTTTTTTGGTAGGCCGTCCCCGCCATATGGCCTGGCGTACAGAAGGTATATTTCCCCTCCTTCACGTAGGTGAAGAGCGCGCGGGTAAACGGTGGAGTGATGTTATCGAGATATTCATTCGTGTATTGCTGAATTCGGGTCGCAATATCGTCCGCCACGCCGAGGGAATATTCAAAAAACCACAGCGCCATACGCATATCATTGGCGCTGACGTCCATGGTTGAGTGAGTATTAATAAATGCGTACAGCGGGAGGTATTCGTTCAGCTTGTTGATGTCGCTGCACAGTTCGAGATCATATTCGTCCCAGTCGAAGATCACGCCGCAGATACGCGGGTTGTGCTCGATGAACTTCAGCAGGTCGGCGCTGTTGTGCGGCCAGATTAGCTGATACCCACGCGACTGCAGGGCTTGCTCCAGCTCCTTAATCGGCTCATCTTTATAAAAGACGCCGTGTGGCCCCATAATGGCAATGATATTCATGGGCTTCCTCCTTTAAAAACATTAGCTAAGCATAGCCCGGCTAAACCGCAGGTATAAAAAAAGCCGCAACAGTGTGCGGCTTTTCAGATAATTGTGAAGCTTACGCGTAACCGTAGGTCATCAGGCGCTGGTAACGGCGGTTGAGCAGATCTTCTGTGCTCAGCACGTCCAGGTCCGCCAGGTCTGCCAGCAGCTGCGCTTTCAGAGACGCTGCCATCACTTCCGGCTTACGATGTGCACCACCCAGCGGTTCCGGAATGATGGAATCGATCAGCTTCAGCTCTTTCAGGCGTGGCGCAATGATGCCCATTGCTTCTGCAGCCAGCGGCGCTTTGTCGGCGCTTTTCCACAGAATGGACGCACAGCCTTCCGGGGAGATAACGGAATAGGTACTGTACTGCAGCATATTCACTTTATCGCCCACGCCAATTGCCAGCGCACCGCCGGAGCCACCTTCACCGATAACGGTACAGATGACCGGCACCTTCAGACGAGACATCTCGCGCAGGTTGCGCGCGATGGCTTCAGACTGACCGCGCTCTTCCGCGCCCACGCCAGGGTAAGCACCCGGTGTGTCGATGAAGGTGATGATTGGCATGTTGAAACGCTCAGCCATCTCCATGAGACGCAGGGCTTTACGGTAGCCTTCTGGTGCTGGCATACCGAAGTTACGACGGATTTTCTCTTTGGTTTCACGACCCTTCTGATGACCAATGATCATCACCGGGCGTCCGTCCAGACGCGCGATACCGCCAACGATAGCTTTGTCGTCAGCGTATGCGCGATCGCCTGCCAGTTCGTCAAATTCGTCAAACGCCAGGCGGACATAATCCAGGGTGTACGGACGCTGCGGATGGCGAGCCAGCTGGGCCACCTGCCATGCGCCGAGATCGGCAAAGATTTTGCGCGTCAGCTCTACGCTTTTCTCGCGCAGACGATGCACTTCTTCGTCGATGTTAATATCCAGTTTTTCATCCTGACGGCTTACCGCTGTCAGAGAATCGATTTTCGCTTCCAGCTCAGCAATCGGCTGTTCGAAATCAAGGAAATTCAGACTCATAGTATTCCTGTATTAGTCAAACTCCAGTTCCACCTGCTCCGAACCAATGAGGCCACGGAGATCGTTCAGTAAACGATCGCTCGGAGAGACACGCCACGTTGCACCAAAGCGCAACCGCGCACGTGCATCCGCCCTCTGATAGTAGAGATGTACTGGAATTGTCCCCGAGCGGTGGGGTTCCAGAGACTGACGGAGTCGGTTTAAAAGCTGGTCATCAATTTGCCTGTCCGTCAGCGAGATAGCAAGCCCGCGAGCATATTTTTCCCGGGCTTCGTCAATGTCCATCACTTCGCGGGCGGTCATTTTAAGCCCCCCACTGAAGTCATCAAAGCTGACCTGTCCGCTGACGATAAGTATGCGGTCTTTTTCCAGCAATTGCTGGTATTTATCCAACGCGTCGGTGAACAGCATCACCTCCAGACGCCCGGAACGGTCATCCAACGTACAGATGCCGATACGATTGCCGCGCTTGGTGACCATAACCCTTGCAGCAATCACGAGCCCCGCAGCCGTAGTGATTTTACCACGTTCTGTCGGATGCATGTCTTTAAGCCTGTGGCCGCCGACATAGCGCTCAATTTCTTTAATGTACTGGTTGATCGGGTGTCCCGTCAGGTACAAGCCTAACGTTTCACGCTCCCCATCCAGTACCACCTGTTCTGGCCACGGCTGGCAGTTGGAATAGGATTGCTCGATCTGCTCTGGCTCTTCCGCCAGCACACCGAACATATCCGCCTGACCAATGGCTTCCGCTTTTGCGTGCTGATCCGCCGCTTTCAGGGCGTCGCCGAGGGAATTCATCAGCGCGGCGCGGTGCGGCCCCAGCCTGTCAAACGCGCCGGACATGATCAGTTTTTCCAGCACGCGACGGTTCAGTTTTTTGGTATCGGTACGGGCGCAAAGATCGAACAGTTCGCGGAAATACCCGCCGTTGTTGCGCGCTTCGATGATCGCCTCGATCGGACCTTCGCCTACGCCTTTGATCGCGCCGATCCCGTAAACGATCTCTCCGTCATCGTTGACGTGGAAGTGGTAGAGCCCTGAGTTAATATCCGGCGGCAGGATCTTGAGTCCCATGCGCCAGCACTCGTCCACCAGGCCAACCACCTTCTCGGTGTTATCCATATCGGCCGTCATTACCGCCGCCATAAATTCAGCAGGATAGTGCGCCTTCAGCCACAGCGTTTGATACGACACCAAAGCATAGGCGGCGGAGTGAGATTTGTTAAATCCGTACCCGGCGAATTTCTCCACCAGGTCGAAGATTTTCATCGCCAGCTCGCCATCAACGCCGTTTTTCTTCGCCCCATCTTCAAAAATGGAGCGCTGCTTGGCCATCTCTTCCGGCTTTTTCTTACCCATAGCACGACGCAGCATGTCCGCGCCGCCGAGCGTATAGCCGGAAAGCACCTGGGCAATCTGCATGACCTGTTCCTGGTACA
This sequence comes from Enterobacter sp. 148H3, assembly GCF_034107425.1. NCBI lineage: Bacteria > Pseudomonadati > Pseudomonadota > Gammaproteobacteria > Enterobacterales > Enterobacteriaceae > Enterobacter > Enterobacter sp. 148H3. The sequence continues at coordinate 325,463 of NZ_JAWNEI010000005.1, read as the reverse complement.
GGATTATGCCGTATGTTGGTTCCAGTACCGGCTTCAGGCTTTCGTGCTGCCACTGAACGTCCGGGTAAGAAATCTCTTCGCGACCGTGCTTACGGTCGATAAAGTTATCTACCATCCCTGACTGCAGTGGGCCCGGACGGAACAGGGCGACCAGTGCGATCATATCTTCGAAGCAGTCAGGCTGCAGACGTTTAATCAGATCTTTCATGCCGCGGGATTCAAGCTGGAAGACGGCTGTCGTCTCCGAGCGCTGCAGCATGTCGAAACTTTTCTTGTCATCCAGCGGGATGGCGGCAATGTCTATCGGCTCAAGACCCTGCTTTTCCCGGCGCGGGTTGATCATCTTCAGCGCCCAGTCGATGATCGTCAGCGTACGCAGGCCGAGGAAGTCAAACTTCACCAGCCCGGCGTATTCCACGTCGTTCTTATCAAACTGAGTAACCGGATGCTCACCGGCTTCATCGCAGTAGAGCGGCGCGAAGTCGGTAATTTTGGTCGGCGCAATAACCACGCCCCCCGCATGCTTACCGGCGTTACGCGTGACGCCTTCAAGCTTGCGCGCCATGTCGATCAGCGCTTTGACCTCTTCGTCCGCCTCGTAGATTTCCGGCAGCTGCGGCTCGGCTTCAAACGCTTTTGCCAGCGTCATGCCCGGATCGGGCGGCACCAGCTTAGAAATGCGATCGACAAACCCGTACGGGTGGCCCAGCACGCGGCCCACGTCGCGGATAACCGCTTTTGCCGCCATCGTACCGAAGGTAATGATCTGCGATACCGCGTCACGGCCGTACATATCGGCGACGTGCTCAATCACCTGGTCGCGTTTCTCCATGCAGAAGTCGACGTCGAAGTCGGGCATCGAGACACGTTCCGGGTTGAGGAAACGTTCGAACAGCAGGTCGAATTCCAGCGGATCGAGGTCGGTAATTTTCAGCGCATACGCCACCAGCGAACCTGCACCGGAGCCACGCCCCGGCCCGACCGGCACGCCGTTATCTTTCGACCACTGGATAAACTCCATAACGATCAGGAAGTAGCCCGGGAAGCCCATCTGGTTGATCACCTGGAGTTCAATGTCCAGGCGTTCGTCATACTCAGGACGACGCTTTTTACGCTCTTCTTCATCCGGGAACAGGAATTCCAGACGCTCTTCCAGACCTTCTTTTGATTTCGCGACCAGGAAATCTTCCGTGGTCATGTCACCCGTCGGGAACTGCGGCAGGAAGTATTCGCCGAGGCGGACGGTAACGTTGCAGCGCTTGGCGATCTCTACGCTGTTTTCCAGCGCTTCGGGAATATCGGAGAAGAGTTCACACATCTCCTCCTCGCTGCGCATGTACTGTTGAGCGGAGTAATTACGCGGCCGTTTCGGATCGTCGAGCGTAAAGCCATCGTGGATCGCCACGCGAATTTCGTGCGCGTCAAAATCTCCCGGTTCGAGAAAGCGTACATCGTTTGTCGCGACGACGGGCAGACCGCGTTCTTCCGCAAGTGCGACCGCCGCATGAAGATAGCTCTCTTCGTCCTGGCGACCGGTGCGGATCAACTCCAGATAATAACGATCCGGGAAATACTCTTCGTAGAACGAGACGCATTGATCCACCAGCGCGCTGTTACCGCGCAGCAGTGATTTGCCGACGTCACCCATACGGCCACCGGAGATCAGCAGCAGCCCTTCGTTGAGCTCGGCCAGCCAGTCGCGGTCGATCCACGGGCCCAGCGCACCATATCCGCGCTGATAGGCTTTTGAGATAAGCAGCGTGAGGTTTTGGTAACCCGTGTTGTTCATCGCCAGCACGGAGATTTGCGTCAGTTCATCCCCGATGAGGTCGCTCTGCACGTGGAAATCCGCGCCGACGATGGGCTTTATCCCCGCGCCGTGCGCTGTTCCGTAGAACTTCACCAGGCCACACAGGTTGGTAAAATCGGTGATCGCCAGCGCAGGCATGCCAAGGGAGGCCGCCTTTTTTACCAGCGGCCCGGTCTTCGCCAGCCCATCGATCATGGAGTAGTCGCTATGCACCCGCAGGTGTACGAAACGTGGTTCAGCCATCTTCAGATTCCGCGTTACTTAATTGCTTGCGTATTGATTCAGGACACCCGTCCCAGCGCGCGTTTCACCGGGCCGAAACTGCGCCGGTGGTGTTCGGTTGCGCCATGTTCAGCCAGTCTCTCCAGGTGGAAAGGTGTGGGATACCCCTTGTGCTGGGCGAAACCGTACTGAGGGTAAGTGAGGTCCAGCGCGGCCATTTCAGCGTCGCGCGTCACTTTGGCAATAATAGAAGCTGCGCTAATTTCTGCGACCCGGCTATCGCCTTTGACTACCGCCATTGAAGGCATGGGCAATGCCGGACAGCGGTTGCCGTCAATCAGGACATATTCCGGGGAAATTTTCAGGCCCGCTACCGCACGCTGCATCGCCAGCATCGTGGCGTGCAAAATATTCAGTTCATCTATTTCATGCGGTTCAGCGCGCCCCAGGCTCCAGGCCAGCGCCTTCTCCTGAATCTCACTAAACAGCGCCAGCCGGCGCTTTTCAGACAATTTTTTAGAGTCGTTCAGCCCGACGATCGGCCGAGCCGGATCGAGGATCACCGCAGCGGTCACCACTGCCCCGACTAACGGACCACGACCCACTTCGTCCACGCCCGCCACAAGGTGGGTGTGAGGATAAACAAATTCCATCATTTCGCTAGCTCCAGCACCGCATCGGCCGCTTGCTCATCAGCATTACAGCGGATCAGTTGATGCAGTTCGCGGAAGGTATCGTGCATCTGGTGGCTGGTCTTGCCGTTGGCGAGCAGCGGCAGCAGCGCATCGGCAAGCGCCTGCGGCTGGCACTCATCCTGCAGCAGTTCTTTCACCAGCTCGCGCCCGGCAAGCAGGTTCGGCAGGGAGACATAATCCGTTTTCACCAGACGTTTTGCCAGCCAGAAAGTGAACGGCTTCATGCGATAACCGACCACCATCGGACATTTCGCCAGCATGCATTCCAGCGCCGCCGTGCCGGAGGCCAGCAGTGCGGCATCGCTCGCATACATCGCTTCCCGCCCTTTGCCGTCCAGAAGACGGACGTGGAGATCCGGGGCGACGTCAGCTTTGATGCGCTCAAACTGCTCGCGGCGTTTGGCATTCACCAGCGGCACGACAACTTCGAGATCGGGGTACGTCTGGCGAAGAATTTGCGCTGTCTTGAGGAAATCGGCGCTCAGCATCTCAACCTCTGCGCCACGGCTGCCCGGCAGCAAGGCCAGACAGTGCACATCATGGGGAATGCCCAGCACGTCGCGCGCCGCGTTTTTATCCGGATCCAAGGGCATCGCATCAGCCATGGTATGACCGATAAAACGGCACGGAACATTAAATCTGTCGTAAAACGCTTTTTCGAAAGGCAGAAAAGCCAGCACCAGGTTGGTGGACCGTCCGATTTTGAAAACGCGTTTCTGTCGCCACGCCCAGACGGACGGACTGACGTAGTGAATCGTTTTGATACCCTGCTTTTTCAGATTCCCTTCGAGGGTAATGTTGAAATCAGGTGCATCGATACCGACAAACACATCGGGTTTGAGTTCGGTAAAACGACGGGTGAGATCGGCGCGGATGTGCAGCAAACGGCGTAGCCGCCCCAGCACCTCAACGATGCCCATCACGGCGAGCTCTTCCATTTCATACCAGGCTTCACAGCCTTCGGCCTGCATTAGCGGGCCAGCAACGCCGATAAAGCGAGCATTGGGTACACGCGCCTTAAGCGCGCGGATGAGACCTGCACCAAGAATATCGCCGGAGGTTTCTCCGGCGACCAGGGCTATCGTAAGCGGACGACTGTCGACCATTAACGAATCAGCCCCCTAGTAGAACGGTCAAAGAATTCCATGAACGCGTTCACTTCCGGGTGCTTATTCGCCAGCTCGGCAATTTCCGGCTTCGCCTCTTCCAGCGTTTTACCGCTACGGTACAGCAGTTTGTACGCGTTGCGGATGGCAGTAATCGCTTCGCGACTAAAACCACGACGCTTGAGGCCTTCGATGTTCACGCCAAACGGCGTGGCATGGTTGCCCTGCGCAATCACATACGGTGGGACGTCCTGCGCCACACCGGAGCATCCGCCAACCATCACGTGCGCACCAATGATGCAGAACTGATGGACTGCGGTCATGCCGCCAATAATTGCGAAGTCATCAACCGATACGTGTCCTGCCAGCGTTGCGTTGTTGGCAAGAATACAGCGGTCACCTACGGTACAGTCGTGCGCGATATGCGCATTAACCATAAACAGGTTATCGCTGCCCACCTTCGTCAACCCACCACCCTGTACTGTTCCACGATGAATGGTGACGCTTTCGCGAATACGGTTACGATCGCCAATTTCCAGACGGGTCGACTCACCAGCATATTTCAGATCCTGGTTAACTTCGCCGATGGAAGCGAACTGATAGATCTCGTTATTGCAGCCAATGGTCGTGTGACCGTTCACGACAACGTGAGATTTCAGTACTGTACCCTCACCAATTTCGACATGGGGTCCAACAATACAAAACGGGCCAATATGGACGTTAGCGCCAATGATGGCACCGGTTTCCACAATAGCGGTAGGATGAATAAAGGCGGATTTATCAATCACGTATCAGGACTCCCGGCTACGAGCACACATCATCGTCGCTTCGCAAACAACTTTGCCGTCAACCAGCGCTACGCCTTTGAAGCGAGTCAGGCCACGACGCGTTTTTTCAAAAGTGACTTCCATGATCATCTGATCACCAGGCACGACAGGGCGCTTAAAGCGCGCTTCATCAATACCCGCGAAGTAATACAGCTCACCTGGCTCCAGTTTACCGACGCTTTTAAACGCCAGAATACCGGTAGCCTGAGCCATCGCTTCCAGAATCAACACACCCGGGAAGATAGGCTTACCAGGGAAGTGCCCCTGGAAGAACGGCTCGTTCACGGAAACATTTTTCACTGCGCGCAGAAAACGACCTTCTTCAAAATCCAGCACACGGTCTACCAGCAGAAACGGGTAGCGGTGCGGCAGAAGTTCTAAAATCTCTTCAATATGCAGAGTATGAGTGTCAGTAGTCAAAATACTCTTCCTGTCAAAATGTACTGATAACAATAATAACACGGCCTGCCGGTTTATTAGAAAGCCGACAGGCCGGGAAAAATAGCGTTAAACGGATGACGCTTAATCTTGTTGATCGATCTTACGCTCAAGAGACTTGAGGCGCTTGTTCATATCATCAATGTTCATCACCAGAGCTGCTGTTTTACGCCATACCTTGTTGGGCTGAAGCGGAATGCCCGAGGAATAGACGCCAGGTTCAGTGATAGGACGCATTACCATGCCCATTCCCGTCACAGTGACCTTGTCGCATATTTCCATATGGCCATTAATCACGCTCGCGCCGCCAATCATGCAATAACGGCCAATTTTCAGGCTGCCTGCCATGATGACGCCACCCGCAACCGCGGTATTGTCGCCAATCACAACGTTATGCGCAATCTGGCACTGGTTATCGATGATAACACCATTGCCAATGATCGTGTCGTCAAGCGCGCCACGGTCAATGGTGGTACAGGCGCCGATCTCTACGCGATCGCCAATAATAACGCGACCAAGCTGCGGGATCTTAACCCAGTTACCGCGATCGTTAGCGTAACCAAAGCCATCTGAACCAATCACGGTGCTGGACTGGACGAGGCAATTTTCGCCAATTTCAACGTCATGATAAACGGACACGTTGGCCCATAAACGGGTTCCGGCGCCGATTTTCGTATTTTTCCCAACGAAGCAACCAGGGCCAATGACGACGTTATCGCCCAGCACAACGCCGGATTCGATAACCGCATTCGCGCCAACGGCGACGTTGTTACCAAGCCGGGCCGTCGCATCAATCGCTGCACTGGCAGCAATGTTCTGGGCCGGCTGCGGCGTGGTATCGAGAATTTGAGCCATGCGTGCATACGTCAGGTAGGGGTTTTTCACTACCAGTGCGCTTACAGTGGCAAATGGAAGATCGTCCTGCGTCAGTACAACAGCTGACGCCTGGCATTGAGCCAGTTGCTCACGGTACTTAGGGCTTACCATGAAGGTAATCGTGCCAGCTTTAGCAGATTGCATGGACGCAACAGCGGTGATGACGATATCGCCATCACCGTGTAATTCTGCATCCAACTGCTGAGCTAAATCAGCCAGTCGAATTGAAGGCATTACTTATTTAACCTGTTTCAGAACATCAGCAGTGATGTCTTTAACATCTTTGCTGTTGAAAGCAACGGCGTTCGCATCAACAACCAGATCGATGCTCTGATCGGCAGCCACTGCTTTAACAGCGCTCTGAATGCGAGTCACCAGCTTGCCGCGTTCTTCGTTAGAACGACGCTGACGATCCTGCTCGAAAGCCTGCGCTTTCTGGGAGAACGTCTGGCGCTGAGCCATTACGTCTTTTTCCAGCTTGCTGCGGTCGCTTGCCTTCATGGTAGAACCATCACGCTGCAGACGCTGCATTTTGGACTGAAGATCGTTTTCCATACCCTGCAGTTCGCTTGCACGGCCTTTGAATTCGTTTTCCAGAGTCGCAGAAACACCTGTTTTCTGTGCAACCTGCTGGAACAAATTACCCATGTTGACGATTGCAATTTTGTCTGCTGCCTGAGCAGAAGTTGCCATCGCTAAACCGAGACCTGCAGCTAATAACCACTTTTTCACAATTAACTCCTTACCATCCCATTGGCACCAGAAGGTACCGTTCTTTGCGTGGCAAGGCGACCGTGTTACCGATCGCCAGTTGTCAGCGCTACACTGCCAACGCATTCCTTTGCAGCGGATTATTACCAGGTTTTACCAATGTTAAACTGGAATTGCTCCGCTTTGTCTCCATCGTATTTCTTAAACGGCTGGGCGTAAGAGAAGACCAACGGCCCCAGCGGTGACATCCATTGTAATGCGATACCGGCAGACATGCGAATATTGCTCGGATCGCTGTAGTCTGGAACGCCCTCTGCGCGCATCTGGGCAGTATTCTGCCAGTTGGTATCCCACACGGTACCTGCATCCCAGAAGAAGGACGTACGGACCGAGTTCGCGTATTTATCACTGATAAACGGCGTTGGCGTGATGAACTCCAGGCTGGCAACGGCCATGGCGTTACCGCCCACCGCGTCATCAGAGCTACAGACTTCGGAAGAGGAAGACTTATTACAGTTATCTTTGTCGTTCCCGCCGTAGTAAACCGCTTTCGGACCAATGTTGTTGGACTGGAAACCACGAACGGTGCTGGAGCCACCCGCATAGAAGTTTTCATAGAACGGCAGTTCTTTGCCACCCAGACCATCGCCATAGCCCCAACGGGTACGACCCAGAACCACCCACTTATGATCGTCATCGATCGGGAAGTAGGATGCGGTATCAAGCGTGACCTTATAGAACTCGTTATCGGAACCCGGAACTGTAACTTTACCGTTCAGGTTGACGCGAGAACCTTCCGTTGGGAAGTAGCCGCGGTCGAGACGGTTATAGGTCCAACCGTAGTTAAAGGTGAAGTCATCCGCCGCGAAGCCATTGTCATGACCAGTTTTGCTGGTTGACTGGCCGATAGAGTCCAGATAACGCCACATCGCCACCTGAGGTTGCATGTTGGACAGGTCGTTATGCACGTAACCTAAGCCCGCACGCAGGGTGTTGTATTCGTTAACCGGGAAGCCAAGCGTACCGTCTACACCGTAACTCTTGTTGGTGTAAGAAGACAGATCCGCGTCGTCTGCTTTAAAGTCGTTATAGAAAATACGACCGCCCAGGCTCACACCGTCAACGGTGAAGTATGGGTTAGTCACAGAGAACTCGGAGTAGGTCTGGTAGTCGTTTTTGGTGCCGTTAATACCGACAGAGTAACCTGTACCCAGCCAGTTATCCTGCTGCACGCCGACCTGGAAGCTGACGCCGCTTTCAGTACCGTAGCCCACACCGAAGTTGAAGCTACCGGTGTTGCGCTCTTTCACTTTATAAACGACATCAACCTGATCCGGGCTGCCCGGTACGCGCTGGGTATCGGTATCCACCGTTTCAAAATAACCCAGACGGTTCAGACGCTCTTTACCCTGATCAACGAGGTCGCTACCCAACCATGCGCCTTCCATCTGACGCATTTCGCGACGCAGAACGGAATCTTTGGAGGTGTCGTTACCGACGAAGCGGATCTTACGCACGTAGAAACGGTTGCCCGCATCAACATTCACATGCAGCTTAACGGTTTTATCCGCGTCATTGATTTCAGGCTGAGTCTGTACGCGCGGATAGGCATAACCATAGCGGCCGAGCAGCTTCTTAATGCTGTCTTCCATTTTGGTTACTTTGGAACCGCTATACAGGTCGCCTGGCTGAATTTTGGTCAGCGATTCGATTTCGGCAGAATGCCCCGCCAGATTACCACTCACTTCAACACCAGAAAGCTTGTACTGCTCGCCTTCAGTGATGTTAACCGTGATGTAGATACCTTTCTTGTCCGGAGTCAGACTGACCTGAGTCGAGTCGATGTTGAAACGCGCATAGCCACGATCGAGATAGTAGCTGCGCAGGGTTTCAAGGTCGCCCGCCAGTTTCTGTTTCTGGTATTTGCGATCGCCTACCACGTTCCACCATGGCACTTCATCGCGCAGCTGGAAGGTGGAGATCAGTTCGTCGGTGCTGAACGCATGGTTGCCGACAATGTTGATCTGCTGGATCTTCGCAGAAACACCTTCCTGGAAGACCAGCTTCAGGTCAACACGGTTACGTGGCAGCGGAGTAACAACCGCTTTCACGCTGGCGCTGTATTTACCGACGCTGTAGTAGAAGTCTTCCAGACCTTTTTCAATGTCTGAAAGGGTTGTGCGGTCCAGAGATTCACCCACACGAACACCCGATGCTTCAAGGTTTTGCTTGAGCATGTCATCTTTCACCGACTTGTTACCGGAGAAAGTGATACTGGCGATCGTTGGACGTTCTTTTACCTGTACCAGCAGCGTATCACCATCGCGCAGGACGCGAACGTCCTCAAAGTTGCCGGTGGCAAACAGAGCACGGATGGTGTTACTGATATCATCATCATTAACCGTATCGCCGGGGCGTACAGGCATACTGAGGAGGGCCGCACCAACGGCGACACGCTGGAGGCCTTCGAAATGAATGTCTTTCACTACGAACCCGTCAGCACCGTATACGGTGGCGCTGCTAAACAGCAGCGACGCTATGAGCAACTTTTTCATCGCCATCGTTATTATGCGTTCTTCCTAACACTCTCTTACAACCGAGAGAAATCATTGAAAAGTGCAAGCCCCATTAACAGCACCAGCAGAATCGAGCCAATGCGATAACTAAAGTCTTGAACTCGCTCGGATACCGGTCCGCCTTTTAGCTTTTCAATCGCTAAAAACAGCAGATGACCCCCGTCTAAAACGGGAAGCGGGAACAGGTTGATTATCCCAAGGTTCACGCTAATGAGCGCGAGGAACATGAGATAGTAAATCACCCCGAATTCCGCTGACATCCCAGCCCCCTGAGCAATCGAAATTGGCCCACTGAGGTTGTTCAGTTTCACATCACCGGTTATCAATTTCCCCAACATGTTGACCGTCAGCTTCATCAGTTGCCATGTTTTATCCGTGGCTTCAAGGATGGCGCTGAACGGCCCATACTGGCGTATTGTCTTGTACTCATCTGGCAGCGGGATCACTTTTGGCACAACGCCTGCAAACCCTTCTGCCTTTTTGCCGACCGACTTCGTATCCGGAATCAGCGTCAGCGAAAGCGGACTACCCTGCCTTTCAACTTCCAGCGCGAGAGACGTTCCCGGATTATCGCGCACCAGAGTAACAAAGGTCATCCACTCTGTTAATGGTTGACCATCGACTTTAACGATCCTGTCGCCCGCTTGCAAACCCGCTTTGCTCGCTGCCGAATTTGCCTGTACTTCAGCTAATACCGGCTCGATCTGCGGGCCGCGCGGACGAATGCCCAGCGCAGCGACGGGATCCTCTTTGTCTGGCTCGAAACGCCAGTGGCGTAAATCAAGTACTTTGTCCTGACGCGTATCAGAACCAAACGGCGATACGCTGATGGTGGTCTGCGGATCGCCAATTTTGGCTACCAGCTGCAGTCGCACGGCATCCCAATCAGGGGTTTCGATGCCATCAATCGCTTTAAGTTCCATCCCGGATGTAATTTGCGCACTCGCCGCGATGGAGTTGGGGGCAATTTCACCCACTACAGGACGTACGCCAGGGACGCCGATGATAAACACCAGCCAGTACGCAAAAATCGCAAAGATGAAGTTGGCTACCGGTCCGGCAGCAATGATGGCGGCGCGTTGTCCAACGGTTTTATTGTTGAATGCGCTGTGTCGCAGCTCAGGAGCGACAGGCTCGACGCGTTCGTCGAGCATTTTGACGTAGCCGCCCAGCGGAATAAGGGCGATGACAAACTCTGTGCCATGACGATCTGTGCGCGTCCAGAGTGATTTACCAAAACCGATGGAAAACCGCTCTACGCGCACGCCACAGCGGCGAGCAACCCAGAAATGGCCAAATTCATGCACGGTAATCAGTACACCCAGTGCAACAATGAACGCCGCCAGATTCCAGAGAATGCTCAGCATAAAACCTTCCGTTAAATCGTCCCGAATACCAGTAAAAGCAAACACGCAAACACTGGAACAGCCGCTGTCAGGCTATCAATGCGATCCAGTATACCGCCATGCCCTGGAATCAGGTGTCCGCTATCCTTAATCCCTGCTTCGCGCTTAAACATACTTTCGGTCAAATCACCGAGCACGGAGGCAAGCGCAGCAAAAATCGAGCACACCAGCAGTATTGACGGTGCCACTTCAAGATTCGCCCAGACGCCGTAGCCCCAGGAGATGATCGCTGCCGTAAACAGGCCGCCGATGAATCCTTGCCAGGTTTTGCCCGGAGAAACCTTCGGTGCCAGCTTATGTTTGCCAAACAGTTTACCAAACATATAGGCCCCGGAGTCAGCACCCCAGACCAGAATCATTACATAAAGCAGCCAGATCGCACCGCTGTAGTGGTTTTCGTCGTAGTGCCAGGCTCGCAGCGCAACCATACCCCAGAAAAAAGGAATAATTGTGAGCAAACCAAAAATCAGTCGCAGCACTTTTGAATTACGCCATAATGCCGCAGAACCTGGATAAAAAAGAACCAGCAACAGCGCGGCAACCCACCAGGCCAACGATATCCACAAGGAACCGGCAACCAGTGGCTGATGAATATCATGGTGATATTCAGGCAACGTAAACAGCATTATGGCCAGGATAAAGCCACAAAGTACCGCAAGCCATACTCGCTGAGTGCGCGAGGTAAAGCCGCTAAACTGTCCCCATTCCCACGCGGCGAGCATACACACCACCAGCGTGACAATAGCGAATCCCACCGGGGGCAGTAAAAACAGCGCCGCAATGACAATGGGTATTAATACAAAAGCGGAAATCAGGCGATACTTAAGCAAAAGCTACCCCCATCAGGCTTTGTCGCCACCAGGCTCGGTGCCGCCGAAACGACGCTCTCGATTGGCAAAGGCATGCAGCGCACCTTCAAAGTCTTGTTCATCAAAATCGGGCCAAAGAACATCCGTAAAGTAAAGTTCGGCATAGGCAATTTGCCATATCAAAAAGTTACTTATGCGATGTTCCCCCCCTGTCCTAATTACCAAATCCACGGGAGCCTGTTCATTCATGCAGATTTGCTTGCTCAGCGCCTCTTCATCAATTTGGTCGGGTCTCAACAGCCCTTCCTGAACCTGTTCGGCTAGATGCCGAACGCCCTGGATAATATCCCAGCGTCCGCCGTAATTCGCCGCAATATTCAGCGTAAGACCGGTATTATTTTCCGTCAGCGCTTCTGCTTTACGAATCCGTTCCTGCAAACGTGAGTTAAAACGACTGGTATCGCCAATGATACGCAGGCGGACGTTGTGGCGGTGCAGGCTTTTTACTTCGCTGTCTAGCGCCCACACAAACAATTCCATCAACGCAGTCACTTCCTGCAGAGGCCGATTCCAGTTTTCACTGCTAAAAGCATAGAGCGTTAACGCATCAATGCCGTTGTTGGCGGCAAAAGAAACGGCGCGACGAACGGATTTCGCCCCCGCTTTATGCCCAAAGGCTCGTATCTTCCCTTGTCTTTTCGCCCAGCGGCCATTGCCATCCATAATGATTGCTACATGACGGCAGCCATGAGCTGGCAAATTTTCGCTTATTGGTTGATTCGCAGACAACATAACGCGTTTTTTGTCCCTGAAAAGGATTTAACGGTACTCAGGAATACTGAAGCCTATACATAAAAAAGCCGTGTCAAACCACGGCTCACCTGACCACATTAAGTCAAATACCTGCGATCAGGTGGCGCAGACTATATCACTGAAGCCCAACGCTAACAAATAGCACGACGACTAGTGCTTGCTTTATCACCAGCTTGCGAGACGTGTCACCTGTTGGCGCGCAATATTACGCGCAGCTGCATCCACCGCCAGCACCTCTTCCACGCTTTGTGGTTCGCGCAAATCCATCATCTCCAGTACCGATAAATTTAACGACGCGATATCGGTAAAACGAATTTGCTGATTCAGAAATGCCTCAACGGTAATTTCATTGGCTGCATTAAGTGCCGTTGTCGCCGCCTGCCCCTGGTCAAAGGCAGTCATCGCAAGCTTCAGACAAGGATAGCGATCGTAATCTGGTTCACTGAACGTCAGGGAACTTAGCTTGCAGAAATCAAGCGGCTTCACGCCGGATTTCACTCGATTTGGCCACGCCATTGAATGGGCAATCGGCGTACGCATGTCCGGCTCGCCCAACTGCGCCAGCACGCTGCCATCCTGATAACGCACCATCGAATGAATGACCGATTGCGGGTGAATCAGTACTTCCATCTGTTTCGCTGACGCATTAAACAACCAGCGCGCTTCAATGTATTCCAGACCTTTGTTCATCATGGTGGCAGAGTCAACGGAGATTTTACGCCCCATCGACCAGTTCGGATGACGGCACGCCTGATCCGGCGTCATGGCGCGCAGTTCAGACAGTGGCGTTTCACGGAACGGGCCACCAGACCCGGTAAGCAGAATCGACACTACGCCATTCTGCTCCAGGTCAGCGTACCCCAGGTTCTGTTGAAAAGGTTGCGGTAAACTCTGAAAAATCGCGTTGTGCTCGCTGTCGACCGGTAGAAGACGCGCGCCGCGCTGCTTCACCGCGTCCATAAACAGGCGTCCGCAGGTGACTAGCGACTCTTTATTGGCCAGCAGAACGTCCTTACCGGCATCAATCGCGGCAAGCGTCGGCAATAATCCTGCCGCCCCGACAATGGCCGCCATCACCTGATCCACCTCATCCAGCGCCGCCATCTCGCAGGCCGCCTGTTGGCCACTCAGCACCTCGGTTCGGCTGCCCTGTTCAATCAGCCGTGCTCTGAGCAGACGCGCGCTCTCTTCGTCATCCATCACCGCATAGCGGGGCGTAAACTCCAGGCACTGCTCAACCATTCGCTGCACATTCTTACCGGCCACCAGCGCTGTCACGGTGTAAAGTTCAGGATTATGGCGAACAACGTCGAGAGTGCTGCAACCGATGGAACCAGTTGAGCCGAGGAGTGTTAAATGCTTCATGGGATGCCCGAAAAGTTAGACCAGATAAAAGCAAAACGCCGCCAGCAAGACCCGAAGTCCCTCTGAACGGCGTTTATCAGTGTACGACAGAAATCAGAACTGCATCAGTTCCGCTTCTTTTTCTGCCAGCGCCGCATCAATTTTCTTGATGGCAGCGTCGGTCATTTTCTGAATGTCGTCCTGAGAACGACGATCGTCATCTTCACTGATCTCTTTTTCTTTCAGCAGCGCTTTTACTTTATCGTTCGCGTCGCGACGGACGTTACGCACGGATACACGACCCTGCTCAGCTTCGCCACGAACCACTTTGATCAGATCTTTACGACGTTCTTCCGTCAGCGGAGGCAGTGGAACGCGGATGTCTGCGCCCGCAGAGCTTGGGTTCAGTCCGAGGTCAGAGGCCATAATCGCTTTCTCAACGGCCGGGCTCATAGAGCGGTCGAAGACGTTGATTTTCAGCGTACGGGTATCTTCAACCGTCACGCTCGCCAGCTGGCGCAGAGGGGTTGGCGTACCGTAATATTCTACGATGATGCCATCCAGCAGGCTTGGGGAAGCACGGCCAGTACGGATTTTGCTGATTTGGTTTTTGAACGCTTCTACGCATTTGTCCATGCGTACTTCAGCATCTTTTCTGATGTCGTTAATCACGTTACGAATCCTTGAAAACTTGTCTCAGGCAGACTATCCGCCAGCACAGCGCTACAGGTGTGCTAAGTATAGTCGCGTTTAATTCATGACAACGCCAAAGGCGCGCCCGGGTAAGATACCACTACAAAATAAAGCGGAATCTTACCTGTATTTATCGTCAACGGAAATTATTCCGTGATCAAAGTGCCTTCTTTTTCGCCCATGACCACGCGACGCAGTGCGCCAGGCTTGTTCATGTTGAAGACACGGATCGGCAGTTTGTGGTCGCGAGCCAGCGTGAAGGCGGCAAGATCCATCACTTTCAGCTCTTTATCCAGCACTTCGCTGTAACTCAGCTGATCGTACATGGTGGCAGAAGGATCTTTTGCCGGGTCGGCAGTAAACACGCCGTCTACTTTGGTCGCTTTCAGTACCACATCGGCTTCGATCTCGATACCGCGCAGGCAGGCGGCGGAATCGGTCGTAAAGAACGGGTTACCCGTACCGGCGGAGAGGATCACCACGCGGTTGTTGCGCAGCAGGCTGATGGCTTCTGCCCAGCTGTAATTATCGCATACGCCATTCAGTGGAATAGCGGACATCAGGCGGGCGTTCACATAGGCGCGATGGAGCGCATCACGCATCGCCAGGCCATTCATCACGGTTGCCAGCATACCCATGTGGTCGCCCACAACGCGGTTCATCCCCGCTTTCGCCAGACCAGCACCACGGAAAAGGTTGCCACCGCCAATGACCACGCCAACCTGGATACCCAGTTCGACCAGTTCTTTGATTTCCTGTGCCATGCGATCAAGGATGCTTGCGTCAATACCGAAGCCTTCCGATCCCTGCAGCGCTTCGCCACTCAGCTTAAGCAGAATGCGTTTGTACACGGGTTTTGCATTGGTAGCCATGTTTCTTTCCTGAGACTGTCAACGATTAAGATGGGGGTTAATTCTGGCGACATGATATGCCGCAAATCAGTACAGCGATACTGGAGCCTGTCTGATTTCCTGTGACGGGTGACAAAAAGAAGCCGCCCTCAGGCGGCTCCTTTTCAATCATTAAGACTGCTTGGACATTGCAGCAACTTCTGCTGCGAAGTCAGTCTCAACTTTCTCGATGCCTTCGCCCACTTCGAAGCGGATGAAGCCAGTTACGTCAGCGTTGTGCTCTTTCAGCAGCTGAGCAACAGACTTGCTTGGGTCCATTACGAATGGCTGGCCAGTCAGAGAAACTTCACCGGTGAATTTCTTCATGCGGCCTTCAACCATTTTCTCTGCGATTTCTTTTGGTTTACCAGACTGCATCGCGATGTCCAGCTGAACCTGGTACTCTTTCTCAACCACTTCAGCAGACACGTCTTCTGGCTTAACGAATTCTGGCTTGCTTGCAGCGATGTGCATTGCCAGCTGTTTAACCAGCTCTTCGTCAGCGCCTTTAGCCGCAACCAGAACACCGATACGTGCACCGTGCTGGTAAGAGCCCAGAACGTCACCTTCCAGAGAAGATACGCGACGGATGTTGATGTTCTCACCGATTTTAGCAACCAGCGCAACACGTTCTTCTTCGAACTGTGCTTTCAGAACTTCAACGTCAGTGATTTTACCAGCAACAGCTGCGTCCAGAACTTTGTTAGCAAATGCCTGGAAACCGCCATCTTTAGCAACGAAGTCAGTCTGGCAGTTAACTTCCAGAATGATGCCGTAGTTGCCGTCGATCTTAGTGATGATCACGCCGTCAGCAGCAACGTTGCCTGCTTTTTTAGCTGCTTTGATCGCACCGGATTTACGCATGTTTTCGATTGCCAGCTCGATGTCGCCGTTCGCTTCAGTCAGCGCTTTTTTGCAATCCATCATGCCTGCGCCAGTACGCTCGCGCAGCTCTTTTACCAGGGATGCGGTAATTTCAGCCATTCTTAAATCCTCGGGAGATGTGAACTGCCCGGCCGGGGGCCAAACAGTGTAAATTGAAAAAAGGGGCCGGTAATGGGCCCCTATTCATACACGGTACTAATAAGGGGTAAAACCTTATTATTCAGCTTCTACGAAGCTTTCTTCCGCCTGAGAAGCCAGATCCTGGGAACGGCCTTCACGAACGGTAGCAGCTACAGCGCTCAGGTACAGGCTAACAGCACGGATTGCGTCGTCGTTACCCGGGATAACGAAGTCAACACCGTCCGGATCGGAGTTGGTATCAACGATAGCGAATACCGGGATACCCAGGTTGTTAGCTTCTTTGATAGCGATGTGCTCGTGGTCTGCATCGATTACGAACAGCGCGTCTGGCAGGCCGCCCATATCTTTGATACCGCCCAGGCTGTTTTCCAGCTTGTCCAGTTCACGAGTGCGCATCAGCGCTTCTTTCTTAGTCAGCTTGTCGAAAGTACCGTCCTGAGACTGGGTTTCCAGATCTTTCAGGCGCTTGATGGACTGACGAACAGTTTTCCAGTTGGTCAGCATGCCGCCCAACCAGCGATGGTTCACGAAGAACTGGTCGCAGCTGTTAGCAGCATCTTTCACAGCTTCGCTTGCAGCGCGCTTAGTACCAACGAACAGAATCTTACCTTTACGGGAAGAGATCTTGTTCAGCTCAGCCAGGGCTTCGTTGAACATTGGTACAGTTTTCTCAAGGTTGATGATGTGAACTTTGTTACGTGCGCCGAAGATGAAAGGCTTCATTTTCGGGTTCCAGTAACGGGTCTGGTGACCAAAGTGAACACCAGCCTTGAGCATGTCGCGCATGGAAACAGTTGCCATGTTTAAAACCTCTATATTGAAAGTTGGGGTTATGCCTCCACGTATCCCATATTACCGACCCCGAAGGGCACCCCGGAATATGTGCCGATACGTGTGTGTTGTTACACAAAGTGAGATTTGTCGCTTCCGTCCAGCCTGTGTATCTGAGATGGATCGGAAGTCCGGCGCGCTTTATACCACAAAACACGACCAGAAACCAACAGTTGTTGGCGGAGTGTGCTGTTAATGATTCTCAATTTGGCACGGAGCGTGCCTGACTGATACCATTGACGACACTTAGACTAGTATTGTCGAAAAAATCGACACCGATGGACAGATTACATGGCTATCTCTATTAAGACACCTGAAGAAATTGAAAAGATGCGCGTCGCCGGTCGTCTGGCCGCGGAAGTGCTGGAAATGATCGAGCCGTTCGTGAAGCCGGGCGTCAGCACCGGTGAACTGGACCGTATCTGTAACGACTATATCGTGAACGAGCAGCACGCGGTTTCCGCCTGCCTCGGCTACCACGGTTTCCCGAAATCCGTCTGCATCTCTATTAATGAAGTGGTGTGTCACGGTATTCCGGACGATGAAAAACTGCTGAAAGACGGCGACATCGTTAACATCGACGTGACCGTCATTAAAGACGAGTACCACGGTGACACCTCAAAAATGTTCATCGTTGGCAAGCCGACTATTCTTGGCGAGCGTCTGTGCAAAGTGACGCAAGAGAGCCTCTATCTGGCGCTGAAAATGGTTAAACCGGGTATTCGCCTGCGTACCATCGGTGCGGCAATCCAGAAGTTTGTGGAAGCAGAAGGTTTCTCCGTGGTTCGCGAGTACTGCGGTCACGGCATTGGTCGCGTCTTCCATGAAGAGCCGCAGGTTCTGCACTATGATGCAGACGACGGCGGCGTGGTGCTGCAAAAAGGCATGACCTTTACCATTGAGCCGATGGTCAACGCGGGTGATTACCGCATCCGTACCATGAAAGACGGCTGGACGGTGAAAACCAAAGACAGAAGCTTGTCTGCACAGTACGAGCATACTATTGTGGTAACAGACAACGGCTGCGAAATTATGACGTTGCGCAAGGATGACACCATCCCGGCGATACTGACGCACGACGAATGATAAAAAAGCCGGCAAATGCCGGCTTTTTTAATGGCTATAGCTTTTTCTTATGGGTGGCGCACGATGAGTAATCTTTTACCCGAACAGTATGCTAACACAGCACTTCCCACCCTCCCCGACCAGCCCGATAACCCGGGCGTCTGGCCGTCGCACGAGCTGACCTGCGCGCATATTAAAGCCCATATGGATGTTTTCCATCGCTGGCTGGGCAGCGCGTTCGACGCAGGCGTGTCGGCCGAGCAGCTCATTGAAGCGCGCACCGAATTTATCGACCAGCTGCTGCAGCGCCTGTGGATCGATTACGGGTTTGGGCAAATCAGTGATGTTGCGCTGGTTGCCGTCGGGGGCTATGGCCGCGGTGAGCTGCATCCGCTTTCCGATATCGATCTGCTGATCTTAAGCCGCAAAAAGCTGCCGGACGAACAGGCGCAAAAAATTGGCGAACTGCTGACGCTGCTCTGGGACGTGAAGCTGGAAGTCGGCCACAGCGTGCGCACCCTGGAAGAGTGCCTGCTGGAAGGGTTATCGGACCTGACCGTCGCTACCAACCTGATTGAAACCCGCCTGCTGATTGGTGATGTCGCCCTGTTCCTGGAGCTGCAAAAACACATCTTCAGCGACGGCTTCTGGCCGTCAGAAAAGTTCTTCGCCGCGAAGGTCGAGGAGCAAAACCAGCGCCACCAGCGCTATCACGGCACCAGCTATAATCTTGAACCGGATATAAAAAGCAGCCCCGGCGGCCTGCGCGACATCCACACTTTACAGTGGGTCGCCCGCCGCCATTTTGGCGCCACCTCGATGGACGAGATGGTCGGCTTCGGCTTCTTAACCGAGGCCGAGCGTAACGAGCTAAACGAGTGTCTGCACCTGCTCTGGCGCATCCGCTTTGCCCTGCATCTGGAAGTTACGCGCTACGATAACCGTCTGCTGTTTGACCGCCAGCTCAGCGTGGCTCAGCGCCTGAATTACCAGGGCGAAGGTAACGAGCCGGTTGAGCATATGATGAAGGATTTCTTCCGCGTCACCCGTCGGGTGACCGAGCTAAACCAGATGCTGTTGCAGCTGTTCGACGAGGCCATTTTGGCCCTGACGGCCGACGAAAAGCCGCGCCCGATTGATGACGAATTCCAGCTGCGCGGCACGCTTATCGATCTGCGCGACGAAACGCTGTTCATTCGCGAGCCGGAAGCGATTCTGCGGATGTTCTATACCATGGTGCGCAACAGCACCATCACAGGCATCTATTCTACCACCCTGCGCCATCTGCGCCATGCGCGTCGTCATCTGACGCAGCCGCTGTGCTATATCCCGGAAGCGCGTTCGCTGTTCCTGAGCATGCTCCGCCACCCGGGTGCCGTCAGTCGTGGGCTGCTGCCGATGCACCGTCACAGCGTGCTGTGGGCCTATATGCCGCAGTGGTCGCACATCGTCGGGCAGATGCAGTTCGATCTGTTCCACGCCTACACGGTGGATGAACACACGATCCGCGTGATGCTCAAGCTGGAGAGCTTTGCGAAAGAAGAGACGCGCTCCCGCCACCCGCTGTGCGTGGAGCTGTGGCCGCGCCTGACCCATCCGGAACTGATCCTGATTGCCGCCCTGTTCCACGATATCGCCAAAGGTCGCGGCGGTGACCATTCGGTGCTGGGCGCGCAGGACGTACTGAAATTTGCCGAACTGCACGGCCTGAACTCGCGTGAAACGCAGCTGGTGGCCTGGCTGGTTCGCCATCACCTGCTGATGTCGGTCACCGCCCAGCGTCGGGACATTCAGGACCCGGAAGTCATTAAGCAGTTCGCCGAAGAGGTTCAGACTGAAAACCGTCTGCGCTATCTGGTCTGCCTGACGGTGGCCGATATCTGCGCCACCAACGAGACCCTGTGGAACAGCTGGAAGCAGAGCCTGCTGCGCGAGCTGTACTTCGCCACAGAAAAACAGCTGCGCCGCGGGATGCAAAACACCCCGGATATGCGCGAACGCGTACGCCATCATCAGCTGCAGGCGCTGGCGCTGCTGCGGATGGATAACATTGATGAAGAGGCGCTGCATCAGATTTGGGCCCGCTGTCGCGCCAACTATTTTGTCCGCCACAGCCCAAACCAGCTGGCGTGGCACGCGCGGCATCTGCTCAAGCACGATCTGTCCCAGCCGATGATCCTGCTGAGCCCGCAGGCCACCCGCGGCGGGACGGAGATTTTCATCTGGAGCCCGGACCGCCCTTATCTGTTTGCTGCGGTCTGCGCCGAGCTGGACAGGCGTAATCTGAGCGTTCACGACGCGCAGATCTTCACCACCCGCGACGGTATGGCGATGGACACCTTTATCGTGCTTGAGCCGGACGGCAGCCCGCTCTCGGCGGACAGGCATGAAGGGATACGTTTTGGTCTGGAGCAGGCGATTACCCAGCGCAGCTGGCAGCCTCCGCAGCCGCGTCGCCAGCCTGCGAAATTGCGCCACTTTACCGTCGATACCGAGGTCAATTTCCTGCCGACCCACACCGACCGAAAATCGTTCCTGGAGCTGATCGCGCTCGACCAGCCAGGGCTGCTTGCCCGCGTCGGCCAGGTTTTTGCCGATCTGGGAATTTCGCTTCATGGGGCCCGAATTACAACGATTGGCGAGCGAGTAGAAGATTTATTTATAATCGCCACCGCCGACCGGCGTGCCCTTAATAATGACCTGCAGCTTGAAGTGCAACAACGGTTGACAGCAGCCCTCAATCCAAACGATAAAGGGTGATATGTTTTTTAGTGAAATGGAAAGAGTAAACAATGCAGCAGTTACAGAACGTTATTGAGTCCGCTTTTGAGCGTCGCGCCGAGATTACCCCGGCAAATGTGGATACCGTGACCCGTGAAGCGGTAAACCAGGTGATTTCCCTTCTGGATTCCGGCGCGCTGCGCGTGGCAGAAAAAATCGACGGTCAGTGGGTCACTCATCAATGGCTGAAGAAAGCCGTGCTGCTCTCTTTCCGCATCAACGATAACCAGGTTATCGACGGAGCAGAAAGCCGCTACTTCGATAAAGTGCCAATGAAATTCGCTGACTACGACGAAGCGCGTTTCCAGAAAGAAGGTTTCCGCGTGGTACCGCCTGCGGCAGTGCGTCAGGGCGCCTTCATCGCACGCAATACCGTGCTGATGCCATCCTACGTGAACATCGGTGCCTACGTTGACGAAGGCACGATGGTTGACACTTGGGCGACCGTCGGTTCCTGCGCGCAGATCGGTAAAAACGTTCACCTGTCCGGCGGCGTGGGCATCGGTGGTGTTCTGGAGCCACTGCAGGCTAACCCGACCATCATCGAAGACAACTGCTTCATCGGCGCGCGCTCTGAAGTGGTAGAAGGCGTGATCGTTGAAGAAGGCTCCGTGATCTCCATGGGCGTTTACATCGGTCAGAGCACCCGTATTTATGACCGTGAAACCGGCGAAGTTCACTACGGTCGCGTTCCGGCGGGCTCCGTAGTGGTTTCCGGTAACCTGCCGTCAAAAGATGGCAAATACAGCCTCTACTGTGCGGTTATCGTGAAGAAAGTGGATGCGAAAACGCGCGGTAAAGTGGGCATCAATGAATTGCTGCGCACCATCGATTAATCGGGTATAACAAAAAGCGGGGGCAACCCCGCTTTTTTTATATCTTAGGGTGGCGAAAATAGATTTTTTCGTTAATTATTCAAAGGTTATGTTGAGATCAAGGGTACCGCTATGTACGATAATCTGAAAAGTCTGGGCATTACCAATCCTGATGAAATTGATCGTTACAGCCTCCGCCAGGAAGCCAACAACGATATTTTGAAAATCTATTTTCACAAGGACAAAGGAGAGTTTTTCGCCAAAAGCGTGAAGTTTAAATACCCACGCCAGCGTAAAACCGTTGTTGCTGACGGCGTAGGTCAGGGATACAAAGAAGTACAGGAAATCAGCCCTAACCTGCGCTATGTGATCGATGAACTCGATCAGATCTGCCAGCGCGACCGTACCGAAGTCGATCTCAAGCGTAAGATCCTTGACGATCTGCGTCACCTTGAAAGCGTTGTAACTAACAAGATCAGCGAGATTGAAGCGGATCTTGAGAAATTAACCCGGAAATAAAAGCAAAACGGCAATCCTTGATTGCCGTTTTTAGTGTTTGCGCCCTCTCCCCGTGGGAGAGGGATGGGGTGAGGCCACCAGACCGCACTCAGTCATCTCTGCTCATCCAGCTGCAGCGCCACATACAGCAGCAGCCTGTCGTCGAAATTCCCCAGGTCCAGCCCCGTCAGCTCCGAAATCCGGTTTAACCGATACTCCAGGGTATTGCGGTGAATAAACAGCGCCTTCGAGGTCGCCAGCGGCTGCACGTTATGGCGGAACCACGCCTGCAGCGTCCGGCGCAGCAGGCCATTGTTGTCCATGGCTTTCAGACGCGCTAATGGCCGCGCCAGCTCATTGGCCTGCCAGCCCCCGCGCAGGCTGTCGAGCAGCACCGGCAGCATCAGATCCTGATAGAAATAACTGCGGCTTTCCGGCATCCGCTGCTTGCCCACCATCATGGTGGTTCGCGCGGTACGCCAGGAGCGGGCAATACTGCCCGGCCCGGTAAAGTAGTTGCCCAGCGCAACGCGAAAACGCAGCTGACCATTCTCCTTCATACGGGAGATCAGCAGCTCCACGCGACGACGATGATCGTCCGCATCCCAGCGGCCAAACGCATTGAGCGCCGGTTTGAGCACCACCATTTCCGTCAGAGAAACGATCGCCACCAGGTTATCGCGTTCCGGCGTTGCCAGCGCATTTTGCAGCTGCTGCAGCTCGGCCATCGCGCTGTCCACGCCAAGCTGGCCGCTATCGACCTCAATGACCGCCACCACGCGCGGCTGGTTCAGATCGATCCCCAGACGCTGGGCCCATTCACTCAGTGCAGGCGTATGCTCTTCCGCCTGAATAAGGTTCATCACCAGCTCTTCGCGCAGGCGGCTGTCCTGAGCGAGCAGGTGCATCAGGCGCGACTGCTCGAGCATCATCTCCGCCGTCATGCAGACCAGCTCACCGTATTTTCGCAGCGACTCGGGCTCGCCGGTGAGGCCGATGACCCCCACAATCTCACCTTCAAGGCGCAGCGGTAAATTGATGCCCTGACGAACGCCGTGCAGGTGTTTCGCTACCGCGTCGTCGATATCCACGACCCGCCCCTGGGAAAGCACCAGCAGCGCACCTTCGTGCAATTCCCCAATACGCTCGCGATCGCCGCTGCCGATAATGCGCCCGCGAGCATCCATCACGTTGATATTGGTATCGATGATGCGCATGGTGCGCGCCACGATATCCTGCGCCATTTTGGTATCAAGATGCCAGCCAGCCATAGAACCCTCCCGTGAGCAGAGCTCAAGCATAGGGAAGTTCAGCGACGGCTGCATTGTGCGAATGCACAAAGAGAGAGGGAGAAGTATGGAGTTGTGGTTACAGTCACAGAAACGAGAAAGCCCCTGCGAACAGGGGCTTCAGAGGATTACTGCATCAGCAGATAAAGAGAGGTATCGCCACGCTGGATATTCAGCGCCAGCACGGAAGGCTTGCTGTCGAGAATTTTGCGCAGTTCAGCGATGTTTTTAACCGGCTGCTGGTTAGCGCCCATGATCACATCGCCTTTTTTCAGGCCGATACGGGCTGCCGGTGAATTCGCTTTCACGTTATTCACCACCACGCCTTTGTCTGCGCCTTTATTGCTCATCTCGGCACCTTCAATCCCGCTGAAGATGGTGCTGGAATCCACCTGATTCTGGCTGCTCTGCTGCAGCTCCAGGCTCACGTTAACCGGCTTACCGTCGCGCAGCAGGCCGAGGGTGATTTTACTGCCAACCGGCATGGAGCCCACTTCGGCACGCAGGGCGGCAAAGCTGCTGATCGGCTTACCGTTCAGGGAGGTGATCACATCCCCCGCTTTAATGCCCGCTTTCGCCGCAGAGGAATTCGGCATCACCTGGCTGACGAATGCCCCGCGCTGGGCGTCAACTTTCATCGCCTTCGCCAGCTCGGAGTTCAGCTCAGTCCCGAGGATACCCAGCTCACCGCGTTTCACCTGGCCATACTGCACCATCTGCGCGGTCAGGTTTTTCACCATGTTACTTGGGATAGCAAAGCCGATCCCGATGTTGCCGCCGTCCGGTGCCAGGATCGCGGTGTTGATACCGATCAGCTCACCGTTCAGGTTCACCAGCGCACCGCCGGAGTTACCGCGGTTGATCGCTGCATCCGTCTGGATGAAGTTTTCGTAGTTTTCCGCGTTAAGGCCGCTACGGCCCAGTGCAGAGACGATACCGGATGTCACGGTTTCACCCAGACCAAACGGGTTACCGATCGCCACGGTGTAGTCACCCACGCGCAGCGCGTCGGAGTCGGCAATTTTAATCGCCGTCAGGTTTTTCGGATCCTGGATCTGGATCAGCGCGATGTCGGAGCGCGGGTCTTTACCCACCACTTTGGCGTCGAACTTGCGGCCATCGCTCAGCTGAACCTTAATGCTGTTAGCGTTATCGACAACGTGGTTGTTGGTAACGACGTAGCCTTTCGCCGCATCAATAATTACCCCCGAGCCAAGCGCCATGAACTTCTGCTGCTGGCCGCCGCCCTGGCTGTCATCCCCGGCACCTCCGCCCTGACAGAATGGAGAGCTCTGGAATGGCGAACCGTCCTGGCAGAACGGCGAGTTGTCGCCGAAGAACTGCTGGAAGTTACGCGGCATACGCGGCGTATTGACGGTCGTACTGCCCTCAACGTTAATACTCACCACCGATGGCATCACTTTTTCGAGCATCGGTGCCAGGCTTGGCATCTGCTGCGCGGTTGCTGCCGACGACGCGGTCTCGGCTGCAGTAGCAGTCAGAGGAGACAGCGCTAAACCTAAACTCAGAGCCAGTGCACTCATTGCTAATGTGGTTTTTTTCATGTTTCTCAATCTCGATTTACAGGTAACGCAAAATTGCTGTGTAACTCAGATTCGTTTTATACCGCTTAGTTCCGGCGATAAGTTTATGGAAAAGGTAAAAATTTATTGGCCGTCTTTACAAAACTCCGGGATTATTCCACCGCCATCAGCTTGCGGTATTCATCCCAGGCATACAAATCCGTCATGCCGCTGATATAGTCCTGGATAAGACGGCAGCGATAATAATATTCCATCACTGGCCATTCGGGAGAGTTGCGTTCCACCTTGCCAATCGCTTCGACATACGCCAGACGATGCCGGGTAGAGAGTTTTTGATAAAGCCGCGATTCGATGGGTATTCTGCGCACGCGCTCGTGTTCCACCAGCTCGCTGAATTCGTCGACAGAAAGCTGGAGCAATGGGGAATAAATTTCCAGTAACCCACTGATTACCCGATAGCCCTGCAGCTCTAGCTGCTCGACATCCGGATGGCTGAATACATGCCGCATCGCAACATGTTTATAAAGCTCAAGGAGCTGGCTGAAACTGCTGTCATCTTCCAGCAGCGCGTGGTTGAATTCCCCGCTGAAAATGAGCGGCAAATTATCAATAAAGCGCGACGCCGCGTATGGCACCAGTTTATTTAATGTATTGACCCGCAAATACATAAAGAACTGGTCTTCCGTACTGCGGCTTAATGTATTTGACCGCGATTTTTCCCAGGCATTTTCTACAACCTGCGCAAACAGCGAGCCTTTTTCGTGAGTACCCCAGGCCGCATAAAGATGCTGATAAAGCTCCTCGACGCTGAAAATTCTTTTCTCAACGGCATCTTCCAGATCGGCCACGCAATAGGAGATATCATCGGCGGCTTCCATAATCCAGGTCAATGGAAAACGACCGTTTGGCGTCAATGAAAGTTCTTTACGCAGCCGCTCAATATAGGCCTCTTCGGAAAGGTAATAGCCCGGTTTTTTCATTAGATAACTGTGGGACGCGGGAGGATCCCCCATCCACCACGCGGGGCGCGTATATTTTAGAATGCAGCCGACCTGTGCCCAGGTCAGGTTCATGCGCATCAGGGAGTGGACCAGACGGATCCCCTGCGCGTTGCCTTCAAAATGACAGAGATCCTGACGTACCTTGCGGCGCAGATCGTTCAGTCCCTCTTCGCCTTCACGCAGGCGTAAATCGCGTACGATGCAGCGATCGTCGCTCAGCGGCTGGCTCACCGCATCCGAAGGGTAAAGCCGTTGTTTAAACCAGTCATTGATTGCCGCCTCACCAAAGTGACCGAAAGGCGGGTTGCCGATGTCATGCATCAGGCAGGCCATCTCAACGATGCTCTCAAAAGGCCCCGTCAGCTCGTCCAGACCATAGGTTTCTAGTAAACGCTGCTCTTTAAGACGGCTCAAAACCTCCTTCGCAATGTAGCGCCCGACCTGCTGCACCTCCATGGAGTGGGTTAAACGCGTGCGCACCGCGGCGTTACGTTCCAGCGGAAAGACCTGGGTCTTTTGCTGCAGACGGCGGATGGCGGGCGAGTTAACGATCCGCCCGCGATCGCTTTCAAAGATACGCAGGATCTCATGTTCGCTCTTGTCGCCCTGCGGCGAACGGAAACGTCGGTGCCAGTTAATTTTGGTGCGAAAATCGATTGGTGACATGTGCTCCCCCGCATGAGAATGCGTTTCCCCTTAACCGCATGATAGACTATGCATCTTAACAAGGCACATCGCGAGTAAATCTATGAAAATCGGCATTATTGGTGCAATGGAAGAAGAAGTTACGCTCCTGCGTGACAAAATTGAGAACCGTCAGACCCTCTCTCTGGGTGGTTGTGAGATCTATACCGGTCAGCTAAACGGTGTTGACGTGGCTCTGCTGAAATCAGGCATCGGTAAAGTCGCTGCGGCGCTGGGTGCCACCCTGCTGCTTGAGCGCTGCAAGCCGGACGTAATCATTAATACCGGCTCTGCGGGCGGCCTGGCGCCGACGCTGAAGGTGGGTGATATCGTTGTTTCCGACGAAGCGCGCTATCACGATGCGGACGTCACCGCGTTCGGTTACGAGTACGGCCAGCTTCCTGGCTGCCCGGCAGGATTTAAGGCTGACGACAAACTGATTGCGGCGGCAGAGACCTGCATTACAGAGCTCAACCTCAACGCGGTACGCGGTCTGATTGTCAGCGGTGATGCGTTCATCAATGGTTCCGTGGGTCTGGCGAAAATCCGTCATAACTTCCCTCAGGCGGTAGCCGTTGAGATGGAAGCGACCGCGATTGCTCACGTTTGCCATAACTTCAGCGTACCGTTTGTGGTGGTTCGCGCCATCTCTGACGTGGCAGACCAGCAGTCCCACATCAGCTTCGACGAGTTCCTGACCGTTGCGGCAAAACAGTCCACCGTGATGGTGGAACGCCTGGTGCAGAATCTGGCACGTGGCTAAACATACCCTCAGGGCGCTTGCCGCCCTGCTTCTTTTCGCACCGCTGTGGCTCTATGCGCTACCGCGCGTAATTACCCTCTCTCCCGCGAATACGGAACTGGCATTTGCCGCCGGGATCACCCCCGTTGGCGTGAGCAGCTTTTCGGATTACCCACCGCAGGCCGCGGGTATTGAACAAGTAGCAACCTGGCAGGGGATGAACCTTGAGCGCATCGTGGCGCTTAAACCGGATCTCGTGCTGGCCTGGCGTGGCGGCAACGCCGAGCGGCAGGTCAACCAGCTCACTTCCCTCGGCATAAAAGTGATGTGGATAGATGCCGTCAGCATTGAGCAGGTCGCTCAGGCGCTCCGCGCCCTGGCACCCTATAGCCCTACGCCCAAAAAAGCAGAGGCCGCGGCAAAACAGATGCTGAGCGACTATGCGGCGCTGAAATCCCGATACGATACCCCTGTTAAAAAGCGCATCTTCCTTCAGTTTGGCAGCCAGCCGCTGTTTACCACCGGGAAAGGGTCGATTCAGAACCAGGTGCTGGAAGTCTGTGGCGGTGAAAACATCTTTGCAGCCAGCCGGGTGCCGTGGCCTCAGGTAAGCCGTGAGCAGGTTCTGGCGCGCCAGCCACAGGCCATCGTCGTGGTCGGAAATGCGAGCGAAATTCCCAAAATTGAGCAATTCTGGCAAAGACAGCTAAAAATACCGGTGATCCCCCTCAACAGCGACTGGTTTGAACGCGCCAGCCCGCGTATTATCCTCGCCGCAAAACAGCTCTGTGCCGCGCTGGCAGAGAGCCACTAACATAAGACCCTTTTCGAGGATTTAACGATGCTCGTTTATTGGCTGGATATTCTTGGCACAGCCGTTTTTGCTATCTCCGGCGTCCTGCTCGCCGGAAAACTACGCATGGATCCGTTTGGCGTGCTGGTGCTGGGCGTCGTGACCGCCGTCGGCGGCGGGACTATCCGCGATATGGCGCTGGCGAATGGGCCGGTGTTCTGGGTGAAAGATCCGACCGATCTGGTGGTCGCAATGGTCACCTGCCTGTTCACCATTGTGCTGGTTCGCCAGCCCCGCCGATTACCAAAATGGATATTGCCGGTACTGGATGCCGTCGGTCTGGCCGTGTTTGTCGGTATTGGCGTCAATAAGGCGTTTAATGCGGGCACCGGTCCGATGGTGGCAATCTGCATGGGCGTATTAACCGGCGTGGGCGGCGGCATCATTCGCGACATTCTGGCGCGTGAAGTGCCGATGATCCTGCGTACTGAAATTTACGCGACGGCCTGTATTGCGGGCGGCATTGTCCACGCGACCGCGTACTACACCTTTGCAATTCCGCTGGAAAACGCCGCAATGCTGGGGATGGTCGTGACGCTGGTGATACGTTTAGCGGCGATACGCTGGCACCTGAAGCTGCCGACGTTTGCGCTGGATGATAATGCAAGATAAAAGCAAAACGGTAACCGTCAGGTTACCGTTTTTAGTATTTATCCCCCTTCCTGTGAGAGAGGGCCGGAGTGAGGGCATCAGCCCGCACTCTCTTAGATGCTGAACGAAGACCCACACCCGCAGGTGCTTGTCGCGTTCGGGTTGGTCACCACAAAGCGCGAACCTTCCAGACCCTCGGTGTAATCCACCGAACCGCCCACCAGATATTGCAGGCTCATCGGGTCAACCACCAGCGCGACGCCCTGTTTCTCGATAGTCATATCGCCATCGTTAACCTGGTCGTCAAAGGTAAAACCATACTGGAAGCCGCTGCAGCCACCACCGGTAATATAAACACGCAGTTTCAGATCCGGATTGTCTTCGTCGGCAATCAGGGTTTTCACTTTGTTGGCTGCTGCTTCGGTAAATTCCAGCGGCACAGCTACGTCATCACTCATCTTATGCTCCCATGAATACTGCTATTGGGTAAAATTCACCCAATTCTTTTCGTCATTATCTAATACCCTGGTAATTCATTCAAGTATTCTGCGTGGCGGCCCGCTCCGCCTCTTGTTTCGCCAGGGTACGCGCAAGGATGGTGGAGTATAACGGTTTTCCACCCAGGAACTGGGCTAATAGTGTCGCGCCGAGACAGGTAATGATCATTGGCAAAATGAGCTGGTAATTGTCCGTCATCTCCAGTACCAGCACGATCCCGGTCAACGGCGCACGAAGGGACGCGGCCAGCAGCGCCCCCATTCCGGCGATGGCAAACGTCCCGGCGTCAAGATGATAGGCGGGAAACCCCGCTTCAGCCGCCATACCAAACGCGGTCCCGAGCAGCGTACCCAGCGCCAGCATCGGGGCGAAAATCCCGCCGGGCGCGCCGGAGGAGAAGCACAGCACCGTCGTGATGACTCTTGAAATAAACATAAACAGCAGCAGGCCCACGCTGAAATTCCCCGCCGCCGCAATTGGAATCAGCCCGAACCCGCCGCCTGCGGCATTCGGCTCAATAAACCCGAGTACGCCACACATTCCCCCCAGCAGGCCGCCCATCAGCACCCATCTGGTGGTGTTCCCGCCGTGAATGCGCTGGAACATATCCTGAGCGCACAGAATAAAGGTGTTAAACAGCGGTCCCACCACGCCAAAAATCATGCCGAGGATCAGATAAAGCCACAGGGTGTTGACCGGCGCGTTGGTGAGTTTACCCACCTCAATAACCGCCCCTTCGCCATTAAAGATGCGAAACACGATGCTCGACATAATGACGCCGGTAAACACCGATTTAATGGAGATCAGGTTGTAGCGAAACTGCGCGCGCATCTCTTCGATGATGAACAAAATGCCCGCCAGCGGCGCGTTAAACGCGGCTGAAAGCCCCGCCGCCGCGCCGGTTGCCAGCAGCGTATGGCGCGCTTCGGCGCTTCGCATCCGAAACAGATCGCCCACCATGCGGCCGAGGTTCCCGCCCAGCTGTACCGTGGGTCCTTCCCGGCCAAGCACCATGCCCGCGCCCAGAGTTCCCATGCCGCCGATGAATTTAACCGGAATCACACGCCACCAGCGCACCGGACGCAGCTCCTCCAGCGCACCTTCAATTTCCGGGATGCCCGATCCCCCGGCTTCCGGTGCGAATTTACGCACCAGAAAATACCCCACCATGGCAAACAGCGCAGACAGTCCGAATGCCCACACCCAGACCAGCCATTCGCTATTGGCGAAACCGGCCACGGTGCCCACTCGCCAGTTGAGCACGGCATTAACCGCTTTTTCAAACGCCACGCCCACCAGCCCGGCGAGTGTTCCCACCACGGCAGCAGCCAGAAGGATCGCCAGCGGCGTTTTATCGCGGTTAAGCAGCCGCCGAATGCTGATTCGGTGCTGGGCGCGCGTAAACTGTTGTTCTTCAAAAGACGGAGAATCTGATTTCATGTCCTGCACTTATTCGTCATACAAAAGCCGCGTGGATTTTACCAGAGACTGCCCTACCGTCTCCTGAAAATTACTTAACAAATCTTAAAGCATTACCCGGCTAAAAATTTCATAACCATCCCCGAATCACTTAGAATAGTGGGCTTAACCATTTTATACGAACCAGGAACGACGCCATGAGCAAGTCTGAAAACCTCTACAGTGCAGCCCGCGAGCTTATTCCGGGTGGCGTGAACTCACCTGTGCGCGCCTTCACCGGCGTGGGCGGTACGCCGCTGTTTATCGAACGTGCTGACGGCGCGTATCTGTATGATGTCGATGGCAAAGTCTATATCGATTACGTCGGCTCCTGGGGCCCGATGGTGCTGGGTCACAACCACCCGGCTATTCGTAACGCGGTAATTGAAGCCGCCCAGCGCGGCCTGAGCTTCGGTGCGCCAACCGAAATGGAAGTGAAAATGGCGGAGCTGGTGACTGAACTGGTGCCTACCATGGACATGGTGCGTATGGTGAACTCCGGTACCGAAGCCACCATGAGCGCCATCCGCCTGGCGCGCGGTTTTACCGGCCGCGATAAAATCATCAAGTTTGAAGGCTGTTACCACGGTCATGCGGACTGCCTGCTGGTGAAAGCGGGTTCCGGCGCGCTGACGCTCGGCCAGCCGAACTCCCCGGGCGTACCGGCAGATTTCGCGAAGCACACCCTGACCTGCACCTACAACGATCTTGCTACCGTTCGCGCGGCGTTCGAGCAGTATCCGCAGGAGATCGCCTGCATCATCGTTGAGCCGGTTGCCGGCAACATGAACTGTATCCCACCGCAGCCTGACTTCCTGCCGGGCCTGCGTGCCCTGTGCGACGAGTTCGGCGCGCTGCTGATCATCGATGAAGTCATGACCGGCTTCCGCGTGGCGCTGGCGGGTGCCCAGTCTTACTACGACGTCGAGCCGGACCTGACCTGCCTCGGCAAAATCATCGGCGGCGGCATGCCGGTCGGCGCATTCGGTGGGCGTAAGGACGTGATGGAAGCTCTGGCGCCAACCGGCCCGGTTTACCAGGCGGGCACGCTCTCCGGTAACCCAATCGCCATGGCGGCGGGCTTTGCCTGCCTGACCGAAGTGGCTCAGCCAGGCATTCACGAAACCCTGACCGACCGTACCACGCAGCTGGCAAACGGCCTGCTGGAAGCGGCAGAAGAGGCCGGTATCCCTCTGGTGGTCAACCACGTGGGCGGGATGTTCGGGATTTTCTTCACCGACGCGAAAACCGTGACCTGCTATCAGGACGTGGTGAAGTGCGACGTTGAGCGCTTCAAGCGCTTCTTCCACCTGATGCTGGAAGAAGGCGTGTATCTGGCACCGTCAGCGTTCGAAGCGGGCTTTATGTCCGTGGCGCACAGCGAAGATGATATCAACAACACCATCGACGCCGCGCGTAAGGTGTTTGCGAAGCTGTAAGATGTGCGGCTTGATGCCCACACCCCACCCCTATCCCACGGGGAGAGGGAGCAAACACTAAAACGGCAATCTAAGGATTGCCGTTTGCTTTTATTACCGACTCTGCTTTCTCAACAGATAAATAAAGTACGGCGCACCGATAAAGGTCGACAGCAGTCCCGCCGGGATCTGATACGGGAACAGCACCATTCTTCCGCACCAGTCCGCAAACACCAGCATCACCCCGCCCGTCAGGGCCGACATAACAATATGCGGCATCGTCCGGCGAAATCCCATCATTCTGGCAATGTGCGGCGCCATTAACCCGACAAAGCTCAGCGGTCCAATCGTCAGGGTTGCCGTCGCCGTCAGGCACGCCGCCAGCAGCAGCAAGGCCACACGCGCTGGCGTCAGCGCCATTCCCACCGCACGCGCGCTTTCGCCGCCGAGCGGCAGAATAGTCAGCCAGCGTCGGCACAGCGGCACCATCGCCAGCAGCACGACCATCACCATCCCGGACCAGATCACCTGGCTGCCGGTGGCGCCATACGTTGAGCCGGAAATCCAGGTCAGAATCTTCGCCATACGCGGATCGCCGCTCGCCTGCAGCATCATCAGCAGCATCGTGAACGCGGTGCTGAGCGCCATTCCCGCCAGCAGCATGCGGTGCGGTGAAAACCCGCCGCGACCGGCGGCAATCAGGATAATCAGCAGCGTAACTGCCGCACCGAGACTGCCGGCAGGCATCAGCCAGCCAAACGCATTGCCCGGCACAAAGAACAGCATCAGCACCACGCCAAAGGCGGCGCCAGAGCTGATCCCAAGCACTTCCGGACTCGCCATCGGGTTGCCGGTAAGACGCTGAATAATGCACCCCGCTACCGCCAGCATTACCCCTGCGATCAGCGCAGCAAAGATACGCGGCCAGCGCCACTGCAGCAGGTCGTTGAGTAAATCGCCCGTTGCCCAGTGCCAGCCCGAGGCATCGCGGCCGAATGATAGCGCCGCGAACGAGGCGATAATCAGCACCGCCAGACCGGCAAGGCTAAACCACAGCACCGACTGACGTTCAGCGTAGACTTTATCGCCCGCGTCCATCGCCGGTGCGCTCATGCTGCGCAGGCGCGGGAGCAGCCACAGCAGCAGCGGCGCCCCGATAAGCGCGGTCACAGAGCCAGTAGACACTTCCCTCCATACCTGCGCCAGCCAGAGAATGAGCTGATCGGAAAGCCAAAGGATCAGCGCCCCAATCAGCGGCGCCAGCATCAGACGCGCCAGCAGGCGACGCGCGCCGAGCATTTTCGCCAGCAGCGGCGCAAACAGGCCGATAAACCCGATAATGCCGACCGCGTTCACCAGCAGGGCGCTCAATACGATCGCCAGCGTCAGCGCCGCCAGACGAGCCAGCGACAGGGCCAGACCGAGATTGCGCGCCACGCCATCGTCCAGCCCCATGAGCGTCAGAGGGCGCAGGAGCAGCAGCGTCAGCACGACACCGCCAGCCAGCTGCGGCCAGAGGTGCTCTACAACGCTCCAGTCGGTCTGGGTGAGCGTGCCGGTACTCCACAGGAACATGCTTTGCAGCCGATCGTGATGGAACAACACCAGCAGCTGGTTAATCGCCCCGCAGTACAGGCTCACCACCAGCCCGGCCAGGATAAGCGTCACGGGAGAAAGGCGTTTGCCCCAGGCCACGCCAAAGACCAGCGCGCCCACCACGCACGCACCCGCGAGTGCCGCAAACTGCGAGGTTAACGCTCCCGGCAGCGTCCACAGGGTGGTGATGGTGATCCCAAGCTGTGCGCCGGTCGCAACGCCGAGCGTGGTTGGCTCTGCCAGCGGGTTACGTAAAACCTGCTGGAACAGCACGCCCACCAGCCCTAAACCGGCACCGACTAACAGGGAGATTGCCAGACGCGGCAGCAGGCTGTAGTGGAACAGCATCTGCTGAATATTGTCGATATCCGGCGATGCCAGAGCGGCCCCCCACTGCGCGCGTGGTAACGCTGTAGAGAGGTTGAACCCGGTTAATACCAGCGCAACCAGAAAAAGCAGGGATAACAGCAGCGCCGGGAAGCGGGCGATACGCGTACTCATGCTTTACCTCCCAGCGCGTTATCCAGCACGCGGGCAAAATGCATGGCCGACAGCGTCGCGCCGTAGAACCAGACCGCCGGAGCGCGCTGGAAG
This sequence comes from Enterobacter sp. 148H3, assembly GCF_034107425.1. Classification (NCBI taxonomy): domain Bacteria; kingdom Pseudomonadati; phylum Pseudomonadota; class Gammaproteobacteria; order Enterobacterales; family Enterobacteriaceae; genus Enterobacter; species Enterobacter sp. 148H3. Next base: position 290,963 of record NZ_JAWNEI010000005.1, on the reverse strand, counting down.
CGCTTCTCGCGCACAAACGGCATCGCCTGCCAGAGCGGAGTCGCCATCAGGGTTTGCATGTCGCGTTCGTTGCCGTGGTCGAAACACAGCACGTCCACGTCGCGAAACGCCGCCAGACGGTCGATACCCACGGCGGTACTGCCCCAGAACGTCATCTCCCCTTCCCAGGCATTACGAATGCCGAAGCTGTCCAGCACCTCCTGGAACAGACAGTTTTTACCGAAGACCAGCATATGGCGGGCATCCAGCAGCGTCACCATCAGCAGCGGACGATCGCCCCGGTGAGCAAAGCGCGGCTTCAGGGAGTCGATCAGGGCATCAAATTCGTCGAGGTGTTTTTTGGCCTCCGCCTCGCGGTTGAGGAAATGCGCCATCTCGTTAATCGAATTTTTCGCTACGGCCAGCGGTTTTTTACCGTCGCTGAAAGCGAATCCGCGCCCGGGCGCAATGCGCGCCATGACCTCCTCTGAGGGACCGTAGCCCGCAGACCAGAACAGGAACGAGGGTTTCATCTGGGTGAGCAGTTCGAGATTTGGCTCAGTTCGCAGGCCGACGTCGATCACCGAGTCCGGCAGCTTCGGCTCGTTCACCCAGAGGTTATAGTTGGGAATGTCCGCGACGCCGTAGGGCGTGACGCCGAGCGCCATCATCAGTTCGACCGGCAGCCACTCCAAGGCCACAATACGGTGCGGATCGACGGCGGCGGCACGCGCCGTATTCATTTTTAACAGCAGCGGCGAGAGCGCCATCGCCGTCAGCAGGCGACGGCGGCTAATGCGTGTGTTATTCAGCATCAGTAGACAAAGCTCACCGGTGCAGCCCCGGCCGGGTGAGGCAGAATACCCATAGGAATACCGTAAATATGTTCCAGCGTTTCGCTGTGCATCAGCTCTGCCGGTGTCCCCTGGGCAATCATCTCGCCCCCGCGCAGCGCGACGAGGTAGTCACAATAGCGCGCGGCCATGTTGATATCGTGCAGGACCGCAATGACCGTCAGGCCACGCTGCTGGCTCAGGCGATGCACCAGCGCCAGGACGTCGACCTGATGGGCGATATCCAGCGCGGAGGTTGGCTCATCCAACAGCAGGCAGCGGCTGTCCTGCGCCACCAGCATCGCAATCCACGCGCGCTGGCGTTCGCCGCCGGACAGGCTATCCACCAGACGGTGCGCCAGCGGTTTCAGCCCGACCAGCGCAATCGCCTCTTCCACTTTCTCTCTGTCAGCAACGCCAAAGCGCCCAAGCGCCCCGTGCCAGGGATAACGCCCAATTGCCACCAGCTCACGCACCGTCATCCCTTCCGCCTGCGGCAGCTGCTGCGGCAGATAGGCCACTTTGCGGGCAAACGCTTTGCTGCTCCAGCTTTCCAGCGGCTGGTCATCCAGCAGAATATCGCCTTCAGAAGGCGGCTGATGGCGCCCCAGCATCTTGAGCAGCGTAGATTTACCGGAACCGTTATGACCAATCAGGCCAGTGACTTTACCTGCGGGAAACGTCAAAGAGAGCGGATGCAGCAAGGTGCGCCCGGGTACGCGAAAGGAGAGATGGTTAAGCGTAAAGGTGGTGTCGGGTTGCGTTTGATTATCCTGCATATCAGCCAACTTAAATAAAAAGGGCACGGCGAACCGTGCCCGAAGAGAGATTAGAAGCGGAAGGTCGCGGTGGCAACAACCTGACGTTCAGCACCCCAGAAGCAGCCGTAAGTATTAAAGCAGCTGGCAACGTACTCACGATCGAACAGGTTGTTCACGTGTAGCGCGACGTTTGAGCCAGCCATGCCAACGCGTGCCAGATCGTATCTGACCAGCGCATCGACAACGGTGTAGCTGCCTACTTTGAAGGAGTTCGCCGGATCGCCATAGCTTGAACCCGTGTAACGCACGCCGGTACCCAGCGTCAGGCCAGACAGCGCACCGTCAAACAGCGTGTAATCACCCCACAGCGATGCCATGTGTTTTGGAACCTGAGCAGGCGTGTTGCCTTTATAAGTGGTGTCTGTGGTGTATTCGGCATCGGTATAGGTATAAGAACCTACCAGGTTAACGCTCGCAGACAGGGCCGCTTTCGCTTCCACCTCTACGCCACGCGCGCGGATTTCACCGCCCTGTACCGAGAAGAAGGAGCCCGCCGGGTCCGCCATCAGGTTGTTGGTTTTGGTCAACTGGTACAACGCACCGGTGACGACGATCGGACGATCGTTCGGCACGTATTTCACGCCCGCTTCGTACTGTTTGCCTTTAGACGGTGCAAAGACGTTGCCGTTCGCTCCGGTCTGAGAAGCCGGTTCAAACGACTCGCTATAGCTAAAGTACGGGGTTACACCGTTATCAAACAGGTAGTTAACGCCACCGCGCCAGGTGAACTGGGTATCATCACGTTTGGAGGTGGTGTTCGTCACGCGGTTGTAGGATTCCTGATCGGCCCAGTCATAACGACCGCCCAGGGTTACCAGGACTTTGTCCCACTCAATTTGATCCTGAGCGTAAACGCCGGTCTGTTTTTGCTTGTTCAACACCTGATAGGCACCTGACGGTCCAGGATGTGAACCGAAATCGAAATCGCTACGATCGAGGTTATAGATATCAGATGGCGCAACGGAACCGGCATAGCCGAACCACGAGTCGATGTCATTACGCATGCGCATGAAATCCACCCCAGTCAGCAGAGTATGATCGAGTGAACCTGTCGCGAACTTGCTCTGCAACTGCGTATCAACAGTGAAGTTTTCCAGCTTCTCATTATCGATCACATACTGGCGAGTCAGCGTATGACCCCACTGCGACTGAGGAACGCTCGCGCAAGGGCTGGATGCCGGATTACTCGAGTAGAGCGGATCGGAACACATGCCGTAGCCGTAGACGCTGTTTTGGGAAGTTTTATTCTGCGCATAGCGCAGGTTCTGACGCACGGTAAAAGTATCGTTGAACTCGTGGTCGAAGCTGTATCCCACCATTTTCTGGTTACGGGAATAGGTATTGTTCTTCGCGCCTTCGTTGAAGTTCGTCGGCAGACGATCGCCGTTCGGCAGCGGATCAACCGTTCCCTCTTTTGGCAGCCAGCCGTAGTAGCCCGTTTCAGGTTCGTTCTGGAAATAGGAGAGGAACGTGAAGGTGGTTTTATCATCCGGACGCCAGGAGAACGATGGCGCGATGGCGTAACGCTGCTCGCCCTTACCTTCCTGCTGGGAATTATTAGAACGCGCAACGCCCGTTAAACGGTAAGAGTAAACGCCGTCATCGTCGATTGCATCGCTAAAGTCGAACCCGGTCTGGAACAGGCTGTCCGTGCCGACTTTGAACTGGATCTCTTTCAGGGGCTCGGTTGTTGGGCGCTTACTGACCATGTTCAGCAACCCGCCAGGGCTGCTTTTACCGTACAGAACGGAAACCGGACCGCGCATGATCTCGGCGCGCTCCAGCATATAAGGATCAATCACCGCGTCGTTATAGAAGTTCCCCTGCATTTTCATGCCGTCGAGGTAGTTATTCTGCGTCTGACCATCGGCTGCGAAGCCGCGAATAATCAGATAGTCATAGGTGTTAGACGCACCGCGCGTGCCTACCGCAACGCCCGGCGTATAGCTCAGGGCTTCTTTCACCGAGCGCGGCTGATGCAGCGCCATCTCTTCGGCAGTGACGACAGAAATAGACTGCGGAACCTTTTGAATAGGGGTATCCGTTTTGGTTCCGGTCGCGGATTGCCTTGCGGCGATGGTAGCAGCAGGGCCCCAGGCACTTTCCTGTGCCGCAGGAGCTGCTGTTACCGTAATGGTTTCTTCTTTTTTCGGGGTTTCGGCAGCATGTGCATAAGTTGACATGCCGGCAACCGCTGTAGCGACGACGACCGCGAGTTTACGCAGCGACGTGTTCATTGGCTGAGCAGTATTGGAAAGCGCCATGTTGAATCTCTGATGTGAAAGTGAATGATAACGTAAACGAGAATTATTATTATGAGCGCCAGAATAATATGCGAAACGCTGGTTGCATAGCAAGCAGTAAGCGGCCCTATGAGAATTAAGGGTTTAAGAAATCATCAAGAGAAAACGAAGGGTTAATCAGAGTTAAAACGAGGGTTAACGAAATGAGGTCTACGGGTAAAAAAAACCCCCTTCCAGGGAAGAGGGCTTTACAAGGTTAGTTACCGCCGAACATGTCTTTAATCCAGCCCGCAACACCGTCGCTTTCTTTCTTCTCATTCTGCTGCTGCGGCTGTTGCTGCTGCGGCTGCTGTGGCTGAGAAGACTGGTCGAACGGGTTACCCGTTGGCTGTTCTGGCTGGCTTTGCTGGCACAGCGAGTCCGGGTTTGCGGTCCAGACAGGGAGCGTACGCATCCCGCCGCCGCAGACGAAGTTACCGGAGCTGTCCACGCCCATATCGACGATATCTTCCGGCGCAACCAGATTCAGCGGCACCGGGGACTGATTTGCCAGATAGCGCTGGTAAATCGACATCGCCCCGCTCGCGCCGTACAGCTTGGTCGGCTGGTTGTTATCGCGGCCTACCCAGGTGATCACCACTTCACGGCCATCAATCCCGGCAAACCAGGTATCGACGTTGTTGTTGGTGGTCCCGGTTTTACCCGCCAGATGCAGACCCGGATACTTCGCACCCAGCTGACGCCCGGTACCGCGCTGCACTACCTGCTGCATCGTCCACAGCGTCATATAGGCGGCCTGAGCAGGAACTGCACGCTCCGCCTGCGGGAAGCTCTGATACAGTACGGAGCCATCTTCGGCAATCACCGAACGCAGGGCAGACAGCGGCGCGCGGTTACCCCCGCTGGCAATAGTCTGGAACGCCTGCGCCACTTCGATCGGCGTCAGGTTAAGCGCGCCCAGGATCATCGCCGGTACCGGGTGCAGCTGATCTTTCGCCACGCCAAGTTTTTGCCAGGTATCGACAATCGCTGGCAGTCCCAGCGACATGCCCAGGTTCACCGTTGGCACGTTCATGGAACGGGTCAACGCATCCACCAGCATGACCTGCCCGCTGAACTGTTTATCATCGTTCTGCGGTGACCAGACCTGGCCGTTGGGCTGGCGCAGGGAGATCGGCGCATCCGCAATCCAGGTATTCAGGCGATACTGATTTGGCTGACTCAGGGCAGTGAGATAGGTTGCTGGTTTTGCCAGAGAACCGATTGAGCGACGCGCCTGCATGGCGCGGTTATAGCCAGCAAACTGCGGCTCGGCACCGCCCACCATCGCGCGAACTTCGCCAGTGTTACGGTCAACCACCACCATCGCGGTTTCCAGATCGGAGAGCTTACGCTGTTTCTTCAGCGCCGGAATGCCTTCTACCGCTGCTTTTTCTGCCGCATCCTGCGCCACGGAGTCAAAGGTGGTGAAGATCTTCACGCCGGAGAGATCTTTGACCTTATCGCCAAGCTTGCTTTGCAGCTCCTGACGCACCAGCTGCATAAACGCAGGCTGAGGCGAGATCACCCCACCGCGCGGCTGAACCCCGAGTGGACGCGCGCTCAGCATGTCGTACAGCTCCTGGTCGATCACCTGCTGTTGTTGCAGCAGACGCAGCACCAGGTTACGACGCTCCAGCGCAAGTTTCGGGTTACGCCACGGGTTATAAATGGACGCCCCTTTCACCATGCCCACCAGCAGCGCCTGCTGGTCCAGGCTCAGCTCTTCCACCGGGCGACCAAAGTAGTACAGGCTCGCCAGCGGGAAGCCGCGGATTTCGTTATCGCCGCTCTGACCGAGGTAGACCTCGTTCATGTACAGCTCAAGGATACGATCCTTGCTGTAGCGCGCATCCATCAGCACGGCCATGTAGGCTTCGTTCGCTTTGCGCCAGTAAGAGCGTTCGCTGGAGAGGAACAAGTTCTTCACCAGCTGCTGGGTCAGCGTACTCGCCCCCTGCACGGTCCGACCGGCAGTCAGGTTAGCCAGCACCGCACGACCAATCGAGTAGAGGCTGATGCCATCGTGCTCGTAGAAGTGACGGTCTTCGGTTGCAAGCAGGGTATCGACCAGCAGATCCGGGAAGCCATTACGCGCCACGAACAGACGCTGCTCGCCGTTTGCTGACGAAAGCATGGTGATCAGACGCGGATCGAGACGGAAGAAACCGAACTGACGGTTGTTATCCATGTTCTCGATGGTATCCAGACGATCGCCGTCAAAGGTCAGACGCGCTCGCACCTGTCCTTCTTTACTGTCCGGGAAATCAAACGGACGACGGATCATCTCAATGCTGTTCGCCTGCACGGTAAATTCGCCAGGGCGCGTCATTTTTGACACCTGACGATACTGGGTGGCTTCCAGCAGTTTAACCATCTCGTTCTTAGTGATGGACATATCTGGCTCAAGGTTCACCATACGGCCATACACTGCCGCAGGTAGCTGCCAGACTTTACCGTCGATACGGCTGCGGATCTTCTGATCGAGATACACGCCGTAAATCGCCATCAGCACGACAAAAACAATAAACAGCTTCAGCAGCAGCCAGAACCAGCCGCGCTTGCCCCGAGGCTTACGCCCTTTGCCTTTTCCATTACGCGGCATCGGTTCTTCATCCTCATAATCGTCTTCATAGTCATCGTCATAGTCCTCATCTCTGAGGCGACGACGGCTTACCTTTTCTTTCGCCGGACGCGCTGGTTTTCCCTTACGTCCTATTGGCTCGCGGTCATTCCCCGCCATGCTTTTTCTCCGCAACTTTCAGGCGCAAAGGCCAGATTTTCTTTTCTTTCACAGGCCTGTGAAAGAAGAAATCTCTCAAAATGTGTTTTCTCCCTCTCCCCGCAGGAGAGGGGCGGGGTGAGGGCATCAGGCCGCACATCCCTTTCACGAATATTTCTTCGTTCGCCGCGTCGGTGCCGTATTCGCCGGATCGTCCGGCCAGACGTGTTTGGGGTATCGCCCCTTCATCTCTTTCTGCACGTCACGGTAGCTCCCCGCCCAGAACGCCCCTAAATCTCGGGTGATCTGCAAGGGGCGATGCGCAGGCGACAGCAGTTCAAGCACCAACGGCACGCGCCCTTCCGCAATGGACGGCGTGGTGGCTTCACCAAACATCTCCTGCATCCGAACCGCCAGCGCCGGCGGATTTTCCTCATGATAACGGATGGCAATCCGGCTTCCGGTCGGCACAGTGTAATGCCCTGGCAGTTCACTATCCAGACGTTGACGTAATGACCAGTCCAGTAAATTCTGTAACGCGGTCTTAACATCAAGCGCCTTAAGGGCTCGCAGGGAGTGCACGCCGCTCATTTGCGGCAGTAGCCAGCGCTCAAGCGTAGCGAGCAGCGTCTCGTCATCCACCGCAGGCCAACTATATTCCGGTAGCCACTTCGCGGCGCAGTGCAGACGAATGCGGTACTGATCCGCTTCCGGCGTCCAGTTCAGGGCGTTCAGCCCTTTTTCCCGAATGCCGTTCAGCATGGCCTCATGGAGCTCTTCTTCCGACGGCTTCGCCAGCGGCTTCGTCCCTAAAGTCAATTTCCCAATCTGGCTGCGACGAAACGCCTTCAGCGTGCCCTGGGCGTCATCCCATTCCACGGTATCAGATTGCTGAAGCAGCTGCGGACAGGTACGCGTCAGGGCGTCAATATCTACGGCTATCGCCTGCAGGATACGCGCATCCGGAGAATGGCTGCCCTGCAGCAGGAGCGGCGCAATCAGCCACTCATGACGCGTCAGGGCGTCATCGCTGTCCAGCATCGCACCCATGCCGTTTGCCAGCTGGTAGCGACCGTCCAGCCCGCGCCAACGCGCAATCCTGTCAGGGAAGCCCTGGGCCAGCAGGAAGGCAATCTTATCGCTGTCAGGCGCTCCTCCCCGGCTATTCAGGCGTTTGCACAACTGCTGCGCCCGCTGCTGCCAGTTTCCCTGATTGCGCGAAAAAGCCTGCCCCAGATCGCTGTTGCCTCCACGCGGCGGCTCCTCAAGAATAGCCGCCAGTTTTGCCGCCGTGGCAATTTCATCTTCCCCTTGCGCAGCCACCAGCATCGCGGCCAGACGCGGATCGTTGCCCAGCGCTGCCATTTTCTGGCCGCGCGCCGTCAGACGCTCGCCTTCCAGCGCGCCAAGCTGCGTCAGCAACGTGCGCGCAGCGGCGAGGTTAACGACAGGGGGAGAATCAAGCCAGGTAAGCTGTTCAGGATCCGGACAGCCCCACTGCAGCAGATCCATCACCAGACCAGACAAATCACTTTGTAAAATTTCTGGCGTGCTTTGCTGTGCAGCACGTTCAGCCTGTTCCGCGCTGGTCAAATGCAGGCAGATACCCGGCTCAAGACGCCCCGCTCGGCCAGCGCGCTGCACCATCGACGCCTGGCTGATGCGCTGCGTCAGGAGTTTAGTCAGCCCGGTACGCGGGTCAAAGCTTGCTACCCGCTCCTGCGCGCTATCCACCACCAGGCGAATACCTTCAATGGTCAAACTGGTTTCAGCAATGTTGGTTGCCAGCACCACCTTGCGCTGCCCAACCGGAGCAGGAAGGATAGCTTTACGCTGATCCTGCAGCGACAGCGCGCCGTAAAGCGGGCAAAGCAGCACATCGCCGCCTACGCGGGTAGATAGGTGCTCCTGCACGCGCTGGATCTCACCGACACCCGGCAAAAACAGAAGCAGCGAGCCGGGTTCCTGACGCAGCAGTTCTGCGGTTGCGATGGCGACCGCTTCGTCAAAACGCTGGTGGGTCGGAAGCGGTTGATAGCGGCGTTCAACTGGATACGCTCGCCCTTCAGAGCTGATAACAGGCGCATCGGGTAGCGCCTGCCGTAGCCGCTCATTGTCCAGCGTGGCCGACATTATCAAAAGCCGGAGATCGTCGCGCAGCCCCTGCTGAACGTCCAGCAACAGCGCGAGGGCCAGATCCGCCTGCAGGCTGCGCTCGTGGAATTCATCCAGGATCACCAGCCCAACGCCGTTCAGCTCCGGATCGTTTTGCAGCATGCGGGTAAGAATGCCCTCGGTGACCACTTCAAGACGCGTGGTCGGGCCAACGCAGGTCTCGGCACGCATCCTGTAACCTACCGTTTCGCCCGGTTTTTCATTCAGCAGCTCCGCCAGACGCTGCGCCACGTTGCGCGCGGCCAGCCTGCGCGGCTCCAGCAGGATAATTTTCCCGCTGATGTTCCCGTCTTTCAGAATCTGCAGCGGAAGCCAGGTGGACTTACCCGCCCCCGTCGGGGCATTGAGCAAAACCTGCGGGGAATGGCGTAAGGCAGCGAGAAGGTCAGGAAGAACGACGGCGACCGGCAATGAGGACACTAACAGCTCCAGAGGGTTAACATTAGTCGGCGTACATTGTAGCATCGGCGCATATCATTACCGAGTCCTCCGTATGCCTGAGTCGAAACGGCTGTTTTTTGCCATTGAATTGCCCACCACGATACAGCGTCAAATTGTTCGCTGGCGTGCCGACAACTTCGCGCCGGAAGCAGGCCGTCCTGTTGCGGCGGCTAACCTGCACCTGACGCTGGCCTTTTTGGGAGATGTCAGCGCCGAAAAACAGCGGGCATTAGCCGCAATGGCCGGGCGTATTGCCCAGCCGGAATTTACGCTGCAACTTGACGACGCGGGTCAGTGGCTACGTTCGCGCGTGGTCTGGCTGGGAACGCGCCAGCCGCCGCGCGGATTATTACAGCTGGCGAACATGCTGCGCGCGCAGGCGGCGCGCAGCGGCTGTTATCAGAGCCCACAGCCGTTTCATCCGCATATCACGCTACTGCGCGATGCCGGTCAGGCCGTTGCCATCCCGCCGCCGGGTTTTCACTGGGCGTTTCCGGTCAACACATTCGCGCTTTATGAATCCGTCTTTGCACTGGGACGCACCCGCTATACGCCACTACAGCGCTGGACGCTGGGCAACACCGAAAGGAATTCTGATGAAGTTTAGTCCTCCTCTGCAGCACGCCACGTTAATCCAACGCTACAAACGCTTCCTCGCCGACGTGATTACCCCCGAAGGGGTTCAGCTCACCCTGCACTGCCCCAATACCGGTGCCATGACGGGATGTGCGACGCCGGGTGACAGGGTCTGGTATTCCACATCAGAAAATAGTAAACGGAAATATGCCCATACCTGGGAAATGACCGAAACCCAAAACGGGGCATTTATTTGCGTTAATACCCAGCGCGCCAATCAGCTGGTTAAGGAAGCGCTGACCCTTGGCACAATTCCCGAACTGGTGGGATATGGCACGCATAAAAGTGAAGTGAAATATGGCGATGAGGGCAGCAGAATTGACTTCATGTTACAGGCGGAAGACAGGCCGGAGTGCTATATTGAAGTGAAATCAGTGACGTTAGCGGGACAGGAAAATGGCTACTTCCCGGATGCGGTAACGCTACGTGGCCAGAAGCATCTGCGAGAGCTAATGAGTGTTGCGGCGGCGGGCAAACGCGCCGTATTGCTGTTTGCGGTGTTGCATTCAGCCATTGAACGTTTCTCCCCTGCCCGCCATATTGACCCTAAATACGCGCAATTGTTGAATGAGGCACAAAAGCAGGGGGTAGAGGTTTTCGCTTATAAAGCGGAACTTTCTGCCGATAATATGACTCTGAGATCCTCTCTTCCCATTGTCTTGTAAGGGATTAGACGATTGACGAATAAGTGTTCTGGCCGCGTGCGCAAATACGCTTTTCCTCACAGGCTTGTCAAGTGTTACGTTTAGATAATTGCCATACGGAAAAGCATCTGCTATTTATAGCGACCTGATTTTTCCCCCAACACGGGGATCGATAGTGCGTGTTAAGGAGAAGCAACATGCAAGAAGGGCAAAACCGTAAAACATCGTCCCTGAGTATTCTCGCCATCGCTGGGGTGGAGCCGTATCAAGAGAAGCCGGGCGAAGAGTATATGAACGAAGCCCAGCTGTCGCACTTCAAGCGTATTCTTGAAGCATGGCGTAATCAACTCAGGGATGAAGTCGATCGCACCGTTACTCATATGCAGGATGAAGCTGCCAACTTCCCGGATCCGGTAGACCGTGCCGCTCAGGAAGAAGAGTTCAGCCTCGAACTGCGTAACCGTGACCGCGAACGCAAACTGATCAAAAAGATCGAGAAAACGCTGAAAAAAGTCGAAGACGAAGATTTTGGCTACTGCGAATCCTGCGGTGTTGAAATCGGTATTCGTCGCCTGGAAGCGCGTCCAACCGCCGATTTGTGCATCGACTGTAAAACGCTGGCCGAAATCCGCGAAAAACAGATGGCCGGTTAACACCAGCGCTGTTTACACACTCCAAAGGCGGGAGTCTCTCCCGCCTTGTTACTGTTGATATGTCTGAATCACACTATATTGGGCGCTTCGCGCCATCTCCTTCCGGTGAATTACACTTCGGCTCATTAATTGCCGCGCTCGGCAGCTACCTGCAGGCTCGCGCCCGCCTGGGAAAATGGCTTGTCCGCATTGAAGATATTGACCCTCCGCGTGAAGTTCCCGGTGCAGCAGAGACTATTCTGCGTCAGCTGGAACATTACGGTCTTCACTGGGATGACGAGGTTCTCTGGCAGTCAAAACGTCACGATGCTTATCGGGAACGTCTGGCCTGGCTTCGAGATCGGGGGCTTTCCTATAACTGCACCTGCACCCGCGCCCGTATCCAGAGCGTAGGAGGGGTCTATGATGGCCACTGTCGTACGCTCAACCTTCCCCCGGAAAATGCCGCCGTGCGCATCAAGCAGCGCTCCCCGGTGACGCGCTTTAACGATCTCCTCTCCGGTGAGATTAATGCCGATGAACGTCTGGCGCGTGAGGATTTTATTATTCACCGTCGTGACGGCCTTTTCGCCTACAACTTGGCCGTGGTCGTCGACGATCGTTTTCAGGGCGTGACGGAGATTGTGCGCGGGGCGGATCTGGTCGAGCCCACCGTGCGACAAATTTCGCTTTATCACCAGTTTGGCTGGACGGCGCCGGATTACATTCATCTGCCGCTGGCGGTTAATGCGCAGGGCTTAAAATTGTCAAAGCAGAACCACGCCCCGGCCCTGCCAGAGGGCGATCCGCGCCCTGTTTTGATCGACGCGCTGCGGTTTCTCAACCAGAATGTAACCAACGAATGGCAGGATCTGCGTATTGACGAACTGCTGAAAATGGCCGTTGCCAACTGGACGCTCGCGGCAGTGCCAAAAATCCAGCATTCTCAAATGCGTTGCGCTGAGCTATGATTAGCCGCTTTTTTCATAACAAAACACACTACGAGGTGTACCATTTTTACCCGAGTCGCTAATTTTTGCCGTAAAGTGCTAAGCCGCGAAGAGAGCATGGCGAACGATGCTATTGCACAGCCACACATGTCGGTTATTCCGCGTGAGCAGCACACAATTTCCCGCAAAGATATCAGTGAAAATGCCCTCAAGGTGCTCTATCGTCTGAATAAAGCGGGCTACGAGGCCTATCTCGTAGGCGGTGGAGTGCGTGATTTACTGCTGGGCAAAAAACCGAAAGATTTCGACGTGACGACAAGCGCCACGCCTGAGCAGGTGCGCAAACTATTCCGTAACTGCCGTCTCGTTGGCCGCCGTTTCCGTCTGGCTCACGTGATGTTTGGCCCGGAAATTATCGAAGTGGCAACCTTCCGCGGCCACCACGAAGCCGGCGCGTCCGATCGCACCACGTCACAGCGCGGCCAGAACGGTATGCTACTGCGTGACAATATCTTCGGCTCTATCGAAGAAGATGCCCAGCGTCGCGACTTCACCATCAACAGCCTTTATTACAGCGTGGCGGATTTCACCGTGCGCGATTATGTCGGCGGCATGCAGGACCTGAAAGAAGGTCTGATCCGTCTGATCGGCACGCCGGAAACGCGCTATCGTGAAGATCCCGTGCGTATGCTGCGCGCCGTGCGTTTCGCCGCCAAGCTGAACATGCGCATCAGTCCGGAAACGGCAGAGCCTATTCCGCGTCTGGCGACGTTGATTAACGACGTGCCCCCTGCCCGCCTGTTCGAAGAGGCCCTGAAGCTGCTGCAGGCCGGCCACGGCTTTGAAACCTACAATCTGCTGCGCGAATACAACCTGTTCCAGCCGCTGTTCCCGACCATTACCCGCTACTTCACCGAAAACGGTGATAGCCCAATGGAGCGGATGATTGCGCAGGTGCTGAAAAATACCGATACCCGCATTCGCAACGACATGCGCGTGAACCCGGCGTTCCTGTTTGCCGCGATGTTCTGGTATCCGCTGCTGGAAACGGCCCAGCGCATTACCCAGGAGAGCGGGCTCGCCTATTACGATGCGTTCGCGCTGGCCGCCAACGACGTGCTGGACGAAGGCTGCCGCACGCTCGCCATTCCGAAACGTATTACCACTCTGGTGCGCGACATCTGGCAGCTTCAGCTGCGCATGTCCCGTCGTCAGGGCAAACGCGCCTGGAAGCTGATGGAGCATCCTAAATTCCGCGCTGCCTTCGATCTCCTGTCGCTGCGCGCGGAAATTGAACGCAACCAGGAGCTGCAGCGTCTGGCGCAGTGGTGGGCTGAATTCCAGGTCTCCGCCCCGCCAGAGCAGAAAGATATGTTGACCGGGCTGGATGAAGAGCCGGAACCGCGTCGCCGTCATCGTCGTCCGCGCAAACGCGCGCCGCGTCGTGAAGGGACAGCATGACCCTCGCCTGTATCGCCATCGGCAGCAATTTAGCCTCTCCGCTGGAGCAGGTGAATGCTGCCGTAAAGGCGCTGGGTGAGATCCCGCAAAGCAAGATTGTGGCTGTCTCCTCGTTCTACCGCACTCCGCCGCTGGGTCCGCAGGATCAGCCTGATTATCTGAACGCCGCCGTGATCCTTGAGACTGAACTGGGCCCAGAAGAGCTGCTGGACAATACCCAGCGCATCGAACTGCAGCAGGGCCGCGTTCGCAAAGCCGAGCGCTGGGGACCGCGCACGTTGGACCTCGACATTATGCTGTTTGGTCACGAGACCATTAACACTGAACGTCTCACCGTTCCGCATTACGACATGAAAAATCGCGGGTTTATGCTCTGGCCGCTGTTTGAAGTCGCCCCCGATCTTATCTTCCCGGATGGCACCCCACTCAAGTCCATTCTGGACAGCCTCAACGCGGAAAGACCCACTCGCTGGTGAGCGGGTTCCCTTGCTGATTAGCCTCAAAATAATTGTGGCTAATCGGTTACCTAAAATCATTGTTCCCTCGAATGTTACTGTTAGAATGCGCAAAGATTCGCTTTGGGCTATCAGGAAACAGTATGAAACCAACCACCATCTCCTTACTGCAGAAATGCAAACAGGAAAAAAAACGCTTCGCCACCATCACCGCGTATGACTACAGCTTCGCCAAACTGTTTGCCGAAGAGGGGATCAACGTCATGCTGGTCGGAGATTCGTTAGGGATGACGGTACAAGGACATGATTCCACCCTGCCGGTGACGGTTGAGGATATCGCTTACCATACCCGCGCCGTGCGCCGTGGCGCCCCAGCCTGCCTGCTGCTTTCCGATCTACCGTTTATGGCCTACGCTACGCCGGAGCAGGCATTTGAAAACGCGGCAGCGGTGATGCGCGCTGGCGCTAATATGGTCAAAGTTGAAGGCGGCGCCTGGCTGGTGGATACGGTGAAGATGCTTACCGAGCGCGCAGTACCGGTGTGCGGCCATTTGGGTTTGACGCCGCAATCCGTCAACATCTTTGGTGGATATAAAGTGCAGGGCCGTGGTGATGCAGCCCAGACGCTGCTGGATGATGCCCTGGCACTGGAAGCCGCAGGTGCCCAACTGCTGGTGCTGGAGTGCGTGCCGGTTGAGCTGGCGAAGCGCATTACTGAAGCTCTGTCGATTCCGGTGATTGGTATTGGTGCGGGTAACGTGACTGACGGTCAGATTCTGGTGATGCACGACGCCTTTGGCATCACTGGCGGACATATTCCAAAATTTGCCAAAAATTTCCTCACCGAAGCGGGCGACATGCGCGCTGCGGTCAGGCAGTATATTGCCGACGTTGAATCCGGTGTTTACCCGGGTGAAGAACACAGTTTCCATTAAGGAGTCTCGTTGTGCTAATCATTGAAACCCTGCCGCTGCTTCGCCAGCATATCCGTCGTGCGCGTCAGGAAGGTAAACGTATCGCACTGGTCCCGACCATGGGCAACCTGCATGACGGCCATATGAAACTGGTTGACGAAGCAAGAGCCCGTGCAGATATCGTGGTGGTCAGTATCTTCGTTAACCCAATGCAGTTTGACCGCGCCGACGATCTGGCACGCTATCCGCGTACCCTGCAGGAAGATTGCGAGAAGCTCAAAAAACGCCATGCGGATATCGTCTTCTCACCTGCACCGGCGGATGTTTACCCGCAGGGTACTGAAGAGGCAACCTACGTTGACGTCCCGGGCATTTCCACCATGCTCGAAGGCGCGAGCCGCCCGGGTCATTTCCGCGGCGTTTCCACTATCGTCAGCAAGCTGTTCAACCTTGTGCAGCCGGACGTTGCCTGCTTCGGAGAGAAAGATTTCCAACAGCTGGCGCTGATCCGCAAGATGGTTGCGGATATGGGTTACGATATCGAGATTGTGGGCGTACCGATTGTACGCGCCAAAGACGGTCTGGCGCTCAGCTCGCGAAATGGCTACCTGACCGCCGACCAGCGTAAAATCGCGCCTGGCTTAAGCAAGGTCATGAATACCATGGCAGAACAGCTTCTGGCGAAAGAGTTAACTGCCGAAGAGATTATTGCTCTGGCTGAACAGGCGCTGAACGATAAAGGCTTCCGCGCTGATGATATTCAAATTCGCGATGCCGACACGCTTCTGGAGCTTACACAGACCAGCAAACGTGCAGTCATTCTGGTGGCGGCATGGCTTGGTCAGGCCCGCCTAATCGACAACAAAGTGGTTGAACTGGCGTAGGTTTCTCTACCCGGAAGATGAAAGGTAAACATAATGATTCGCAAAATGCTGCAAGGTAAGCTTCACCGTGTGAAAGTCACCCAGGCCGACCTGCACTATGAAGGCTCCTGCGCCATCGACCAGGATTTCCTTGATGCCGCGGGCATCCTTGAAAACGAAGCGATTGATATCTGGAACGTTAACAACGGCAAACGTTTCTCAACCTATGCCATCGCCGCCGAGCGCGGGTCTAAAATCATCTCCGTTAACGGCGCGGCAGCGCACTGCGCGGACGTGGGCGATATTGTGATTATCGCCAGCTTCGTGATGATGTCTGATGAAGAGGCACGCCGCTGGCAGCCGAAAGTCGCCTATTTTGAAGGCGACAACGACATGAAACGTACCGCGAAGGCGATTCCGGTTCAGGTTGCTTAAGCATTATCCCTGCGGCTGATTGCTGATCAGCCGCGACATTGTTTCCAGCGAATCCGTTCTTAAGATGTACAGGCGTTTCAGTAAGAACGGATTATCCCCCGGCTTCACCTTCCCTTTCACCGTCGTCACTGCCAGATGGAAACCGGCATCATTTGCCGCCTTTATCGCTTTATTGTCGTAGCCGCCAAACGGATAGGAAAGATAGAGCACGCGCGGGTTAAACTGCGCCAGCGCGCGACGCGAGCGTTCAAAATCAAACAAAATCACGTGATAGCTGCGGCTCAGTAAAATCGGGTGCTTATACCCATCCACGCGGTGCAGGAAGTGGGTATGAGACTGAATATCAAACACATCCTGAATGCCCTTAATCTCCTGCACGCTCATAAACTGCAGCGATTTAGGATCCCATTTCTGCGGGTGGCCTTTAATGCGGGAAGAGATAATAAATGCGGTAGCCTTGAAGCCGTACTCTTTCAGCACAGGATAGGCATAGCGGCTGACAGATTTCAGGCCGTCGTCAAAGGTTATTACCACCGATTTTGCAGGCAGGTTCATTTTGTTACGCACGTACCCTTCCAGCTGGTACATCGTCAGGGTGGTATAGCCTTGATCGCGTAACCAGGCCATCTGGTTGTTAAACGCACGTACGCTGGTGGTCGTGGACGTATGTCGAAAGCGCGTGTTTTCTTCATCACGCAAAATATGATGGTAGGTCAGAACCGGAAGTCCATTATCTTCCTGCGCATCCAGGCTGCTGATCCACGCCAGACGATTGCCGATGCGGATCTGAAACCAGGTCTGATTCAGGCGGTCTTTCAGTTTGTTTAATATGGGATAGCGAAGATTGGCGCTTAATGTGCCGAACGGCGCGCTACCGCTCGACGGCGCGTTATACACCGGCGTGTCTTTCCAGGTAATGAGATTCTGATTGCTCAGGGGTTTATTGAGATCCCCGAGGCTGTCCTCGACGCGCTGTTTCCCCTGAACCGGCTCCAGGTGCCCTTTATCGATAAAACCCGTGCCAAAACCGAAGCGAAATTCATAGTAGTCCGCCGCCGCGGGCACAACGGCGAGGATCTGCCCGGCGCGCACGTTACCGACGTTGATCACGCTGTTACCCACCTGCGCCCAGATCGCCGCGTCTTCGGTGGTTTGCATGTACTGGGCAGGCAGCTTTTGCTGACTGAGTAAACTGGCTGAGCTGACGCCGGAAATGAGCATCAATAGCAGGAAAAGAATGCGCGGTAGCATGGTGTCTTAATCGGTGCGGAAAACTGCCGCTATTGTAACAAATGAGACATCAATACCAACGTTTAATTCTTATACAAATCGTGGAGCAGGACGAAAGGAGGATTTTTTTGCTGCTGATGCCACAAGCTGCTGACGCCCGGAACGCCCTGTGCCACGATAGCCTGACGAAACTCAGCGCTGCTTAAGGCTTCACGCTGCGGATACATTAACGTCAGCAGGGAGAGGTTAATACCCGAGATCACTTCACAGCATGCATGCTTATGGCTGAGCAAAGCGGCTGCACGGTAAGGCGCCGCGCCCGATTTATCGGTAAGGAAAATCACACCATCACCGGTGTCCGTTTCATGCAGGGCATCGCACATCATGCGGCTAAGCATGTTGGTGCTCAACCCGCGCCAGTAGTTTACCGCCCGGCATTGCACCAGCGGGCCAAATCTGGCTTCAAGCTTATCCAGCATTTCCTGCGCCTGTTCATCGTGGCAGGTGATAACCCATCCCAGCATAACTCTCTCCTTAGCAGGCAAGTAGTTTAGCGAAGTGAAGGTTAGCTTTCGGTGATAACTGTCAAAGAAAGTGCCCGGCAAACTAAACGTCGCCGGGCAAAAGATTAGCTGCGCAGACCGCGTCCGCGCTGGATCAGATACCAGCAGAGCAGGTAGAAGGCGATGATGAACACCACCAGCACCGCAACCGTGGTAAACAGCGGCACATCGGTAATGCCGAGGAAGCCAAAGCGAAAACCGCTGATCATGTAGACAATCGGGTTCAGGTGCGACAGCGCCTGCCAGAACGGTGGCAGCAGCGTCAGGGAGTAGAACACCCCGCCGAGATAGGTCAGCGGCGTCAGCACAAAGGTCGGAATCAGGCTGATATCGTCAAACGTCTTAGCGAACACAGCGTTCAGTAATCCGGCCAGCGAAAAGAGGATTGCCGTCAGTAGCAGCGTCAGCGCGACGAACAGCCACGAGTGGACCTGGAACGGCACGAAGAACAGTGAAATCGCCGTGACCAGGATGCCCACGCACAGCCCGCGCGCTACGCCGCCGCCAACATAGCCCGCGATAATGACGTGCGTCGGCACAGGCGCAACCAGCAGCTCTTCAATATTGCGCTGGAACTTAGCGCTGAAGAATGACGACGCTACGTTGGCGTAGGCGTTAGTAATCACCGCCATCATGATCAGACCCGGCACGATAAACTGCATATAGGTAAAGCCGTGCATTTCACCAATCCGGGAACCAATCAGGTTACCGAAGATGATGAAATAGAGCGTCATCGTGATGACCGGTGGCACCAGGGTTTGCACCCAGATACGCATAAAGCGGTTAATCTCTTTCGCCCAGATACTTTTCAGCGCGACCCAGTAAAGATGCGTCATGCCTTGTCTCCTTGTTTGTCCTGTACCAGAGAGACAAACAGCTCTTCCAGTCGGTTCGCTTTGTTACGCATACTTAAGACCTGAATCCCCTGCGCGCTCAGCTGCGAGAACACGCTGTTAATCCCCTGCTCGCGCAGCACTTCCACTTCCAGCGTCGAGGTATCCACCAGACGATACTGATACCCTTCAAGCTTCGGCAGCGGGCTTTTAGCCGCCAGATCGAGAATGAAGGTTTCTGATTTCAGCTTGGAGAGCAGATTCTTCATCGAGGTGTTCTCCACCAGCTCACCGTGCTGGATGATGCCGATGTTGCGGCAGAGCATTTCAGCCTCTTCAAGGTAGTGGGTGGTCAGAATAATGGTGGTGCCTTTGTCGTTGAGATCCTTCAGGAAGCCCCACATGGAGCGTCGCAGCTCGATGTCTACGCCCGCCGTTGGCTCATCAAGAATCAGCAGTTTTGGCTCGTGCATAAGCGCACGGGCAATCATCAGGCGGCGCTTCATCCCGCCGGATAACATCCGTGCGCGTTCGTTACGCTTTTCCCACAGGTCGAGCTGCTTGAGGTATTTTTCGCTCCGTTCAAGGGCTTCTTTACGCTCGACGCCGTAATAACCCGCCTGGTTAACGACGATCTGCTGCACCGTCTCGAACGGGTTGAAGTTGAACTCCTGCGGTACCAGACCCAGTTGGCGCTTGGCGTTCACCACATCTTTTTGCAGGTCGTAACCAAAGACACTCACCCGGCCGGACGTTTTGTTGACCAGCGAGCTGATAATCCCAATGGTGGTCGATTTCCCCGCGCCGTTCGGCCCCAGAAGCGCGTAAAAATCACCGGCCTCTACTTTAAGATCTATTCCGCGTAGCGCCTGAACGCCGCCCGGATAGGTTTTTTTAAGCTGTTCAAGCTCCAGTGCAATTGCCATGAAATTAACTTACCTTCAGTTCTGACACACGTTGTGTGGTTTCATTAAAAGTCGGGTTACCCTATAGTAGCGCAACGCAATTACTCGGTTACAGGTCGCTAACCTCCATGAACAACATAGATACACTCATCAGCAACAATGCACTATGGTCAAAAATGCTGGTGGAGGAAGACCCCGGATTTTTTGGAAAACTCGCGCAGGCGCAAAACCCACGCTTTCTCTGGATTGGATGCTCCGACAGCCGCGTACCGGCGGAGCGCCTGACAGGCCTTGAGCCCGGCGAACTGTTCGTTCACCGCAACGTTGCCAATCTGGTGATTCACACCGATCTCAACTGTCTTTCTGTTGTTCAGTATGCCGTTGACGTTCTGCAAGTCGAGCACATCATCATTTGCGGCCATTACGGCTGCGGCGGCGTGCAGGCGGCGGTTGAAAACACGGAACTGGGGCTCATTGATAACTGGCTACTGCACATCCGCGATATCTGGTTCAAACATAGCTCACTGCTGGGTGAAATGCCGCAGGAGCGTCGCATGGATACCCTTTGCGAACTCAACGTGATGGAGCAGGTGTATAACCTGGGCCACTCAACGATCATGCAATCAGCGTGGAAACGCGGGCAGAAGGTCTCTATCCACGGCTGGGCGTACGGAATTCACGATGGTCTGCTGCGCAATCTGGAAGTGACTGCCACCAACCGCGAAACGCTGGAGCAGCGTTACCGTTCTGGGATTGCCAACCTTCAGCTTAAGCATGTGAATCATAAATAAAGCCGGGGATATTCTCCCTCTCCCTGCGGGAGAGGGCCGGGGTGAGGGCATCAGCCCGCAATTACTCGTCCAGCAATACCACTTTTCCTACATACGGCAGATGACGATAACGCTGCGCGTAGTCAATGCCGTAACCGACGACGAACTCGTCAGGAATTGAGAAACCCACGAACTCTACCGGCACCTGAACTTCACGGCGGTCAGGTTTATCCAGCAGCGTACAAATCGCCAGAGATTTTGGCTCACGCAGGCTCAGGATCTCGCGCACTTTTGACAGCGTGTTGCCGGAGTCGATAATGTCTTCAACGATCAACACATCTTTGCCACGAATATCTTCATCCAGGTCTTTCAGGATTTTCACATCACGGGTCGTGGACATGCCGCTGCCGTAGCTGGAGGCGGTCATAAAATCGACTTCGTGGGGCACATGCACTTCACGGCAAAGGTCTGCCATGAACATGAAAGAGCCACGCAACAGACCGACCAGCACCATTTCGCTGCCGCTGTCCTTGTAATGTTCGGTGATTTGACGACCCAGTTCGGCGATACGCGCTTTGATCTCGGCTTCCGGGATCATCACTTCAACAGTATGTTTCATATTACTAACCAAATGATTTTAATGAAAATCTCTCAATACGGATGAGTTAATATCCAGCACTGATACACAAGCCATTCATTATATCAGCAAATGGATAAGCCTGGCGTATGAGTTATAAAAAGCAAATATTGTGATTCCGATCACACTTGTTAATACCTATAATTAGTTGCTAGCAAATTATTAACAAAAACTGACGAGTACACTTTCTATGGCTGAAACAAACTCTAAACAGCCGCGTCTACTGGTGACATTAACAGCAGCGTTCGCAGCCTTCTGCGCGCTGTATCTGTTAATCGGTGGCGTCTGGCTGGTCGCTTTAGGCGGCTCCTGGTACTACCCGATTGCGGGCCTGGTGATGGTTGCCGTAACCGTCCTGCTGTTGCGTAGAAAACAATCCGCACTGTGGCTGTATGCCGCATTCCTTCTTGCCACCATGATCTGGGGCATCTGGGAAGTCGGCTTTGACTTCTGGGCGCTGACGCCGCGCAGCGATATTCTGGTCTTCTTCGGTATATGGCTGATCCTGCCGTTTGTCTGGCGTCGCCTGATCGTGCCGTCCAGCGGTGCCGTTGCGGCGCTGGTAGTAGCCCTGCTGATCAGCGGCGGTATCCTGACCTGGGCCGGCTTTAACGACCCGCAGGAGATCAACGGTACGCTGAACGCAGAATCGACGCCTGCGGCGGCGATCTCTCAGGTCGCTGACGGCGACTGGCCTGCCTATGGTCGTAACCAGGAAGGCCAGCGTTACTCCCCGCTGAAGCAGATCAACGCGGACAACGTTAAAAACCTGAAAGAAGCCTGGGTATTCCGTACCGGCGACCTGAAGATGCCGAACGATCCGGGTGAACTGACCAACGAAGTGACGCCAATTAAAGTCGGCGATATGCTTTATCTGTGTACGGCGCACCAGCGTCTGTTCGCGCTCGACGCGGCCACCGGTAAAGAGAAATGGCACTTCGACCCGCAGCTGAACTCCAACCCGTCCTTCCAGCACGTGACCTGCCGTGGCGTCTCTTACCACGAAGCGCGCCCGGAAAATGCGAGCCCGGAAGTCATTGCCGACTGTCCTCGCCGCATCATGCTGCCGGTCAACGATGGTCGCCTGTTCGCCATCAATGCCGAAACGGGCAAGCTGTGCGAAACCTTTGCCAACAAAGGTATCCTGAATCTGCAGACCAACATGCCTGACACCACGCCGGGTCTGTATGAGCCAACCTCACCGCCAATCATCACCGATAAAACCATCGTGATTGCCGGTTCGGTAACGGATAACTTCTCCACGCGTGAAACCTCCGGCGTTATCCGTGGTTTCGACGTGAATACCGGTAAACTGCTGTGGGCCTTCGACCCGGGCGCGAAAGATCCAAACGCGATCCCGTCTGACGAGCACACCTTTACCTTTAACTCGCCAAACTCCTGGGCACCAGCGGCGTATGACGCGAAGCTGGACCTGGTCTACCTGCCGATGGGCGTTACTACGCCAGATATCTGGGGCGGTAACCGCACGCCGGAACAGGAACGTTATGCCAGCGCTATCGTGGCGTTGAACGCAACCACCGGTAAGCTGGCCTGGAGCTATCAGACCGTACACCACGATCTGTGGGATATGGATATGCCGTCCCAGCCAACGCTGGCGGACATTACCGTTAACGGCAAAACCGTGCCGGTGATTTACGCCCCGGCGAAAACCGGCAACATCTTCGTGCTGGATCGCAGCAACGGCAAGCTGGTTGTGCCTGCCCCGGAAAAACCGGTACCGCAGGGTGCGGCGAAAGGCGATTACGTCAGCAAAACCCAGCCGTTCTCCGACCTGAGCTTCCGTCCGAAGAAAGACCTCAGCGGGGCAGACATGTGGGGCGCCACGATGTTTGACCAGCTGGTGTGCCGCGTGATGTTCCACCAGCTGCGCTATGAAGGCATCTTCACCCCGCCTTCTGAGCAGGGCACGCTGGTCTTCCCGGGTAACCTGGGGATGTTCGAGTGGGGCGGGATCTCCGTTGACCCTAACCGTCAGGTGGCAATTGCCAACCCGATGGCGCTGCCGTTCGTTTCCCGTCTGATCCCACGCGGTCCGGGCAACCCAATGGAACAGCCGAAAGACGCGAAAGGCAGCGGTACCGAAGCCGGCATTCAGCCGCAGTACGGCGTACCGTTCGGCGTAACGCTGAACCCGTTCCTGTCTCCGTTTGGTCTGCCGTGTAAACAGCCTGCCTGGGGTTACATCTCCGGTCTGGATCTGAAAACTAACCAGATCGTGTGGAAAAAACGTATTGGTACGCCACAGGACAGCATGCCGTTCCCTATGCCGGTTCCGGTGCCGTTCAATATGGGTATGCCAATGCTGGGTGGCCCAATTTCCACCGCCGGTAACGTGCTGTTCATCGCGGCAACCGCAGATAACTACCTGCGCGCGTACAACATGACCAACGGTGAGAAACTGTGGCAAGGCCGTCTGCCAGCGGGTGGACAAGCCACGCCGATGACCTATGAAGTGAATGGCAAGCAGTACGTTGTCATCTCTGCGGGCGGTCACGGTTCGTTTGGCACGAAGATGGGCGACTATATTGTCGCGTATGCGCTGCCTGACGAAAACAAGTAACTGAAAAGCCCGGTGGCGCTTACGCGCTTACCGGGCCTATGGATACGCTATGTAGGCCGGGTAAGGCGAAGCCGCCACCCGGCTTTTTTACACGGTAAAGCCCAGCATCATCCCCGTATCTTCATGTTCCAGCAGATGGCAGTGCGCCATGTAGGCAAACTCCTTCGGCGCGTCGTGGTCAAACTTCACCAGTACCTCGCTGACGCCGCCCTCCACCTTCACCGTATCCTTCCAGCCCGCGCGATGCGCGTCCGGCGCTTTACCGTTCTCAGAGAGAATGCGGAACTGGGTGCCGTGGATATGGAACGGATGCAGCATCATGTCCCCTTCGCCTGAAATCACCCAGCGCTCAAACTGGCCCTTTGTCGCAGCAAACATCGGCGTATTCATATCGAACGCCTTGCCGTTGATCATATTGGCGTTGTGGAAATCAAAGCCATGGTCGCCGTGATTCATGTTCCCCATGCCGCCCATTTTTCCATGGTCCATATTCATATGGCCCATCATCTGCCCGTGATGCATTCCCGCCATCGCCTTATCGCCATATTTCGCCATCAGCGCCTGCATCCCCATCATATCGAGCATCGGGTTCATAGAGAGCTGCAGCTTGCGTTGCGTAAGCCCATCAAGCGACGGAAGTGCTGGCATAGTGGTTAACGTATCAGGGAGCGTGCCGGAAGCGGTCACCAGTAAAGGCTGGATACGCAGCACCGGGTGCGGCTTGTCAAACGGCGCGACCGCCATCCCCATCTGGCTAACCGGCAGCGTCACGAGGTCAAACGCCTTGCCGTCGCTGATGTCCACCAGCACCTCAAAGCGTTCGCCCATCAGCATCGGCAGCTCACTCACTTTCACCGGCTCCGGTAGCAGGCCGCCGTCACTGGCGACCACGTACAGCGGACGCTTATCGCTGGTGGCGAAGTTGAGGGAACGCGCGTTACAGCCGTTAAGCAGACGCAGGCGCAGCCAGCCCTTCGGCGCGGCGTGCTGAGGATAAATGGCGCCGTTGGTCAGCAGCGTGTCGCCAAACCAGCCTACCGCCGCGCTCATCACGTCCAGCTGGTAGTCAATTTGTCCGTCAGCGGTGAATTTCTTGTCCTGCACAATCACAGGCACATCGTCGATGCCCCACTGCTTCGGCAGGCGCAGCAGGCGGCTTTCGTCGTCTTCAATCAGCACCAGCCCCGCCAGCCCCATCGCCACCTGATGGCCCGTTTTACCATGCTGATGCGGATGGAACCAGCAGGTCGCCGCGCGCTGGTCGGGCGTAAAGGTGACGCTGCGCGAACCGCCCGCTTTGATGATGCCCTGCGGCCCGCCGTCCACCTCTCCCGGCACTTCCAGCCCGTGCCAGTGCAGCGTCGTCTCTTCAGCGAGCGTGTTGTGGATATCCACCGTCACCGCTTTCCCTTTACGCAGCTGAAGCGCCGGACCGAGCAAATTACCGTTATAGCCCCACGTCGTGGCGTTGTGCGCACCGAATGTTGTTTTGCCGGCCTGAACCACAAGCTGGATACGGCTTCGCGCATCAGCGGTCACTAAATCAGGAATGGGTAAGGCTGGCCTGTCGGCCGCAAAAACCGCGCGGCTCCAGAGAGGTAATGCGCTGGCAGCCCCCAGCACAGCGGAATATTTTAAAAAATCACGACGTTGCATGTTCATTTCCTTATTTCCAGCAGGCGATCTTTTGAGCATAAACCCTCCCCTTACCGGAAGGTCAAGTAAAGCGGCAATAATAAAGATCGTCGCACTGGCATCAAGTATGCTAACGTTAATTTTCCGTGAAGAAGTGGTAGAAGCAATGAAGACGTTTTTCAGGACAATTTTGTTCGGTAGCCTGATGGCAATGTGTGCGAACAGCTATGCGCTAAGTGAAAATGAAGCGGAAGATATGGCCGATTTAACGGCGGTTTTTGTATTCCTGAAAAATGATTGTGGCTACCAGAATTTACCCAACGGGCAGATTCGCCGCGCGCTGGTCTTTTTTGCCCAGCAGAACCAGTGGGATCTCAGCAACTACGACAGCTTCGACATGAAGGCGCTCGGCGAAGACAGCTACCGTGACTTAAGCGGTATTGGCATTCCCACTGCTAAAAAATGCAAAGCGCTGGCTCGCGACTCACTCAGCCTGCTCGCCTACGTTAAATAACCTTCCCGACGCCTCCTGTTGAACCTCTGGCCGTGCAACCACGGTTAGAGTTAGCTATCATGTTTCGCTCATTTTTTGCGAGCGTAACGGATGTTTACACAGGAGGAGTTCGCTATGGCCGACCACACGTTGTGGCATGAAACATTGCATGACCAGTTTGGTCAGTACTTTGCCGTTGATAACGTGCTCTACCATGAGAAAACCGATCACCAGGATCTGATCATCTTCGAGAATGCTGCCTTTGGCCGCGTGATGGCGCTGGACGGCGTTGTGCAAACCACCGAGCGCGACGAGTTTATTTATCATGAAATGATGACCCACGTCCCGCTCCTGGCGCACGGTCACGCGAAGCATGTTCTGATTATCGGCGGCGGCGACGGCGCAATGCTGCGTGAAGTGTCCCGCCATCGTTCCATTGAAACCATCACCATGGTGGAAATCGATGCGGGCGTCGTCTCTTTCTGCCGCCAGTACTTGCCCAACCACAATGCCGGCAGCTATGACGATCCCCGCTTTAGCCTGGTGATTGACGACGGCGTTAACTTTGTTAACCAGACCTCGCAGACCTTTGACGTGATTATCTCCGACTGCACCGACCCTATTGGGCCTGGCGCATCGTTGTTCACTTCCTCGTTCTACGAAGGCTGCAAGCGCTGCCTGAACCCGGGCGGGATCTTCGTCGCACAAAACGGCGTCTGCTTCCTGCAGCAGGATGAAGCGCTGGACAGCCATCGTAAACTCAGGACCTATTTCGAGGATGTCAGCTTCTATCAGGCGGCCATTCCGACGTACTACGGTGGGATCATGACCTTTGCCTGGGCGACGGATAACGACGTATTACGTCATCTTTCCACCGAAATTATTCAGGCCCGCTTCCATCAGGCAGGTCTTCAGTGCCGATACTACAATCCGGCTATTCATACCGCAGCGTTTGCTCTGCCGCAGTACCTGCAAGACGCATTATCCACTAAGGGGGTGAGCTAATTGAAAAAGCTTAAACTGCATGGCTTTAACAATCTGACCAAAAGCCTGAGTTTTTGTATTTACGATATCTGCTATGCCAAAACAGCGGAAGAACGCGATGGTTACATCGCCTATATCGACGAACTCTACAACGCCAACCGTCTGACCGAGATCCTGTCAGAAACCTGTTCCATTATCGGCGCAAATATCCTGAATATCGCCCGACAGGATTATGAACCCCAGGGCGCGAGCGTGACCATTCTGGTCAGCGAAGAGCCGGTTGACCCGAAGCTTATCGACAAAACGGAACATCCGGGCCCGCTGCCGGAAGTGGTTGTTGCCCACCTGGATAAAAGCCATATCTGCGTCCATACCTACCCGGAGAGTCACCCGGAAGGTGGGCTGTGTACGTTCCGCGCCGATATTGAAGTGTCGACCTGCGGCGTGATTTCCCCGCTGAACGCGCTGAACTATCTCATCCACCAGCTGGAATCAGATATCGTCACGATTGATTACCGCGTGCGCGGTTTTACTCGTGACGTCAACGGCATGAAGCACTTCATCGACCACGAGATCAACTCCATACAGAACTTTATGTCCGAGGACATGAAATCGCTGTACGACATGATGGACGTGAACGTGTATCAGGAAAACATCTTCCATACCAAGATGTTACTTAAGGAGTTCGACCTTAAGCACTATATGTTCCACACGAAGCCGGAAGATTTAAGCGAAGAAGAGCGTAAGGCGATTACTGACCTGCTCTGGAAAGAGATGCGCGAGATTTACTACGGCCGTAATATTCCGGCCGTGTAAGAACAAGCCGGAGCAGGGATGCTCCGGGCTGTTATTTCTGTTTCATGAAATCACGGTATGCGTTCACCACCTGAAGGAAGTCTTCTACGCCACACATCGACAGGCTCTCTTCGTCATAGTAGCTCATTCCCTCTTCCATCTCGTCACCTGAAAACTCGAGCTGGTTGGCACGCACCATGACCTCTTCACCATCCATCCACAGCGTATATTCATGCCCGGCGCGCTGCCAGGATCGTTCACTGCCTTTTACCGTATTTGCCGCCAGTTCAACCTCATCAAGAAGTGCGAGGTTTTCTTTCACCTCTTCGTTAAACCAGTGTCCAACGGCTTCGTGGCCCATCGACATACGCACTTTCACCACTCCGGTGATGTCGCGCAGAAATTCGTAATCCATAGTGTTTTCCTCTGCAAAGCCATTAAGGTAATTATCGCAGCAGCGAGGAAGAAAAAAAGCGTGAGAGGTGGGAGGAATGAAAATAAAAAGGTGAGAGCAAGACCCTGCGGCCTGATGCCCTCACCCCGCCCCTCTCCCGTGGGAGAGGGTGCAAACACTAAAAACCGTCTCGTGGAGACGGTTTTGCTGTTTATACTGCCGTCTGGAAGATAACCCCGTCAGCCTTCTCGGTGTACTGAGAGAGCTGGTCGAAGTTCAGATAGCGGTAGGTATCAACCGCAGTCTTATCCACCTGAGCCACGAAGGTCTGGTACTCTTCCGGCGTTGGCAGTTTGCCAATCAGCGCCGCAACCGCCGCCAGCTCAGCAGAAGCCAGGAATACGTTCGCACCGGTACCTAAACGGTTCGGGAAGTTACGGGTCGAGGTGGAGACCACCGTCGCGCCGTCGGCTACGCGCGCCTGGTTACCCATACACAGGGAACAGCCAGGAATTTCGATACGTGCACCGCTCTTACCAAACACGCTGTAGTATCCCTCTTCGGTCAGCTGAGCCGCGTCCATACGGGTCGGCGGAGCCACCCACAGACGGGTTGGCAGCTGTCCTTTGTGGGTATCCAGCAGCTTACCGGCTGCGCGGAAGTGACCAATGTTGGTCATGCACGAACCGATGAACACTTCGTCGATCTTCTCGCCCTGAACTTCAGACAGCGGACGCGCGTCGTCCGGATCGTTCGGTGCACACAGGATTGGCTCTTTGATATCCGCCAGATCGATGTCGATCACCGCCGCGTACTCTGCGTCGGCATCGGCTTCCAGCAGTTGCGGATCGGCCAGCCATTTTTCCATGCCCTGGATACGACGCTCCAGCGTACGACGGTCGCCGTAGCCTTCTGCAATCATCCACTTCAGCAGCACGATGTTAGAGTTCAGGTACTCAATGATCGGCTCTTTGTTCAGCTTGATGGTACAGCCCGCGGCTGAACGCTCGGCGGAGGCATCGGTCAGCTCGAACGCCTGCTCTACTTTCAGATCCGGCAGACCTTCAATTTCCAGGATACGGCCAGAGAAGATGTTTTTCTTCCCTTTCTTCTCAACGGTCAGCAGACCCTGTTTAATCGCATACAGCGGGATCGCGTGAACCAGGTCGCGCAGGGTGATACCCGGCTGCATTTTACCTTTGAAGCGCACCAGCACCGATTCCGGCATATCCAGCGGCATTACGCCGGTCGCCGCAGCAAACGCCACCAGACCGGAACCCGCCGGGAAGGAGATACCGATTGGGAAACGGGTATGGGAGTCACCGCCGGTACCCACGGTATCCGGCAGCAGCATACGGTTCAGCCAGGAGTGGATTACGCCGTCACCCGGACGCAGGGAAACACCGCCGCGGTTCATGATGAAGTCTGGCAGCGTGTGGTGCGTGGTCACGTCAACCGGCTTCGGATACGCCGCAGTGTGGCAGAAGGACTGCATCACCAGATCGGAAGAGAAGCCCAGGCACGCCAGGTCTTTCAGTTCGTCGCGGGTCATTGGGCCAGTGGTGTCCTGAGAACCTACGGAGGTCATCTTCGGCTCGCAGTATGCGCCAGGACGAACGCCGGCGACGCCGCAGGCGCGACCGACCATTTTCTGTGCCAGAGAGTAACCGCGATTGCTTTCCGCCACGTCTTTCGCGTGACGGAATACATCACTGTGCGGCAGACCCAGCGCTTCACGCGCTTTGGTGGTCAGGCCACGGCCGATGATCAGCGGAATACGACCACCGGCACGCACTTCGTCGATCAGCACGTCGGTTTTCAGCTCAAAGCTTGCCAGCAGTTCGTTGGTTTCGTGGTTACGCACTTCACCTTTGTACGGGTAAACGTCAATCACGTCGCCCATGTTCAGGTTAGAGACGTCCACTTCGATCGGCAGTGCGCCCGCATCTTCCATGGTGTTGAAGAAGATTGGCGCAATTTTACCGCCGAGGCACAGACCGCCGCCGCGCTTGTTTGGCACGTGCGGAATATCGTCGCCCATGAACCACAGCACGGAGTTGGTCGCGGACTTACGGGAAGAACCGGTACCCACAACGTCACCCACGTAGGCCAGCGGGAACCCTTTTTTCTGCAGGGCTTCGATCTGTTTGATCGGGCCAACGCTGCCCGGCTGATCCGGCTCAATGCCTTCACGGGCGTTTTTCAGCATCGCCAGGGCGTGCAGAGGGATATCCGGGCGAGACCACGCGTCCGGTGCCGGAGAGAGGTCATCGGTGTTGGTTTCACCGGTTACTTTGAAGACGGTAACGGTGATTTTTTCAGCCAGCGCTGGACGGTTCAGGAACCATTCGGCATCAGCCCAGGACTGCATCACCTGTTTCGCATAGACGTTGCCAGCTTTGGCTTTTTCTTCCACATCGTAGAAGTTATCGAACATCAGCAGCGTAGAAGAGAGCGCTTTAGCGGCAATCGGTGCCAGCTTGTCGTTATCCAGCGCGTCAATCAGCGGATGAATGTTGTAACCACCCTGCATGGTGCCGAGCAGTTCAATGGCTTTTTCAGGAGTAACCAGTGGGGAGGTGGCTTCGCCTTTGGCGATAGCAGCAAGGAATCCGGCTTTTACGTAGGCAGCTTCATCTACGCCAGGCGGTACGCGGTTGATCAACAGATCTAACAGAAATTCTTCTTCGCCCTTAGGCGGGTTCTTCAGCAGCTCGACGAGCGCGGCCATTTGGGTTGCATCTAAAGGTTTGGGTACAATTCCCTCGGCGGCACGTTCTGCTACGTGCTTACGGTATTCTTCTAGCACGACGGTTCTCCTCGCTCTCATTGTCATATGCGGCGGGCGTTCTCTTCACGCTCCTGTGAGACAGCAGTTTGTAGGGTAAATGCCCGATACCGCGTCGGGCAGCATAGCAGGATTTCTGCACAGTGTTAATCCGTTTACAAAAAAGCAACATTAAATAATTTGCTGAATCGTTAAGCATGGTGTAGCGGGGATTTAGGCCATCATTTGCGGTTTCTTCTGCACCGTGACGCTTCAGGTTTTCCTTCATCAGATATAATTGTGTAATAAATACTCACACTCTTTATCCGGACGTACCGGACGCTTCCCAATAAAAGTCAAAACGGTAAAAGGCGGGTGAATAATACTCACGCCAACCGTAACGCCTCACGGCACAGCGCTTGTCTCGTTGGAGTCATTTATGAAGTTGCCCTTTAAGCCACATCTGCTCGTCCTTCTGTGCAGTGCCGGGCTGTTTGCCGCCTCGGGCGTCATGTTTGTCAAAAGCCGCGCAATGGAACCCGCTGCGACAGCCCCCGTCGCACAACAACCGGCTGCATCGGACGCGCCTGCCGCAGCGCAGCCCGCCCCTGCTGTCGCGCCAACCTACACAGCCGCACAAATCGATCAGTGGGTTGCCCCCATTGCGCTCTACCCTGACGCCCTGCTGTCGCAAATTTTGATGGCGTCGACCTATCCGGCCAACGTGATTCAGGCGGCGCAGTGGTCCAAAGACAACCCTAAAATGGAAGGAGACGCCGCGATTCAGGCCGTTGCCAGCCAGCCCTGGGATCCGAGCGTGAAATCGCTGGTCGCGTTTCCTCAGCTTATGTCCCTGATGGGTGAAAACCCGCCGTGGGTACAAAATCTGGGCGATGCGTTTCTCGCGCAGCCTAAAGACGTAATGGATTCCGTTCAGCGCCTGCGCGCGCTGGCACAGAAGACCGGCGCTTTACAATCCACGCCTCAGCAGACGGTCACCACCGTGACAAAGCCAGCACCAGCGAAAACCAGCGCCACCGAGGCAACAACAACCACGTCTGCGCCCGCCCCTACGGTTATCAAAATTGAATCTGCGGATCCGCAGGTCGTTTACGTCCCCACCTATAACCCCAATACGGTTTACGGTACCTGGCCAAATACCGCCTATCCGCCCACCTATCTCCCGCCCACGCCCGGAGAGCAGTTTGGCAACAGCTTCGTTAACGGCTTAGGTTTCAGCCTGGGCGTTGCCACAACCTATGCCATTTTCAGCAATATCGACTGGGATGACGATGACTGGGACCACCATCATGACGGTGACTGGGATAATCACGGCGGCTATAACCGCAACGGTGATAACAACATCAATATCAACGTTGAGAACTTCAATAAAATCAGCGGTCAGCGTCTGACGGACGCCAACCGTACCTGGCAGCACAACCCGGCCTATCGGGAAGGCGTGCCCTATCCGACTAACCAGCTCAACAGTCGCTTCCACTCCACCAGCACGGCGACAGGGCTCAGTTCAACGCAGCAAAAACCGGTTAACCGGGACAGCCAGCGTCAGGCGGCCCTGAGCCAGATGGAGAAATCCACGGGTAAAACCTTCCCCCAAACGGCGCGCACCGGCACGAAAGATGTTCAGCGTCAGGCCTCAAGTGAACAGCTGAAGCAGATTTCCCAGCGCAATAACTACCGTGGCTACGACACCAAACCGCCGACGACGAAGCGCGCCACCACGCAGCAGCGAGAAAATCGCCAGACCACCGCTCAGAGGCAAGAGAAACGGGTTTCGCAGCCCGCACAGCAACGCACTCTGCAGCAGCGAAACAGCCAGCCCCGGGCCAATGCGCTGAGCGGCAACGACAGCCGCTCCGCGAACTGGCAGGCGCAGCAGCAGCGTGGTGCGCAAAGCAGGCAGCTTGCCGCTCGCCAGCAGCAGCGTCAGGCGTCTGGTGGACGCGCTGAACGCCGTGAAATTCGACATCGCTAAGGGAACCGACATGAAAAGTAAACTACTCAGCGGAATGGTG
Organism: Enterobacter sp. 148H3; assembly: GCF_034107425.1. NCBI lineage: Bacteria > Pseudomonadati > Pseudomonadota > Gammaproteobacteria > Enterobacterales > Enterobacteriaceae > Enterobacter > Enterobacter sp. 148H3. The sequence goes on along the minus strand of NZ_JAWNEI010000005.1, from coordinate 258,100 downwards.
TTGTTCATGCTTTCGGCCCCTGTGATGGCGCAGCAGTCCTTCAGCACGCCCGATCGGGCGACCGATGCGCTGGCCAACGCCATCAGTGAGCAAAATGAGAGCGCGATGAGCAATCTGCTTGGAGAGAACTGGCGCGATTTTCTGCCCCCTGAAGGCGTTGATCCGGATGCCGTCGATCGCTTCCTGCGCGACTGGAAAGTCCGTCATAAGACCGTTGTCGAAGGGGATACGGCGCATCTGGTTGTCGGAGACAGCGGCTGGCAGCTTCCCATCCCGGTGATCAAAACCACTGCAGGCTGGCAGTTCGATATCAAAGAAGGGGCTGAAGAAATCCTGACCCGCGAAATTGGGCGTAACGAGCTCGCCGCCATTGAAGCCTTACATGCCTATGTTGATGCGCAGCAAAGCTACTTTGCAATGAACCAGAAATACGCGCAGAAAATTGTCAGCTCGAAGGGGAAAAAAGACGGTTTGTACTGGCCCGCCTCCCCCGGCGAAGCGCCCAGTCCGCTCGGACCGGCATTTAGCCCAAAAGAGCCGGGTACCGGCTATCACGGCTATCGCTTCCGCATCCTGCCGGATAATAACGGTTTCGCGATGGTGGCCTGGCCGGTCAGCTACGGCCAGACGGGCGTCATGAGCTTTTTGATAAACCAGGACGACAAGGTGTACCAGTCCGATCTCGGCAGCAATTCAGAGCAGAAAGCCCGTGCGCTAGCCGCCTATAGCCCTGATAAAACCTGGCAGCCTGTAGCACCCTGAACGCAGCGCATAAAAAAAGCGGCCATTGGCCGCTTTTTTCATCTGAAGAAACTTATTTCTTCTTCGCTTTCGCGTTTGGCAGGTCGGTGATGCTGCCTTCAAACACTTCTGCCGCCAGGCCCACGGACTCGTGCAGAGTCGGGTGAGCGTGGATGGTCAGCGCGATGTCTTCAGCGTCACAGCCCATTTCGATAGCCAGACCGATTTCACCCAGCAGCTCGCCGCCGTTGGTACCGACAATCGCACCACCGATCACACGGTGAGTCTCTTTGTCGAAGATCAGTTTGGTCATACCGTCTGCGCAGTCGGATGCGATAGCACGGCCAGAAGCAGCCCACGGGAAGGTGGCGGTTTCGTAGCTGATGCCTTTCTCTTTCGCTTCTTTCTCAGTCAGACCAACCCATGCCACTTCTGGCTCGGTGTACGCGATAGATGGGATCACTTTCGGATCGAAGTAGTGCTTCATGCCGGCGATAACTTCAGCGGCAACGTGACCTTCGTGAACACCTTTGTGCGCCAGCATTGGCTGACCGACGATATCGCCGATAGCAAAGATGTGCGGCACGTTAGTGCGCAGCTGCTTGTCAACGCGGATGAAGCCACGGTCGTCCACTTCCACGCCAGCTTTGCCCGCATCGAGGTTTTTACCGTTCGGTACACGACCGATAGCCACCAGCACGGCGTCGTAACGCTGTGGTTCGGATGGGGCTTTTTTGCCTTCCATGGAAACGTAAATACCGTCTTCTTTCGCTTCAACGGCAGTCACTTTGGTTTCCAACATCAGGTTGAATTTCTTGCTGATGCGTTTGGTGAAGACTTTAACGATGTCTTTGTCGGCAGCCGGGATAACCTGGTCGAACATTTCAACCACGTCGATCTCTGAACCCAGCGCGTGGTACACGGTACCCATTTCCAGACCGATGATACCGCCGCCCATAACCAGCAGACGCTTAGGAACGGTTTTCAGCTCCAGCGCATCGGTGGAATCCCACACGCGTGGATCTTCATGTGGAATGAATGGCAGTTCGATTGGGCGAGAGCCTGCCGCGATAATCGCGTTGTCGAAGTTGATCACGGTTTTGCCGTTTTCGCCTTCCACTTCCAGGGTGTTCGCACCGGTGAATTTACCCAGACCGTTTACCACTTTCACTTTACGGCCTTTGGCCATACCCGCCAGACCGCCGGTCAGCTGAGTGATAACTTTCTCTTTCCAGGTACGAATTTTGTCGATATCGGTTTTCGGCTCGCCGAAGACGATACCGTGTTCAGCCAGCGCTTTGGCTTCTTCGATAACTTTCGCTACGTGCAGCAGCGCTTTAGAAGGGATACAGCCGACGTTCAGACAAACACCGCCGAGGGTGCTGTAACGTTCTACGATGACGGTTTCCAGACCTAAATCCGCGGCGCGGAATGCTGCGGAGTAACCTGCCGGGCCTGCCCCAAGTACTACGACCTGAGTTTTGATTTCTGTGCTCATCATGACCTCTTAATTTATACCCGTCGTCCACCGGGTCGTTCTATCCGCCCGCAGTTTACAAAATTGTTAACAATTTTGAAACAACAAACGGCTCACGAATTGTCGCTTTCGCCAATAACCTCACAAACACCATGAGATTATCAGAAAAAAGCCGGCCGACTGGCCGGCTTTTCGATTACATCACCAGGCGGCGAATGTCGCTCAGCATGTTGTTGATGATGGTGATGAAGCGCGCACCATCAGCACCGTCGATCACGCGGTGGTCGAAGGACAGAGAGATTGGCATCATCAGACGCGGTACGAACTCTTTGCCATTCCACACCGGCTCCATCGCGGACTTAGACACACCGAGGATAGCCACTTCCGGCGCGTTCACAATCGGCGCGAAGTGGGTGGTACCCAGGCCGCCGATGCTGGAGATAGTGAAGCAGCCGCCCTGCATTTCGCCGGCAGTCAGCTTACCATCGCGCGCTTTCTTGGAGATCACGGTAAGTTCACGGGACAGCTCAGTGATGCTCTTCTTGTTCACGTCTTTGAAGACCGGAACAACCAGACCATTTGGCGTATCAACCGCAACACCGATGTTGATGTATTTCTTCAGCGTCAGCTTCTGGCCGTCTTCGGACAGGGAGCTGTTGAAGCGTGGCATCTGTTCCAGAGCCGCAGCAACCGCCTTCATGATGAAGACCACTGGGGTGAATTTCACGTCCAGTTTACGCTTCTCAGCTTCGGCGTTCTGCTGTTTACGGAACGCTTCCAGATCGGTGATATCGGTTTTGTCGAAGTGCGTAACGTGCGGGATCATCACCCAGTTACGGCTCAGGTTCGCACCAGAGATTTTCTGGATACGGCCCAGCTCCACTTCTTCGATTTCGCCGAACTTGCTGAAGTCCACTTTCGGCCATGGCAGCATGCCCGGGATACCGCCGCCAGCGGCTGCAGCTGGTGCAGCTTCGGCGCGTTTCACCGCGTCTTTCACGTAGGTCTGAACGTCTTCGCGCAGGATACGACCCTTACGGCCGGTCCCTTTCACTTTCGCCAGGTTAACACCGAATTCGCGCGCCAGGCGACGAATCAGCGGCGTCGCGTGGACGTAAGCGTCGTTTTCAGCGAACTCTGATTTTTCTGCTTTTGCAGCAGGGGCAGCGGCTGGTTTAGCAGCCTGAGCCGGTGCAGCAGCCGGTGCTGGAGCAGCCGCGGCAGCCGGAGCTGCGGCAGGCGCAGCGCCTTCCACTTCGAAGACCATGATCAGAGAGCCGGTAGACACTTTGTCGCCGGTGCTGATTTTGATCTCTTTAACGGTACCCGCGAATGGCGCAGGGACTTCCATAGAAGCCTTGTCGCCTTCAACGGTGATCAGTGACTGTTCAGCGGCAACTTTGTCGCCCACTTTTACCATCACTTCGGTGACTTCAACTTCGTCACCGCCGATGTCCGGTACGTTAACGTCTTTCGCGCCGCCAGCAGCGGCTGGTGCTGCGGCCGGAGCCGGAGCAGCGGCCTGTGCAGGCGCGGCAGCAGGGGCAGCACCCGCCACTTCGAAGATCATGATCAGGGAGCCGGTAGACACTTTGTCGCCGGTGTTGATCTTGATCTCTTTAACGGTACCCGCGAACGGAGCCGGCACTTCCATAGAGGCTTTGTCGCCTTCTACGGTGATCAGTGACTGCTCGGCCGCAACGGTATCGCCCACTTTCACCAGGATCTCAGTGACTTCAACTTCGTCACCACCGATATCCGGCACGTTCACTTCTTTTGCAGCTGCGGCAGCTGCTGGAGCAGCGGCGGCCGGAGCGGCTTTCTTCTCTTCCTGCGCAGGTGCAGCTGCTGCTGCACCGTCGGCGGAATCGAAAATCATGATCAGTTTGCCAGTCTCGGTTTTATCGCCAACAGAGACTTTGATCTCTTTAACGATGCCAGCCTGAGGAGACGGGACTTCCATAGAGGCTTTGTCGCCTTCTACGGTGATCAGCGACTGTTCAGCTTCAACTTTGTCGCCTACTTTGACCAGGATCTCGGTGATTTCAACTTCATCAGCCCCGATGTCCGGTACATTGATTTCGATAGCCATTATTCTTTTACCTCTTACGCCAGACGCGGGTTAACTTTTTCTGCATCGATGTTGAATTTGGTGATTGCGTCTGCAACCACTTTCTTATCGATTTCGCCACGTTTAGCCAGTTCGCCCAGTGCTGCTACAACCACGTAAGAAGCATCAACTTCGAAGTGGTGACGCAGGTTTTCGCGGCTGTCAGAACGACCGAAGCCGTCAGTACCCAGTACGCGATAATCATCAGCTGGAACGTAAGTACGAACCTGCTCAGCGAACAGTTTCATATAGTCAGTAGACGCCACCGCTGGCGCGTCGTTCATCACCTGAGCGATGTAAGGAACGCGTGGGGTTTCCATTGGGTGCAGCATGTTCCAGCGCTCACAATCCTGGCCATCACGCGCCAGTTCAGTGAAGGAGGTAACAGAGTACACATCGGAACCGACACCGTAGTCTTTCGCCAGGATCTGCGCTGCTTCACGAACGTGACGCAGGATAGAACCGGAGCCCAGCAGCTGAACTTTACCTTTGCTACCTTCGATGGTTTCGAGTTTGTAGATACCTTTACGGATACCTTCCTCGGCACCTGCTGGCATTGCCGGCATGTGGTAGTTTTCGTTCAGGGTGGTGATGTAGTAGTAAATGTTCTCCTGCGCTTCACCGTACATGCGCTGCAGACCGTCATGCATGATGACAGCCACTTCGTACGCGTAAGACGGGTCGTAAGAGATACAGTTAGGGATAGTCAGAGACTGAATGTGGCTGTGACCATCTTCGTGCTGCAGACCTTCACCGTTCAGGGTCGTACGACCGGAAGTACCACCGATCAGGAAGCCGCGAGCCTGCTGGTCGCCTGCCTGCCAGCACAGGTCACCGATACGCTGGAACCCGAACATGGAGTAGTAAATGTAGAACGGGATCATCGGCAGGTTGTTGGTGCTGTAAGAGGTCGCAGCAGCCAGCCAGGATGCGCCTGCGCCCAGCTCGTTGATACCTTCCTGCAGGATCTGACCTTTCTCGTCTTCTTTGTAGTATGCAACCTGCTCACGGTCCTGCGGGGTGTACTGCTGGCCGTTCGGGCTGTAGATACCGATCTGACGGAACAGACCTTCCATACCGAAAGTACGCGCTTCGTCGGCGATGATTGGCACCAGGCGATCTTTGATCGACTTGTTCTTCAGCATCACGTTCAGGGCACGAACGAAAGCGATAGTGGTAGAGATCTCTTTGTTCTGCTCTTCCAGCAGCTGAGAGAAGTCTTCCAGCGCTGGCAGTTCCAGTTTCTCGGTGAAGTTTGGCTGACGAGCTGGCAGGTAGCCTTTCAGCGCCTGACGACGTTCGTGCAGGTACTTGTGCTCTTCAGAACCTTCCGGGAAGGTGATGTAAGACAGGTTTTCTACCTGCTCATCGGTGACTGGAACGTTGAAACGGTCGCGGATATAACGCACGCCGTCCATGTTCATTTTCTTAACCTGGTGAGCGATGTTTTTACCTTCTGCGGTATCACCCATGCCGTAACCTTTGATGGTGTGGGCCAGGATTACAGTCGCTTTACCTTTGGTTTCACGCGCTTTTTTCAGTGCAGCGTAGATTTTCTTCGGATCGTGACCACCGCGGTTCAGGGCCCAGATCTGCTCATCAGTCCAGTCTGCAACCAGGGCTGCGGTTTCTGGATATTTGCCGAAGAAGTGCTCACGCACGTAGGCACCGTCTTTGGATTTGAAGGTCTGGTAGTCACCGTCAACGGTTTCGTTCATCAGCTGGATCAGTTTACCGCTGGTGTCTTTACGCAGCAGTTCGTCCCAACGGGAACCCCACATCACTTTGATCACGTTCCAGCCAGCACCTGCGAAGATGCCTTCCAGTTCGTTGATGATCTTGCCGTTACCGGTTACCGGACCATCCAGACGCTGCAGGTTACAGTTGATGATGAAGCACAGGTTGTCCAGCTTTTCACGGGTTGCGATGGTGATCGCACCTTTGGATTCTGGCTCATCCATTTCGCCGTCGCCCAGGAAGGCGTATACGGTCTGCTCAGAGGTGTCTTTCAGACCACGGTGTTCCAGATACTTCAGGAATTTCGCCTGGTAGATCGCACCGATTGGGCCCAGACCCATAGATACGGTTGGGAACTGCCAGAATTCAGGCATCAGTTTAGGGTGCGGGTAAGAAGACAGACCTTTACCGTGAACTTCCTGACGGAAGTTGTTCATCTGCTCTTCAGTCAGACGACCTTCCAGGAATGCACGTGCATAGATGCCCGGAGAGATGTGGCCCTGGAAGTACACCAGATCGCCGCCGTCTTTCTCGTTCGCTGCACGGAAGAAGTGGTTGAAGCACACTTCGTAAACGGTCGCAGAAGACTGGAAGGACGCCATGTGGCCACCCAGTTCCAGGTCTTTCTTGGATGCGCGCAGAACGGTCATAATGGCGTTCCAGCGAATTGCAGAACGGATACGACGTTCCAGATCCAGATTGCCCGGGTATTCCGGTTCGTCTTCGACGGCAATCGTGTTTACGTAGTTGCTAGCCCCTGCACCTGAAGCAACCTTCACACCGCCTTTGCGGGCTTCAGAAAGCAGCTGATCAATCAGATACTGAGCGCGCTCAACACCTTCTTCACGGATGACCGATTCGATCGCCTGTAGCCAGTCGCGAGTTTCGATCGGATCCACGTCATTTTGGAGACGTTCTGACATGGGGGTATTCCTTATCTATCTAATACGTTGATTTGTCTGGAACCTGTCCCATTGTGCTCTTGGGCAAGAACACAATAAGACAGGTTCTGCGTTTAGTTGCCGCGCTCTAAAAGTACCTGGCGCTTAATCCTTTCGTTGCTGTATGCGGCGTAATGAACGTTCGCGACGCGATTGTTCACGGCTGCGGTCCAGCAAGATTTCCTCAATGAAAGCCAGATGGCGGTGCGACGCTTCGCGCGCCTGCTCCGGTTCCCCGGCCATTATCGCCTCGAATACTCGGGTGCGATGGTTGCTTACCAGTGGGAGCATGTCCCGACGGGCATACAACAATTCAAAATTTTGACGAACGTTCTGGGCCAGCATCGGCTCCATGCAGCGTAGCAGATGGAGGAGCACCACGTTGTGGGCCGCTTCGGTGACGGCGATTTGATACTGGACGACGGCGCTGGACTCGGCGTCTAAATCGCCGGACTGCTGTGCCCGTTCAATGGCCTGATGCAGTTCGCGGATACGCACGCGATCTTCATCAGTGCTGCGAAGGGCGGCGTAATAGGCCGCAATACCTTCCAGCGCGTGACGGGTCTCAAGCAGGTCAAACTGGGATTCTGGGTGGTCAGAGAGAAGTTCTACCAGCGGATCGCTGAAGCTCTGCCACAGGCTGTTTTGCACAAAGGTTCCGCCGCCCTGACGACGAAGCAGCAAGCCCTTTGCTTCGAGACGTTGAATCGCCTCACGCAGAGAAGGACGTGAAACGTCGAACTGTTTTGCCAGCTCGCGTTCTGGCGGAAGTTTCTCACCCGGGCGCAGAGTCCCTTCGAGGATTAAAAACTCCAGCTGCTGCTCAATCACATCAGATAGTTTTGGTTGGCGAATTTTGCTGTAGGCCATATTCCCTGTCTTACGCCTTTTTGCCCGGAGTCAATTGGTCTTACCAATTTCTATTTCGTATCGCTAAAGTAACAAAGTATTCACCTTCTGTCCATATTGGTTTTGATTGAAATCAGTAAACCCTGCACATTTTAACAACCTTACAGAAATAACGTTTCAGAAATGTAACTTTGCACAAATGAGTTGATTACTCCCAAAGAGGGAGTTTTAACCATAATGAAACGAGGGTTTTTGCAATCTGAAGCGATTCAACAAGGCAAATAATGAAAATTCGCCCACTTACGGCGCATTTCTATTCTATAGGTTGGGAGAGGAACAACGAGCGGGCCGATTTACAAATGCTTTCTTTTTATTCAAGTCGTCATCACCCCTTCATAAAGCAGGTGCATTCGCAGGCACTTACCACTATTCTGGCGCTTACGGAAGTCATCTCCGCTTTTTTCGGTCTCGTTAACCGTAAAGAAATAAATACAGAATATGGATTTTCATAATTACACACGCTCAGCGTGAACATAACAACCACACACGAGGTTTCAAATGGAAGCTCAACAGCACGGCGATCAGCTAAAGCGCGGGCTTAAAAACCGCCATATTCAGCTCATCGCACTGGGCGGTGCGATTGGTACCGGCCTGTTTCTGGGCAGCGCATCCGTTATCCAGTCTGCCGGTCCGGGCATTATTTTGGGTTACGCGATTGCGGGTTTCATTGCTTTTCTGATCATGCGCCAGCTGGGCGAAATGGTAGTGGAAGAGCCGGTCGCCGGCTCCTTCAGCCACTTTGCCTATAAATACTGGGGCAGCTTTGCCGGTTTCGCCTCGGGCTGGAACTACTGGGTGCTGTACGTTCTGGTTGCCATGGCCGAACTGACCGCCGTTGGGAAATACATTCAGTTCTGGTATCCCGAAATCCCAACCTGGGCTTCTGCTGCGGCCTTCTTCGTCATTATCAACGCCATTAACCTGACCAACGTTAAAGTGTTCGGGGAGATGGAGTTCTGGTTTGCCATCATCAAGGTCATTGCCGTGGTGGCGATGATTATCTTCGGCGGCTGGCTGCTGTTCAGCGGCAACGGCGGCCCTCAGGCCACGGTGCGCAACCTCTGGGAACAGGGTGGATTCCTGCCTCACGGCATGACCGGCCTGGTGATGATGATGGCGATCATTATGTTCTCCTTTGGCGGCCTGGAACTGGTGGGCATCACCGCTGCTGAAGCCGACAACCCTGAGCAGAGCATCCCGAAAGCCACTAACCAGGTTATCTACCGCATTCTGATCTTCTATGTGGGCTCATTGGCCGTGCTGCTCTCCCTGCTGCCGTGGACGCGCGTCACCGCCGACACTAGCCCGTTTGTGCTGATCTTCCACGAGCTGGGCGACACCTTTGTCGCCAACGCCCTGAACATCGTTGTACTCACCGCCGCGCTCTCCGTATACAACAGCTGCGTATACTGCAACAGCCGCATGCTGTTCGGCCTGGCCCAGCAGGGTAACGCGCCAAAAGCGCTGCTCAACGTCGATAAGCGCGGCGTGCCGGTAAACACGATTCTTGTTTCGGCGGTCGTAACCGCGCTGTGCGTGCTCATTAACTACATGGCACCGGAATCGGCGTTTGGCCTGCTGATGGCGCTGGTGGTCTCTGCCCTGGTCATCAACTGGGCGATGATCAGCCTGGCGCACATGAAGTTCCGCCGCGCAAAACAGCAGCAGGGCGTCACCACGCGCTTCCCTGCCCTGCTCTATCCGCTGGGTAACTGGATCTGCCTGCTGTTTATGGCAGCCGTGCTGGTGATTATGCTGATCACCCCGGGTATGGCGATTTCCGTCTACCTGATCCCGGTCTGGATTGCGATCCTTGGCGTGGGCTATCTCTTCAGTCAGAAAAGCCGTAATGCCATGAAGGCACACTAAGCCTCTCTTCGCGGCACCTGCTTTTGCGGGTGCCGCGCGTTGTTACCTCTCTCACACTTTCACGTCCACAGCGCATTTATCCATATCACCGCCCTGATACTGCAACGCATATATTCCTTTGCCAGCAAATAATTCTCTCCATACCGTAAACCGGAGAGCTGTCGATGGATAACAACAAACTGTCAGTAAAAGAAAAGATCGGCTATGGGATGGGCGACGCGGGATGCAACATCATCTTCGGCGCCATCATGCTGTTTGTTAACTATTTTTATACGGATATTTTTGGCCTCGCCCCTGCGCTGGTCGGCGTGCTTCTGCTTTCCGTGCGCGTGATTGACGCCGTAACGGACCCGATCATGGGCGCGATTGCTGACCGTACCCGCAGCAAATATGGCCGGTTTCGTCCATGGTTGCTGTGGATCGCCTTCCCCTACGCGCTGTTCAGCATCCTGATGTTCACCACGCCTGAGTGGAGCTATAACAGCAAAGTTATCTATGCGTTTGTCACCTATTTCCTGCTGTCGCTTACCTACACCGCCATCAATATCCCCTATTGCTCGCTGGGCGGGGTGATCACCAACGATCCAAAAGAACGTGTGGCCTGCCAGTCGTATCGCTTTGTGCTTGTCGGCATCGCCACGCTGCTGCTCTCATTAACGCTGCTACCGATGGCCGACTGGTTTGGCGGGAACAACAAAGCCAAAGGCTACCAGATGGCGATGACCGTTCTGGCGCTGATTGGCACATGCATGTTCCTGTTCTGCTTCGCCACCGTGCGCGAGCGCGTGCGTCCGGCGGTGCAGACCAATGACCAGCTGAAAAATGACCTGAAAGACGTGTGGAAGAATGACCAGTGGGTGCGCATTCTGCTGCTGACGCTCTGCAACGTCTGCCCGGGCTTTATCCGCATGGCGGCCACCATGTATTACGTTACCTGGGTGATGGGTCAGAGCACTCATTTCGCCACGCTGTTTATCAGCCTGGGCGTCGTCGGCATGATGCTCGGCAGCGTGCTGGCAAAAGTGCTGACCGACCGCTGGTGCAAACTAAAGGTCTTCTTCTGGACCAATATCGTGCTGGCGATTTTCTCCTGCGCCTTTTATTTCTTCGACCCGAAAGCCACCGTCACCATCGTGGTGCTCTACTTCCTGCTGAACATCCTGCACCAGATCCCGTCTCCGCTGCACTGGTCGCTGATGGCCGACGTGGACGACTACGGCGAGTGGAAGACCGGTAAGCGCATCACCGGGATCAGCTTCTCCGGCAACATCTTCTTCCTGAAGCTGGGGCTGGCGATTGCCGGGGCGATGGTCGGCTTCCTGCTCTCCTGGTACGGTTATGATGCGGGAGCAAAAGCGCAGAGCGCGGACGCCATTAACGGGATCGTGCTGCTCTTTACCGTCATTCCCGGCATTGGATACTTAATTACCGCGGGTGTAGTACGACTGCTGAAGGTGGATCGTGAAACCATGAAGCAGATCCAGTCCGATCTGGAAAAACGCCGCAACAACTATCAAGAGCTGAACGATTATCAGGAACTGAAAGCTGCTGAGACTAAATAAGGAAAGCCGAATGCAAACCTGGCCAAACCCGTTTATCGAACAACGCGCCGATCCGTACATTTTACATCACGAGGGGCAGTACTATTTTATCGCCTCCGTGCCGGAGTACGACAGGCTGGCGATCCGCCGCGCAGCGTCGCTGGAAGGCTTACGTCATGCCGAAGAAGTGGTGGTCTGGCGTAAACCCGAGACCGGACCAATGAGCCAGCTGATTTGGGCGCCGGAACTGCACCACATTGACGGGAAGTGGTGCATCTATTTTGCTGCGGCGCACACCCAGGCGCTCGACGCGCTCGGGATGTTCCAGCACCGCATGTTTGCTATTGAATGTGCCGACAGCGATCCGCTTACCGGCACGTGGGTGGAAAAAGGGCAGATCAAAACGCCTTTCGATACCTTCGCCCTGGACGCCACCACCTTTTTGCATCAGGGGAAACGCTGGTATCTGTGGGCGCAAAAAGCGCCGGATATCACCGGGAACTCCAACCTTTATCTGTGTGAAATGGCGAACCCGTGGACGCTGAAAGGCGAGCCGGTGATGCTCAGCAAGCCGGAATACGACTGGGAGTGTCGCGGGTTTTGGGTCAACGAAGGCCCGGCGGTACTGGTTCACGGCGATAAGCTGTTTATCAGCTATTCCGCCAGCGCTACCGACGAGAACTACTGCATGGGGCTGCTGTGGATAGACCTGAACGCGGATCCGCAAAACCCATTGAACTGGCAAAAATCTCCGCATCCCGTATTCGTTACCAGCTACGAAAATCGCCAGTACGGCCCGGGCCATAACAGCTTTACGCAAACGCCGGAAGGGGACGATGTGCTGGTGTATCACGCGCGGAATTACACCGAAATTGAGGGCGATCCGCTGTACGATCCGAATCGCCATACCCGCCTGAAGCTTGTCCGCTGGAATGAAAACGGGATGCCTGATTTCGGCATCCCGCCCGCGGATACGCTTTAAACTTTGCGGCGCGCTGGATTACACCAGCGTGCCGTAGATAGTCAGCAGCGCCACGATAACCACCACCACAAACGACGTCTTCTTCGCCATGGAGACAGCGGCTTTCGGCGTTTCAATCTTGTCGGTATGCGGCTCACGTGCCAGCGAGAACTGCGCAAGACGCGTTAGCACCTGATACTGCGACGTATGGCGATCGGCAAGAGAAGCGAACCATGCGGGCAACGCTTTTTCACCGTGGCCAATTAACGCGTAAACCACGCCCACCAGACGCACCGGGAGCCAGTCTAGCACGTGCAGGATGGCATCGATGCCGGACAGCAGGCGTTCATGCGGCGTCAGATAGCGGGCAAGCCAGGTCTGCCAGGCGCGCAGGAACGCATACCCCATCAGCAGTACCGGCCCCCACGGGCCGCCCACTACGAACCAGAACAGCGGCGCCAGGTAGTAACGGAAGTTAATCCACAGCAGCGCGTTTTGCAGCTCGCGCAGAAACTCGCGCTCGTCGCAGTCAGGCGGCACGCCGTGGATCATGGTCAGCTCGCTCGCCATGGCACTGCGCGCATGGGCATCGTCACGGGAGGCGGCTTTCAGGTAGGCGTGATAGTGCAAACGCACCTTGCCCGCACCAATGCACAGCACGCCGAGCAGGATCCACACCACCAGCAGCGGCACGTTGAAAAAGAGTCCATACAGCGAGCGCAGCAGCAGGAACGTAATCACCATCACACCCGCCATCATCAGCAGCGTACGCAGCATGGAAAAGTGCTTGATACGGCGGAATAACACCTCCAGCCGGTGATCCAGATGCCAGTGCTCACCGAGCTTGAACAGGCGTTCAGCGATGATGACCAGCAGCATGGTAAACAACGTCATGGTATCTCCTTATTCTGACGACGCGGTAAGCATGGCGCGAAAGCGGGGCCAGTCGAATGCCGGGCCGGGATCGGTTTTTCTCGCCGGGGCAATATCGCTGTGTCCCGTAATATTGTCGGCAATGGTCGGGTAGAGTCCGATAAGCGTGCGGGTCACAGCCGCTAGCTGTTGATACTGTGAATCGGTGTAGGGCGTGGTATCCGTGCCTTCCAGTTCGATCCCGATAGAAAAATCATTGCACCGCTCGCGCCCGTGATACACCGACACCCCGGCATGCCAGGCGCGCTTATCAAAAGGAACATACTGAACCACTTCACCATCGCGACGAATCAGGCAGTGAGCCGATACGCGCAGATGTGCAATTTCAGCAAAGAAGGGATGAGCATCGGGATCAATCGTTCCCGTGAATAACGCATCAATCCACGGGCCGCCAAATTCACCCGGCGGGAGACTAATATTATGAACCACCAGCAGTGTGGGCTTTTCATCCTCCGGGCGGCAATCGTGGTGCGGCGAAGGTACACGCCGCGCATCCACCAGCCATCCGTTTTCTAACAACATGCTGGAACTCCTTCTGTATGGTGCAATGACTCGGTTCAGAGTAGCATGTTTCAATATTATGATTCGTTACCAATTTGGAGTTTTATCATGCCGCCTCGCCGCTACAACCCCGACCACCGACGTGAAGCGCTTCTGGAACGTATTAATATGGATATTCCGGCAAGCGTCTCCCATGCTTTGAAAGAAGATCTGGGCGGTGATGTTAATGCCGAAAAGGATATTACCGCACAATTGTTGCCGAAAGAGACGCGCTCCCACGCGGTCATTATCACCCGCGAAGAGGGTGTTTTTTGCGGCAAGCGCTGGGTTGAAGAGGTCTTTACTCAACTGGCGGGTGATGATGTGCAGATTATCTGGCACGTTGAAGACGGCGATGCAGTTACGGCCAACCAGCCGCTGTTTGAACTGGACGGTCCTTCCCGCGTCTTGCTGACTGGCGAACGTACCGCGCTCAACTTTGTACAAACGCTCTCTGGTGTCGCCAGTGAAGTACGTCGCTACGTTGACCTGCTGGCAGGCACCCGCACCCAGCTGCTGGATACCCGCAAAACGCTGCCGGGCCTGCGCACGGCGCTGAAGTATGCGGTGCTCTGCGGCGGTGGCGCAAACCATCGTCTGGGCCTGTCCGACGCCTTCCTGATTAAAGAAAACCATATTATTGCCTCTGGCTCCGTGCGTCAGGCGGTGGAGAAGGCCTTCTGGCTGCACCCTGATGTGCCGGTTGAAGTGGAAGTGGAAAACCTGGACGAGCTGGAGCAGGCGATTAAGGCCGGGGCCGATATCATCATGCTCGATAACTTCGAAACCGAGCAGATGCGCGAGGCGGTAAAATTGACTAACGGCCGGGCCCAGCTTGAAGTGTCCGGGAACGTCACCTTCGAAACGATCCGTGAATTCGCCGAAACCGGCGTGGATTACATCTCCGTCGGCGCGCTGACCAAACACGTTCGCGCCCTCGACCTCTCAATGCGCTTCAAATAATGCATTCTCCCCTCTCCGTGCGGAGAGGGGAATTTCAGCCCCGCTCGCATATCCGCTGTTCTTCCCTGCAACGCGGCATAAATTCTCTGAATGTGCTTTCCCGTTCACTTTTTTGCCCCTCGTATCTGCCCTTTCGCGCTGACAGAGTAGCGCCACTAAACGTAAGGAGCAGATATGAACAGACAACACGGATTCACTCTCATTGAGCTGATGGTGGTCATCGGCATTATCGCGATTCTGAGCGCCATCGGCGTACCAGCCTATCAGAACTACCTGCGCAAAGCGGCGCTGACCGATATGCTGCAAACCTTCGTTCCTTACCGCACGGCCATTGAGCTTTGCGCACTGGATCACGGAGGCGTGGAGAGCTGCGATGCCGGCAGTAACGGTATTCCTTCCCCCACCACGACACGCTACGTTTCAGGAATGAGCGTGGCAAAAGGGACCGTGACCTTAACAGGACAGGAGAGTCTTAACGGGCTGACGGTAACCATGACGCCACGGTGGAACGACGGCAACGGTATGACGGGCTGGACGCGCGACTGTAAGATCGGTGCTGATAGCGCCCTGAAACAGGCCTGCGAAGACGTTTTCCGCTTCGACAACAACTGAGGAGCGGATAATGAATACCGAGCAACTCGTGGCGCTTTGTCTGCGCCACCGCGCGCTGCTGCTCACCAGCGACAGTGACATGGTCAGCATTGCCGTCGTGGGAAGCCCCGCGGCTGAACTCATGGAGGCGCTGCGCTTCGCGACCCAGAAACGAATTGATATTGAGTGCTGGAGCGCTGAGCGCATGGAAAAACACCGGCAGCTAACGTCCCAATCGCATCTGCCCGGCATTACGCAAACATACTCAACAGTTGATGTCCTCAACCACACGCTGCTCCAGGCAATCAACCGGCGCGCCTCTGATATTCATATCGAACCGATGGAGCACGCGTGCCAGATTCGTTTACGTATCGACGGCGTACTTTGTCCTCAGCCTCCTCTTGCCGCTGAACTGGCAAGCCTGTTCAGCGCACGTTTAAAGGTGCTGGGTAACCTGGATATTGCAGAACGTCGTTTGCCCCAGGACGGTCAATTTACGATTGAGCTGGCAAACGAGCCGGTCTCATTTCGGATCGCGACGCTTCCCTGCAGCGGTGGTGAGAAAATTGTGCTGCGTCTCTTGCATCAGGTTCAGCAGGCCCTTGAGCCTGAAGCGCTTGGTATGAGTGCTGAACAACTGGCCCGTTTCAACGAGGTGCTCCACCAGCCGCAGGGGCTGATTCTGGTCACCGGCCCTACCGGCAGCGGCAAAACCGTGACCCTGTACAGCGCGCTGCAGGCGCGTAACACCCCTGACGTCAACATATGCAGCGTGGAGGATCCCATTGAGATCCCCCTTACGGGTTTAAACCAGACGCAGATTAATCCCCGGTCGGGTTTAACATTCCAGAGCGTGTTGAGGGCGCTGCTACGTCAGGATCCCGACATCATTATGGTCGGCGAAATCCGTGACGGTGAAACGGCAGCAATTGCCATTAATGCCGCCCAGACCGGTCATCTGGTACTGTCAACGCTTCACACCAACTCGACGACAGAAACCCTGATTCGCCTTGAGCAGATGGGCGTCGCGCGCTGGATGATATCTTCCGCGCTGTCGATGGTGATTGCCCAGCGACTGGTCAGGCGCCTGTGCCCACATTGTCGTCGGGAAGCCAGCGAGCATGCTGAATTACCGCGCGCCGTATGGCCCAGACCGCTTCCACGCTGGCAGCCCACCGGCTGCGAACGGTGTTATCACGGTTTTTATGGTCGCGTGGCCATTTTTGAAGTCCTGACGATCGACAATGCCCTGCGGCAGGCCATTGCCAGTGGAGCGGGAACAGAAGTGATAGAAGCGAGCGCCCGGCAGGCGGGAATGATTTCTCTTTACGAGCACGGTTGCATGGCCGTTGAACAAGGGTTGACCACGGTCGAAGAACTGGTGCGCGTGCTGGGAATGCCGGATGGCGGCTAATCAACTCTGGCGCTGGCGAGCGCTCACCAAAGAAGGAGAACCCCGAAGCGGGACACTCTGGGCCACAGACCGCAATGCCGCCTTCACCAGGCTAATGCGGAGCGATCTCCATCCTTTGACGCTGACCCGATGCACTCAGCGACACCGCTGGCGGCCACATCACTGCTACGAGATGTTTCGCCAGCTTGCAACGCTTTTGCAGGCCGGGCTGACGTTGTCCCACAGCCTGCAGATGCTGGCAGAGCAACATCCGTTAAAACCGTGGCAGGCACTGCTGCAAAGTATTGCCGATGAGCTCAGTGAGGGAGCCCCCTTTTCTGAGTCGCTAAAAAAGTGGCCAGCCGTTTTTAGCCCACTGCATGTCTCGATGGTGAAAACCGGTGAGCTCACAGGGAAACTGGAGGAGTGTTGTCGCCAGCTCGCGCAGCAGCAAAAAGCGCAGCAGGAGCTCAGAGCAAAGGTAAAAAAAGCCCTGCGCTATCCGGCGATTGTCCTGACGCTGGCCGTGCTCGTGGTGCTGGCGATGGTCATCCTGGTCTTGCCGGAGTTTGCCGCGATCTATAAAACGTTTAACGCTCCGCTTCCGCTGCTGACTCAGATGGTCATGGGGATGGCCGCCTTTATCCAGTCCTATGCCCTCGCGTTGTTCGCCGCGTTATTAGCGCCCTTAGCCGCTGCCTGGGCTCTGCGGCAGAACCCTCGGTGGCAGCGCATGCTGATGTATACGCCCGTGATGGGCGCGCTGGCAAAAGGACAAAAACTGGGGCACATCTTTACCGTGCTGTCACTCACGCAGCAGTCCGGAATCCCCTTTCTACAGGGCCTGGAGAGTGCAGAGGAGACCGTTGAAAGTCGGTACTGGCAGGGAATACTCCGTGGCGTTCGGGAGGACATTGAAAAAGGTCTCCCCGTCTGGTCATCCTTTAATAAAGCGGACATCTTTACCCCGCTGTGTATTCAGCTTTTACGAACCGCCGAAATGTCAGGTGCGCTGGATATCATGCTGGCAAACCTCGCCCGGCATCACACGGAACAGACCTTTCAACGAGCAGATAATCTGGCGGCACTTCTCGAGCCAGTGCTTCTGATTGTGACAGGGGTCATCATCGGCACGCTGGTGGTGGCAATGTACCTGCCAATTTTCCATCTGGGGGATGCGTTGAGTGCGGGATAGTACAGTAGGGCTGGCGCACGGGCATGCGCCAGCGAAAGCCATTACAGGCTATTGAATACGCGGTTTTCTTGTTCCTGAACGCGAATAAACGTCGTACGCTTTGTCAGCTCTTTCAGACGGGATGCCCCAACGTAGGTGCAGGCAGAGCGCAGGCCGCCGAGGATATCGCGTGCAGTGTTTTCAACCGGGCCGCGCAAAGGCAGCTTCACGGTTTTGCCTTCTGCCGCACGGTATTTTGCCACGCCACCGACGTGACGGGTCATCGCAGACTCAGAGCTCATGCCGTAGAACAGCATGAATTTCTCGCCGTTCTCTTCAACTACGGTACCACCGCTCTCTTCGTGACCTGCCAGCATACCGCCGAGCATCACGAAGTCCGCGCCGCCGCCGAAAGCCTTTGCGACATCACCCGGCATGGTGCAACCGCCGTCGCTGATGATCTGTCCGCCCAGCCCGTGCGCCGCATCGGCACATTCAATGACGGCGGAGAGCTGCGGATAACCGACGCCGGTTTTGACGCGTGTCGTGCATACAGAGCCCGGACCAATGCCCACTTTCACGATATCGGCACCGGAGAGGATCAGCTCTTCACACATTTCACCGGTCACCACGTTGCCCGCGATGATGGTTTTCGTCGGCCAGGCCTCACGCGCCTTGCTGACGAACTGCACGAAGTGCTCGGAGTAACCGTTCGCCACGTCAATACAAACGAAGTTGAGCGCCGGGTTAGCGTTCAGGATCTGTTTGGTCTTCTCGAAATCCGCATCGGAGGTGCCGGTAGAAACCATCACATGCTTCACTACGTCAGCAGATGCGGATGCAACAAACGCATTCCACTCTTCAGGGCTGTAATGTTTGTGCACGGCGGTGAGAATATCAAACTGTGCCAGGGCGGTTGCCATCTCAAAGGTTCCCACAGTATCCATATTGGCAGCAATGATCGGCACGCCAGACCAGGTCTGACCGGAATGCTTAAAGGTGAATTGACGTTCGAGTTCAACGTCTGAGCGACTTTTCAGTGTAGAGCGTTTAGGGCGGATAAGAACGTCTTTGAAACCTAACTTCAGATCTTCTTCGATACGCATGTGCGGATTCCTGGGGTTAGAGGCAAATATGTTAAAAGCACAACTCCAGTGACGCTATCATACGCACTAATACCTGCTCCGCAAGACTGCGAAATTCTCTTTTTTTACGCTACAATCCTATAAATTTACCTGGTCAAAAGCCGGTAAACAGGGCTAAACAGTTGCTGGCGCACCTGAGAGTTTTAATCCACTGATTTTAATAATGAATAATTCCCAGGATTTGATTTAATGGGGTATATCGTCGCATTAACCGGCGGCATCGGTAGTGGCAAAAGTACCGTTGCGGACGCGTTTTCTCGTTTGGGTATCACGATTATTGATGCCGATATCATTGCCCGCCAGGTGGTAGAGCCCAATACACCCGCGCTAAAGGCCATAGCAGAACATTTTGGTAAGGCAATCATCAATGCCGACGGCACACTGAATCGCCGTCAGCTTCGCGAATGGATTTTTTCTGATTCTGCGGAAAAAGCCTGGCTTAATGCCCTGCTCCACCCCATCATCCACCAGGAAACTCAGCGTCAGATAGCCGCAGCCCGCTCGCCCTATGTCCTGTGGGTGGTCCCGCTGCTGGTGGAAAATCAGCTGCATCAGAAAGCCGATCGGGTGCTGGTGATTGATGTTGAACCCGAAACGCAAATCCAGAGAACCATGACGCGCGATCGCGTTTCGCGGGAGCATGCTGAACAAATTCTTGCCGCTCAGGCTACGCGCGCTCAGCGTCTTGCCGTGGCGGATGATGTTATTGATAATAACGGCGCACCAGATGCCATTGCATCGGATGTTGCCCGTCTGCACGCGCAGTATCTGACGTTCGCCGCGCAGGCCGTTGCACAGGAAAAACCATAATGTCGACACACATCCTTTTTGAGCATCCGCTCAACGAAAAAATGCGCACCTGGCTGCGTATCGAATTTCTTATTCAACAACTTTCACAACATCTGCCGGTTAACGATCATGCCACCGCATTGCACTTCTTCCGCAACGTAGGCGATCTGCTGGATGTGATTGAACGCGGTGATGTCCGCACAGAATTACTCAAAGAGCTGGAGCGCCAGCAGCGTAAATTGCAGGCATGGACAGAAGTCCCCGGCGTAGATCAGAGCCGTATCGACGCGCTCCGCCAGCAGTTGAAAAGCAGTAGCGCCGTCCTGATGGCCGCGCCACGCGTCGGGCAGTTTTTGCGCGAAGACCGCCTGATTGGTCTGGTGCGCCAGCGCCTGAGCATCCCTGGCGGCTGCTGTAGCTTCGACCTGCCGACGCTGCATATGTGGCTACATATGCCACAGGCTCAGCGTGACGCGCAGGTGAACAGCTGGCTGGCAAGCCTGGAGCCTATGCACCAGACGCTGTCGCTGATCCTCGACCTGATACGTAACTCTGCGCCGTTCCGCAAGCAAACCAGCCTGAATGGTTTCTACCAGGATAACGGTGATGATGCCGATCTTCTGCGCCTGAATTTATCGCTTGGCGAACAGCTTTACCCGCAGATTTCCGGGCATAAGAGCCGTTTTGCGATTCGCTTTATGCCGCTGGACAGTGAAAATGGCACCGTGCCGGAACGTCTCGATTTTGAACTGGCCTGTTGTTAAGGAGTGCCGATGTCTGATGTCACCACCGTAAGCTGCCCGACCTGCGGCAAAACCGTTGTATGGGGCGAAGTGAGTCCGTTCCGCCCATTCTGCAGCAAGCGCTGCCAGCTCATTGATCTGGGCGAATGGGCGGCGGAAGAGAAACGCATTCCAAGTGAAGGCGGTCTCTCGGACAGCGACGACTGGAGCGAAACCCAGCAGTAATCAGTAACGCCTGCTGGCCTTCGCTTAGCAGGCCTACGATTGTGCGGCTAACCGGAGGATCACAGGCTCATTGGCTGGCGGGAATTTTTCGGCATCACTTGCCTGAAGTTCCACCCAGTTACCCGGCTGTCCCTCTTTTCCCCAGGGTTCACCCTCCCAGTTTTCCACCAGCCAAAACCACAGCGTGATGTGCCTGTCCGGAAACTGGTATTCAAGCTTATCAAACAGCGTTGCGCCATGCGGGGTGATCCCCACCTCTTCCTGAAGCTCGCGAACCAGCGCCTCTTCCGGCGTTTCACCTGACTCGATTTTACCGCCCGGAAACTCCCACTTGTTTGCCATGTGGGCGTCGGCAGCGCGCTGGGTGATGAAGATTTGGTTTTGCGGGTTGCGGATAATCCCGACGGCAATTTGCAGTATTTTCATAGTGTCGCTTCCATAAAAAAGGCGCAGAAATCTGCGCCTTTTTGTTTTTTTATGAACTTAGCTCAGACGGCCGTGGCACGCCTTGTACTTTTTACCGGAACCACACGGGCACGGATCGTTACGACCCACTTTACGATCGCCGGTCTGCGCGGCGATCGCCGCTGCAGCTTCGCTGTCGTCGGTTTGGTGGCTCAGCTGTTGCATTTGTGCCAGACGCTCGGCTTCTTCACGACGCTGCTGCTCCATCGCTTCTACCTCTTCCGGCATGCGCACCTGAACCTTGCTCAGGGTGCTAATCACTTCATATTTCAGTGACTCCAGCATAGACGCAAACATGGAGAAGGATTCACGCTTGTATTCCTGCTTCGGATCTTTCTGCGCATAGCCACGCAGGTGGATACCCTGACGCAGGTAGTCCATCGCCGCCAGGTGCTCTTTCCACAGGGAGTCCAGAGTCTGCAGCATCACGCCTTTTTCAAAGTGACGCATCATCTCAGCGCCAACAACCTCTTCCTTACGCTTGTATACGTCCAGCGCGGTTTCAAAGATACGTTCACGCAAGGTCTCTTCGTGCAGCTCAGGCTCTTTATCCAGCCACTCTTTGATTGGCAGATCGAGGTCAAAGTCGTTTTTCAGGCGTTCCTGCAGGCCTTCGATATCCCACATTTCTTCCAGAGACTGCGGTGGAATATGCGCGTCGATGGTGGCTTTAAACACATCTTCACGAATGCTATTGATGGTTTCGCTCACGTCGGAGACGTCCAGCAGTTCGTTACGCTGGGTGTAGATCGCACGACGCTGATCGTTAGCCACGTCATCATATTCCAGCAGTTGCTTACGAATATCAAAGTTGCGGCTTTCCACTTTACGCTGTGCGTTCGCGATCGCTTTGGTCACCCACGGGTGCTCAATGGCTTCGCCAGGTTTCATCCCCAGCTTACGCATCATGCCGGATACGCGGTCGGAAGCAAAAATACGCATCAGCGCATCTTCCATAGACAGGTAGAAGCGGGATGAACCGGCATCACCCTGACGACCCGCACGACCACGCAGCTGGTTATCAATACGACGCGATTCGTGACGCTCCGTACCGATGATGTGCAGACCGCCGGAAGCCAGAACGGCGTCATGACGAACCTGCCAGTCGGCTTTGATCTGCGCAATCTGTTCTGGCGTTGGGTTTTCCAGCTCAGCCACTTCAGCCTGCCAGCTACCGCCCAGCATAATATCGGTACCACGACCCGCCATGTTGGTGGCGATGGTGACGGCAGCCGGATAACCCGCCTGCGCAACAATGTCTGCCTCTTTAGCGTGGAACTTGGCGTTCAGAACGTTGTGCTTGATGCCTGCTTTGGTCAGCTCGTTGGAAACCACTTCGGATTTCTCGATGGAGATGGTCCCCACCAGAACCGGCTGGCCTTTTGCGGTACGTTCGCGAATGTCTTCAATGATTGCCTGGATTTTTTCCGCTTCGGTCATGTACACCAGATCCGGCATATCCTTACGGATCATCGGACGGTTGGTTGGAACAACCACGGTATCCAGCTTGTAGATGGAGCTGAATTCAAACGCTTCGGTATCGGCGGTACCGGTCATCCCTGCCAGCTTCTCATACAGACGGAAGTAGTTCTGGAAGGTGATAGACGCCAGCGTCTGGTTTTCGTTTTGAATATCCACGCCTTCTTTGGCTTCTACAGCCTGGTGCAGACCGTCAGACCAGCGACGCCCCTGCATGGTACGGCCGGTGTGTTCATCGACGATGATCACTTCACCGTCTTTCACGATGTAGTCGACGTCGCGGGTGAACAACGCGTGGGCACGCAGCGCAGCGGTCACGTGGTGCATCAACATAATGTTGCTTGGGGAGTACAGGGACTCACCCTCTTCCATGATGCCTTCAGCGACCAGCAGCTCTTCAATTTTCACCAGACCGCGTTCGGTCAGGTTAACCTGGCGCGCTTTTTCATCAACGGAGAAGTGGCCTTCACCCTGGAAGGTGTCGGAGTCCTCTTTCTCCTGACGCAGCAGGTGTGGAATGATTTTGTCGACTTTACGGTACATCTCGGAGCTGTCTTCAGCCGGGCCGGAGATGATAAGCGGAGTACGCGCTTCATCGATCAGGATGGAGTCCACCTCATCCACCAGCGCGTAGTGCAGCTTACG
Source organism: Enterobacter sp. 148H3 (assembly GCF_034107425.1). NCBI lineage: Bacteria > Pseudomonadati > Pseudomonadota > Gammaproteobacteria > Enterobacterales > Enterobacteriaceae > Enterobacter > Enterobacter sp. 148H3. The sequence continues at coordinate 234,729 of NZ_JAWNEI010000005.1, read as the reverse complement.
CTGGACGCGCTCTTCAGGGCTGAACGCCATGTTGTCACGCAGGTAGTCGAAGCCGTATTCGTTGTTGGTACCGTAGGTAATATCCGCGTTATACGCTTCACGCTTGGCTGGCGCAGGCAGGCCGGACATGTTGATGCCGACAGTCATACCGAGGAATTCGAAAAGTGGACGGTTGTTTTCGGCGTCACGCTGCGCCAGATAGTCGTTGACGGTAACGACGTGAACGCCTTTACCGGTCAGCGCGTTCAGGTAAGCCGGCAGCGTTGCGGTCAGGGTTTTACCTTCACCGGTACGCATTTCCGCGATGCAGCGCTCGTTGAGCACCATACCACCCAGCAGCTGAACGTCGAAGTGACGCATGCCGAACACGCGCTTACTCGCTTCGCGCACGACAGCAAACGCTTCCGGGATCAGGCTTTCTAAGGTTTCACCTTTTTCCAGACGCGCACGAAATTCCGCTGTTTTCGCTTTAAGCTCGTCATCAGAGAGCTTCTCCATCGCCGGTTCCATACCGTTGATGACGGCAACTGCTTTGCGCATACGGCGCAGGGTACGATCGTTACGACTACCAAAAACTTTAGTTAACAATTTGATTAGCATAATAAATTCTCAAACGCCCCATTGTGGGCAGATAAATTAAGGTATTGAAAAAGTTAATTTAGCTGAGGCGTTGCGGCCCGGCGCGAATGCCGTGAGCCTGGCTAATCCAGGTTGAAACAGAGAATGAAACAGGTGAAACAAACTCACGTTGCGTCGACTGACGAACTATGACCGGCGGCTGGCTGTCCTGCGTGAGAAGCGCGTTGAGCGTGTCCAGCAGGGCAAGATGCTGAGCCTGCACCGGCAGCGCCTCTTCCGCAACAGGCATGGCCTGCGGTGCCATCGCAAACGACAGATGGCGGATAACCGTGCGGATAGCGTGCTGGTGCCAGTAATCGACGGTGAAGTTTGGACGGCGGCTGGCTTCAAGCCACGCAAGATTAGTGAAGTTAACCCGCGTGTTGAAATCGTGTTTAGTCGTGGAGGTTTTTGCGGGCGTCGCCGCTTCGGCACTGTTGCTGAGCGCAGGCAAGCCAAAGCTCGCCGCGACCATCCCTAATAAGAGATGCGGCCAGAAGTAACGTCTGCCAAATTGTCGCCAGCGCGTCAGTATTCCGCTCACCTGCTCCACCCAATAAGCCAGCCTTGCAGAGGCTGAGTTCAGTTATTCTTTTAGCGCCCAGATAGTATCACTAAAGCCAATGCACATCAGCAGGAATGAGGTGCCGCCGCGGGGAAAAACGGTCAAGAATGCAGCTAACGCACACATTTTCTGCGAAAGACAAACAAGAGATAACGCTGGGGCAAACTAAGAAGGGTAAAAATAAAAACGACTGGTCTTCCTGGTCGGAGAGAGTACCAGGTTAACCAGTCGATTTTTTTACGAAACGGCGTGAACCGTTACGCCAGAACCATGCTCGGTGCTTTGAAAGCCAGCGGCAGCTCAGCTTCGTCTTCGAAGGTCACATATTCCCAGGCTTCCTGTTTTGCCAGGACGGCCTGCAACAGTTTGTTGTTCAGCGCATGACCGGATTTGAACGCGGTAAATGCACCAATGATGTTGTGACCACACATGAACAGGTCGCCGATAGCATCCAGCATTTTGTGACGAACGAATTCATCTTCGAAACGCAGGCCGTCTTCGTTCAGTACGCGATAATCGTCAACAACGATGGCACAATCGAAGCTGCCGCCCAGGCACAGGCCGCGGGACTGCAGATATTCGATATCACGCATGAAGCCAAACGTACGGGCTCGGCTGATCTGGCGCATAAACGCATCGGCAGAGAAGTTCATCGCATAGCGTTGGGTGCTGGAGTCAATCGCCGGATGGTTAAAGTCGATGGTAAAGTCCAACGAGAAACCATTGTACGGTTTGAATTCAGCCCATTTGTCGCCATCTTCGACGCGAACGGTCTCTTTGATGCGAACAAATTTCTTCGCGCAGTTCAGTTCTTCGATGCCAGCATCCAGCAACAGATAGACGAACGGTGCAGCACTGCCATCCATAATCGGGATTTCTGGCGCATCGACTTCAACAATAATGTTGTCGATACCCAGTCCCGCCAGGGCGGCGTTCAGGTGCTCAACGGTAGAAATCCGCACGTCATGCTCGTTAACCAGACAAGTACAGAGCATAGTATCACGCACAGATTTGGCATCGGCCGGAAAATCTACCGGTGGATTCAAGTCGGTGCGACGATAGATGACCCCGGTATTGGCCGGCGCAGGGCGTAACGTCAGCGTGACTTTCTTGCCGGTATGTAAACCGACACCCGTCGCCTGAACGATACGTTTAAGTGTCCTTTGTTTGATCATCGTATAATCTCGCCAAATTAACTATCCAACCGAGAGTGTATATCACTAACGGTGGGCCAGTTTAGCACAAAGAGCGCAAATCCCCAAATTCCAGCCAATTCTTAGTCAGCTTGCTTACGCAGGAACGCCGGGATATCCAGATAATCTGGCTCTTTCGCCGTTTGCGGCGTTGGGTCGTTCACCACTTTCGCGGCCGGTTTCTGCTCCTGAGTCAGAGGAGACATACCGTGCTGCTGGTAACGATCCATTACCGGTTGCTGAGTCTGCTTGTTAGTCACTAAGGTGATCTCAGGACGTTTGTCCATGCCGATACCGGTAGCAACAACGGTAACACGCAGCTCGTCGTTCATTTCAGGGTCAAGAGAAGTACCGATTACCACGGTAGCGTTGTCAGAGGCGAACGCACGGATAGTGTTACCCACGGTTTCGAACTCATCCAGACGCAGGTCAAAGCCAGCGGTAATGTTGACCAGCACGCCGCGCGCACCAGACAGATCGATATCTTCCAGCAGTGGAGAAGAAATGGCCATTTCAGCTGCTTCTTCTGCACGATCTTCACCGCTCGCCACGCCAGAGCCCATCATCGCGTAGCCCATTTCGGACATCACGGTGCGAACGTCTGCAAAGTCAACGTTCATCAGGCCAGGACGGGTAATCAGTTCAGCGATACCCTGGACCGCGCCTTTCAGCACGTCGTTTGCTGCACCGAATGCGTCAAGCAGGGAGATACCGCGCCCCAGAACCTTCAACAGCTTGTCGTTAGGGATGGTGATCAGCGAGTCCACATGCTTGGACAGCTCGGTGATACCCTGCTCCGCGAACGCCATACGCTTCTTGCCTTCAAAGTTGAAAGGCTTGGTCACGACAGCAACGGTCAGGATACCTAAATCTTTAGCTACTTCAGCCACAACAGGTGCTGCGCCGGTACCCGTACCGCCACCCATACCTGCTGCGATGAAGACCATGTCCGCACCTTCCAGTGCAGCGCGCAGCGCTTCACGATCTTCTTCAGCCGCATTGCGACCAACTTCCGGGTTAGCCCCTGCTCCCAGCCCTTTGGTGATACCACCGCCGATCTGGATAGTCTGGCCTACAGCCGTCTTACGCAGTGCCTGCGCATCGGTGTTAACTGCGAAGAATTCAACACCTTCAATGCGTTCACGCACCATATGCTCTACGGCGTTACCGCCGCCGCCACCGACGCCGATGACTTTAATCACCGCGTCGTTGGTCAGTTCCATAGGTTCAAACATAATTTCTCTCTCCGTTGTGCCTGTCGCCCGAGACCGCTAATTCTCTCCGGTCTCTTAAAAAAATTAAAACTCTTTTCGCAACCAGTTGTTCAGTCGTTTGACCCACGACCCCACTGAGACGCGTTTTTCCACTTCTGCTTCACCACTGAGATGAGATTCCTTCCCGTAGTGAAGCAGGCCCACAGCCGTTGAATAATACGGCTCCTGAGCATAATCCGTTAAACCGGTGATATTCAGCGGCGCACCAATACGCACCTGCGTATGGAACACGCGCTGAGCACAGGCCGCAAGACCTTCAATTTGCGCTGCACCGCCGGTTAATACAATCCCCGCCGCAAGATGATGCTTAACACCCTGCTGACGAAGCTGTTCCTGTAACTGTAAAATCTCTTCGTTGACCAGGTTGAGCAGCTCGGTATAGCGCGGCTCAATCACCTCTGCCAACGTCTGGCGCTGCAGGCTACGCGGTGGACGACCACCGACGCTCGGCACTTCAACGCTCTCATCTTTGCCAACGATAGACCCCAGCGCACAGCCGTGGCGCACTTTAATTGCTTCTGCATCGCTCGGCGGCGTACCAAAAGCGTAAGCAATATCGCTGGTCACAACGTTCCCGGCATAAGGGATCACTTTAGTGTGGCGCAACGCACCGCCGGTATAGACGGCGATATCCATTGTACCACCACCAATATCGACCACACAGACACCCAGTTCACGTTCATCTTCGGTCAGCACGGAATAACTTGCCGCCAGACCCGCGAAAATAAGTTGGTCAACTTTCAGGCCACAACGTTCAACGGCTTTTACAATGTTCTTCGCCATATCGTTGTGACATGTGATCAGGTGCACTTTTGCCTGCATACGTACGCCAGAAAGACCGACCGGGTTCTTGATCCCTTCCTGGTAGTCAATCGCATATTCCTGCGGAATGACATGCAGCACGCGATGTTCGTCGCGGACACGCACGGATTTCGCCGTGTGCACTACGTTTTCAACGTCTTCCTGCGTCACTTCTTCTTCGGAAATCGGCACCATACCAATTTCGTTCTGGCAGCTAATGTGCTTACCAGAAAGGGCCAGATAGACAGACGAAATCTGGCAATCTGCCATCAGTTCAGCCTGATCGATGGCGCGCTGAACGCATTTCACCACCGATTCAAGATCGTTTACCCCACCTTTATCCATACCACGGGACGGGCAACTGCCTACGCCAATGATATTGACCATACCGTCGGGCAGAACTTCCCCTACTAAAGCGGCAACCTTCGCGGTGCCAATCTCCAGTCCAACTACCAGTTTTCTGTCCGTCGCCTTGATCATTGTTGTTCTGCCTGTACCTGTGCCTGATTCTGTTGCTGATTAGGTTCCTCGACCGGAGCCGGTACCCAACCGACTGCTGCGCCTGAGTCATAGCGCAAATCAACGTAGCTTATCCGTTTGCCGTCAGTCTGTGCCTGCTGCTGTAAAACCGGGTAAAGTTCGACAAAACGCGCCAGACGCTTCATGGTGTCCCCGCGTCCCAGGTTGAGCTTAATGCCGTTCGTTAACGTCAGCTGCCAGGAACGGCGCGCCGTCATGGCAGCATCTTTTAACGTAAACCTGTCCTTCGCCAGCACCTGACCCATTTCGCGAAAACCCTGTAACACTTCGTTTTCGCTGCCTTCAGGGCCATACAACATCGGTAAATTTTGCTTGTTGACACGATCGGCCGGGACGCTGAAGGAATTTCCGTCTGCGTCAACCATGTGCTGATCATTCCAACGCGCAATGGGCACATATTCAACCAGATGAATCTTCAATTCATCAGGCCATTGCTTTCTTACGCTCGCCTGTTTTATCCATGGCAGACGTTCAATCTGACTCTGGATAATATTGACGTCCTGAGTCATGAAAGTGCCAGGCGAACCCAGCGCCAGTATTGACTGGCGAATATCGTCGTTACGCGTGTAGTGACGCTCACCGGTGACCACCAGCTTAGAGAGCGGCAACCGCTGCGCATCTTCCATCCAGCCCAGGACCATCCAGCCGCTGATAAACACGGTGCACAGCACCCCGAGCAGGAAAATGATGCCTGCAAGACGCGTTCCATTGCTGCGGCGTGAAGAGGTGTATTCGTCCTCGTCATCGCGGTTGCGCGTGTTCAATGCAGCCTGAGACATATCAGCCCGCCTGGTCCAGAATGCGTACGACTAACTGCGAGAAACTCATCCCCGCCTGACGCGCGGCCATCGGCACAAGGCTGTGGCTCGTCATACCCGGAGAGGTGTTGGCTTCCAGCAGATAAAATTGTCCATCTTTGTCCTGCATCACATCGATGCGTCCCCAGCCCTGGCAACCCAGAACATGCCAGGCTTTAAGCACCAGGGACTGTAAATCGGCTTCACGCTCAGCTTCAAGACCACTTGGGCAGAAATATTGCGTCTCATCAGAGAGATACTTCGCCTCATAATCATAGAAGACTCCAGCGGGTTGGATACGGATTGACGGTAAAATTTCTTCGCCAAGCATCGCGACGGTAAATTCCGGCCCGCTGAGCCATTTCTCTACCAAAACTTCATCATCATGTTGAAATGCCAGTGCTAAAGCGGACGCTAAATCGTCAGCTTTGTCGACTTTGGACATTCCCACGCTGGAGCCTTCCCGGCTGGGCTTTACAATAACCGGTAAGCCCAGTTCAGCAATGCGTGCATTAACGCTATCCGGCAGGCCCAATTCAAATTCGCGACGCGTCAGTGCCACCCATGGCGCAACAGGTAAACCTGCGCCCTGCCACAGCAGCTTGCTGCGCAGTTTATCCATAGAGATAGCAGACGCCATCACGCCGCTGCCGGTGTATGGCAGACCGATCAGATCCAGAAGCCCCTGCAGGGTGCCGTCTTCGCCGCCACGACCGTGTAAAGCGATAAAGACTTTATCGAAGCCCATGGCTTTTAATTGCGTCACGTCAACCTCTTTTGGATCGACCAGGTGCGCATTGACGCCACCCTCCCGCAGGCCCGCCAGCACAGCCGCGCCGGAATTCAGGGAAACCTCGCGTTCAGCAGAGGTGCCGCCAGACAGGACAGCAATCTTATCAGCCATGATGCTCATCCTCCTGGGTTTGCGGCTTCAGTTTGATTTCAGCTAAGGTACGGGCGATTTTGCCGATATTTCCCGCGCCCTGAATCAGAATCAAATCGTTACCCGTCAGGACCGGTGCCAGAATTTCCGCTACCTGTGCAGGGTCAGAAACCAGAATAGGGTCAACCTTACCGCGTCCACGGATTGTACGGCACAGGGAGCGGCTGTCGGCCCCTGGAATCGGCGTCTCGCCTGCGGCGTATACGTCCAGCATTAACAGGGTGTCTACCTGTGACAGGACGCTGGCGAAATCGTCATACAGATCGCGCGTACGCGTGAAGCGGTGCGGCTGGAAGATCATCACCAGATTTTTGTCAGGCCAGCCCGCGCGTGCGGCTTTAATGGTGGCGTCCACTTCGGTCGGATGGTGGCCGTAGTCGTCCACCAGCATCGCAGTGCCGGCTTTACCGTTTACGGCGTCCAGCGGGAATTCACCGAGGAAGTCGAAGCGACGACCGGTGCCCTGGAAGCTTTCCAGCGCGCGCAGAATCGCATCATCATCAATGCCTTCTTCCGTCGCGACGGCCACTGCCGCTGCGGCATTGAGGGCATTATGGCGACCTGGTGCATTCAGCGTGACGTGCAGCAGTTCTTTGTCCTGACGCGCCAGCGTGAAGTGTCCCTGCGCACCAATCTGTTTGTACTCCTCCACGCGAACGTCAGCGTCTTCGCTGAAGCCGTAGGTGGTGATTTGACGACCCACGCGCGGCAGCAGCTCGCGGATCACCGGATCGTCTACGCACATTACCGCACGTCCATAGAACGGCAGGTTGTGCAGGAAGTTGATGAAGGTCTGCTTTAAGTTCTCGAAGTCGCCCTGGTAGGTATCCATATGGTCAGCTTCGATGTTAGTGACAATCGCCACCATCGGCTGCAGGTGCAGGAACGACGCGTCGCTCTCATCCGCTTCAGCTATCAGATAACGACTGTGGCCCAGACGTGCATGCACGCCTGCGGCTTTGACCAGACCGCCGTTGACGAACGTCGGATCGAGCCCCGCTTCCGCATAAATACTGGAAACCATCGCCGTGGTCGTGGTTTTACCGTGGGTCCCGGCAATGGCGATGCCGTGACGAAAACGCATCAGTTCCGCCAGCATTTCTGCACGGCGGATCACCGGAATGCGCGCTTCGTGCGCAGCAACGATTTCAGGGTTGTCAGAGGAGATGGCGCTTGAGACCACCACCACGCTCGCATCGCGCACGTTTTCCGGACGATGGTTGAAATAGATAGTCGCCCCAAGCGACGCCAGCTGCTGCGTAACAGGGTTTGGCGCCAGGTCAGACCCGCTGATCTGATAGCCTTCGTTAGCTAACACTTCGGCAATACCGCCCATGCCAGCACCACCGATGCCAACAAAGTGAATGTGCCGGACGCGACGCATCTCGGGCACGATTGAACGCAGTTTTGCCAGTTGTTGTGTATTCATTCTCTAAACGCCATCGACTACTTAAAATTCGTGCAGCGCAACACGCGCTGCGAGGGTTAAGCCTGGGCTGCCAGGCTCACTTCTTTTGCCACCCGTTCCGTCGCATCAGGGATAGCGGCCGCGCGCGCGCGTTGTGCCATCTCCAGCAGTGCGTCTCTGTTCCAGCCCGCCAGGGTGGTGGCGACCGCGTCGGCGGTAAATTGTGGCTGCTCAAATATCTTCGCGGCACCGGCTTTCTCAAGCGGCAGCGCATTCCAGTACTGCTGTCTGTCTTTGTGCTGGAACGGCACAAACAGGGCCGGCAAACCGGCGGCGGCGATCTCGCTCACCGTCAGCGCGCCTGAACGACAGACCACGACATCGGCCCACGCATACGCTGCCGCCATGTCGTCGATAAACTCTGTGACTTTATGCTGCGGCTGACCTTCGTCTGCGTAAGCCTGCTCAACGGTCTGCTGAGCGCCTTTCCCGCTCTGGTGCCAGATGGTCACGGTATCGCCCAGCTTTGCAGCTACCTGCGGCATCGTCTGGTTCAAGATACGCGCGCCCTGTGAGCCACCGACGACCAGCACACGAACCGGCCCTTCACGGCCCGTCAGGCGAGCATCCGGCAGCGGCAGCGCCAGCACGTCGACACGCACCGGATTACCCACTACGTCCGCTTTCGGGAACGCGCCGGGAAACGCCTGCATGACTTTAGTGGCGATTTTCGCCAGCCATTTGTTGGTCAGACCGGCAATACCGTTCTGCTCATGCAGAACGACGGGAATACCTAACGACCACGCCGCCAGCCCGCCGGGCCCCGAGACATAGCCGCCCATGCCCAGCACCACATCGGGCTTAAAGCGCTTCATAATGGTGCGCGCCTGACGCCAGGCGTTAAAAATACGCACCGGTGCCAGCAGCATTGCCTTGAGTCCTTTGCCCCGAAGGCCGGAAATACGAATAAAGTCGATCTCGATACCGTGTTTCGGCACCAGGTCGGCCTCCATGCGGTCTGCGGTTCCCAGCCAGCGTACCTGCCAGCCCTGATCCATTAAATGGTGCGCAACCGCAAGTCCCGGGAACACGTGTCCGCCGGTACCGCCTGCCATCACCATTAACCGCTTCGGTTGATTCATCGTGAACCTCGTGTAAACGCCTGGGCTTTCTCCAGACGCGTTTCATAATCTATGCGCAACAACAGCATGATGGCCGTCGACATAATCAACAGACTGGAACCACCATAACTGATCAACGGCAACGTCAGACCTTTGGTCGGCAGCATACCCGCTGCGGCCCCGACGTTAACCAATGCCTGGAAGCTAAACCAGATACCAATTGAGCAGGCCAGGAAGCCTGAGAAGCGGTGATCGATCTCCAGCGCTTTCCGGCCGATGGACATGGCGCGGAAAGCGACGAAGAATACCATTAATAGCGCTAATACCACACCGATATAACCCAGTTCTTCCGCAATAATGGAGAAGATGAAGTCAGTATGCGCTTCCGGTAAATACTCGAGTTTCTGTACCGAGTTCCCCAGCCCCTGTCCCCAGACTTCACCGCGACCAAAGGCCATCAGCGACTGCGTCAGCTGATAACCGCTGCCGAACGGATCTTCCCACGGGTTCCAGAACGAGGTCACACGGCGAATACGGTAAGGCTCGGCGAGGATCAGCAGCACAACCGCCGAAATCCCCATCCCGATAATAGCGATGAACTGCCACAGCTTCGCGCCCGCCAGGAACAGCATGGCCAGGGTGGTAACGAACAGCACGACAACGGTACCGAGGTCAGGCTGCGCCAGCAGTAATACCGCCAGCACCAGAATCACGCCCATCGGTTTTAAGAAGCCGCGCAGGTTGTTACGCACCTCATCTACCTTACGCACCAGGTAGTTAGCCAGGTAGCAGAACAGGGAGAGCTTGGTAAATTCCGCAGGCTGAATACGCAGCGGGCCGAAGGCGATCCAGCGGGATGCCCCGTTAACGGAGCTGCCCACCACCAGTACGATCAGCAGCATAATAATCGACGCGATCAGCATCGCCGTACTGTGCCGCTGCCAGAACTCCATCGGCAGACGCAAGGTCACCAGCGCCAGACAGAACGCCAGGATAATGTAAAGACCATCACGCTTGGCAAACAGGAAAGGATCGTTCGCCAGACGCTGCCCGACAGGCATTGATGCCGACGTCACCATAATAAAGCCTACCGCCGCCAGCCCCATCGTGAGCCAGAACAGCGTGCGGTCGTACATGATCAGGCTGTCGTTATCTTTTTGACGAGAGCCCATTACCCAGCCTTTGAGCGCCGCAAACAGCCATGCCAGGATCCCAAATCCTGGCATGCGCGGCATTTTCAGGCGAGGGAGAGATAAACGCATCAGCCTAACTCCTTCGCCAGGCGGGTAAAGACATCACCACGCTGTTCGAAATTCTTGAATTGATCGAGGCTGGCACAGGCCGGAGAGAGCAGCACCATATCGCCTGGCTTCACGCGAGGGGCAATCAACCGCATCGCCTGTTCCATGGTTTCGGTTTGCTCGGCAACTTCAGGGCGCAGTTCAGCCAGTTCGCTGCCGTCACGGCCGAAGCAGTACAGGCGGATGTTATCGCCGGAGAGATAGGGCTTCAGCGAGGAAAAATCAGCTGATTTACCGTCGCCGCCCAACAGTAAATGCAGGGTGCCGTCAACGTGCAGCCCGTTCAGCGCGGCCTCCGTGCTACCCACGTTGGTGGCTTTGGAGTCGTTAATCCAGCGCACGCCGTTGTGCTCCAGCGCCAGCTGGAAACGGTGTGCCAGACCAGAAAAGGTGGTTAACGCTTTCAGGCTGGAGGAGCGCGGCAGCCCTACAGCATCAGCAAGCGCCAGCGCCGCCAGGGCATTGGTGTAGTTGTGCTGACCTGTGAGCTTCATCTCTTTCACGTTCAGCACTTTCTCACCCTTCACGCGCAGCCAGGTTTCGCCCAGTTGGCGGTTCAGGTGGTAGTCCCCCATCGTAATACCAAAGCTAATACAGCGATCGTCTGCGCCACGCACCGGCATCGTCAGAGCGTCATCGGCATTAACAACGCAGACTTTTGCATTTTCATAAACGCGCAGCTTAGCGGCACGGTATTGCTGCAGGCCAAATGGATACCTGTCCATATGATCTTCAGTCACGTTGAGGATCGTCGCAGCCGCAGCATGCAGGCTGGAAGTCGTTTCCAGCTGGAAGCTGGAGAGTTCCAGCACGAACAGCTCGCAGCCTTTGTCCAGCAGCATCAGAGCAGGTAAACCAATGTTACCGCCAACGCCGACGTTCATGCCTGCCGCTTTCGCCATTTCACCCACCAGAGTGGTGACGGTGCTTTTACCGTTAGAACCGGTAATAGCGATAACGGGCGCCTGCACTTCACGGCAGAACAGCTCGATATCGCCGACAATTTCCACACCCGCATCCGCGGCAGCGCTCAGCGAAGGGTGCGCCAGCGCCATACCCGGGCTGGCGACAATCAAATCGGCTGCCAGCAGCCAGTCATCATTCAGACCACCAAGGTGGCGTTCAACCTGTTCCGGCAGTTTGTCCAGACCCGGTGGAGAGACACGCGTATCCATCACGCGCGGCGTCACGCCGCGCGCGAGGAAAAAGTCCACGCAGGAGAGCCCCGTGAGGCCCAACCCGATGATAACGACTTTTTTGCCCTGGTAATCTGCCATGATTAACGTACCTTCAGCGTTGCCAGGCCAATCAGCACCAGCATCAGCGAAATAATCCAGAAGCGCACAATCACGCGCGGCTCCGGCCAGCCTTTCAGTTCATAGTGGTGGTGAATCGGCGCCATACGGAAGATGCGCTGACCGCGCAGCTTGAAGGAACCTACCTGCAAAATCACCGACAGGGTTTCAACCACAAACACGCCGCCCATAATCACCAGCAGGAACTCCTGACGCAGCAGCACGGCGATAATGCCGAGCGCACCGCCCAAAGCCAGAGAACCGACGTCACCCATAAAGACCTGCGCCGGATAGGTGTTGAACCACAGGAAGCCCAGCCCCGCCCCGACAATTGCCGTACAGACGATCACCAACTCACCCGCATGGCGCAGATAAGGGATGTGCAGGTAGTTCGCAAAGTTCATGTTACCGGTCGCCCACGCCACCAGCGCAAAACCGGCGGCCACAAAGACGGTTGGCATAATGGCCAGGCCATCCAGACCGTCGGTCAGGTTAACGGCGTTGCCCGTGCCGACAATCACAAAGTAGGCCAGCAGAATGTAGAACAGCCCCAGCTGTGGCATCACGTCTTTAAAGAACGGCACAACCAGCTCGGTGGCCGGTGTGTCTTTGCCTGCCAGATACAGAGCGAAGGCAACGCCCAGCGCGATCACCGACATCCAGAAATATTTCCAGCGCGCGATCAGGCCCTTAGTATCTTTACGAACGACTTTGCGGTAATCATCCACAAAACCGATGATCCCGTAACCCACCAGTACCGTCAGAACGCACCAGACGTACGGGTTGGAGGGGTACGCCCACAGCAGCACGGAAACGACGATGGCGGTCAGGATCATGATCCCGCCCATGGTCGGGGTACCGCGTTTGCTGAAGTGCGACTCCGGACCGTCGTTACGCACAACCTGGCCGAAAGAGAGTTTTTGCAGACGGGCAATCATGCGCGGGCCCATCCACAACGAGATGAACAGCGCAGTCAGCAGGCTGACGATGGCGCGAAACGTCAGATATGAAAAGACGTTAAAGCCTGAATAATATTTGACCAAATGTTCGGCCAGCCAAACTAACATGTCCCGTTCTCCTGTAATGCGTGCACAACCTCTTCCATGGCGGCACTACGTGAACCTTTCACTAACACAGTCACAATTTGTTTTTCTGTAATCAACGCTTTAAGGCGCTCTATCAACGCGGCTTTATCAGCAAAATGCTCGCCAACGCCGCTGGCATGGCTAATCGCCTGGCTCAGTTTTCCTGCGCTCAGCACGCAGTCCAGCCCCGCCGCTTTCGCCGCTTCACCGACCTGGTTATGACAGGCTTCGCTTTCGTCGCCCAGCTCTGCCATGTCGCCAACCACCATGATGCGATAGCCCGGCATTTCAGATAACACCTGCACCGCCGCCGTCATTGAACCAACGTTCGCGTTGTAGGAGTCATCCAGCAGCAGTTTGTTTTCCGAAAGCTGAATCGGGAACAGACGACCAGGCACGGCTTTCAGGTTCGCCAGCCCGGCTTTGATCGCCTCATGTGAAGCGCCCACCGCCGTTGACAGCGCCGCCGCCGCAAGGGCATTGGCGATGTTATGGCGACCCGGCAGCGGCAGCAGAACCTCTACGCCCCCCGTTGGGGTCGTGAGGGTGAACTCGGTGCCGTGGGACGTCACATGGATATTGGTCGCCGTAAAATCACTGTTGGCCGCATTTGGCGAGAAGCGCCAGGTTTTACGCGCGCCAATGATGCTCTGCCAGTTCAGCCAGTCGTTGTTATCGGCGTTCAGAATAGCGATACCGTTATCCGGCAGGCCGGTATAAATCTCACCTTTCGCTTTCGCCACGCCTTCCAGCGAGCCAAAGCCTTCCAGGTGCGCAGCCGCGAGGTTATTCACCAGCGCAGCTTCCGGGCGAGTCAGGCTCACGGTCCAGGCGATTTCGCCCTGGTGGTTTGCTCCTAACTCGATCACCGCATAGTCATGTTCTTTGGTCAGGCGAAGCAATGTCATCGGCACGCCGATGTCATTATTGAGGTTGCCCGCGGTATAAAGCGTATTGCCGCACTGGCCGAGGATCGCCGCCGTCATCTCTTTCACCGACGTTTTGCCTGATGACCCGGTCAGCGCGACGACGCGAGCAGGCACCTGCTGACGCACCCAGGCGGCCAGCTCACCGAACGCGAGGCGCGTATCTTTCACCACAACCTGCGGCAGATCGATATCGAGCTTGCGGCTGACCAGCAGCGCACCGGCGCCGTTCTCTTTGGCCTGTTCAGCAAAATCATGCGCGTCAAAACGTTCGCCTTTCAGCGCCACAAACAGACAGCCTGCAGTGATTTTGCGGGTGTCCGTCGTCACGGCATCAATGGTCAGGTCTTGCCCGTGCAGGTCGCCCTTCAGGATTGCAGCGGCCTGACGTAACGTGATGCTAATCATGCCACGACTCCCAGCAGGCGTGCTGCCGTTACGCGGTCCGAGTAGTCCAGACGGCGATTGCCAACGATCTGATAATCTTCATGCCCTTTGCCCGCTAAGAGGACAACATCATTCTCTTGCGCCTGCATAATGGTATTGGTCACGGCTTCCGCACGGCCTTCCACCACGCGAGCACGGCCCGCGTCCAGCATGCCCGCCAGAATGTCATTGATGATGGCGCGCGGCTCTTCCGTACGCGGGTTGTCATCGGTTACTACCGGAATATCTGCGAACTGCTCGGCAATAGCCCCCATCAGCGGGCGTTTGCCTTTATCGCGATCGCCGCCGCAGCCAAACACGCACCAGAGCTTCCCGGCGCAGTGCAGGCGCGCCGCTTCGAGCGCTTTTTCCAGCGCATCCGGCGTGTGGGCATAATCAACCACAACGGTCGGTTTGCCCGGCGCGTTGAACACTTCCATACGGCCACAAACCGGCTGCAGACGCGCTGAGGTTTTCAGCAGTTCAGCCATCGGATAACCCAGCGCCAGCAGCGTCGCCAGCGCCAGCAGCAGGTTGCTGACGTTGAACGCGCCCATCAGGCGGCTTTCAATTTCGCCTTCACCCCAGGAAGAGGCAAAGCGGATTGTCGCCCCGCTGTCGTGGTAATTCACCTCAACCGCCTTCAGCCAGCGTCCGTGGCAGTTCGGATTGATATGGTCTTCCATCGACACCGCAACCGCATCCGGCAGCTTCGCCAGCCAGCGGCGGCCCACTTCGTCGTCGGCGTTGATGATGGCTTGTCCGTAATGGTGAGTAGAGAACAGCAGCCATTTCGCGGCTTCGTAATGCTCCATATCACCATGATAATCAAGATGATCGCGGCTCAGGTTAGTAAACACTGAAGCGGCAAATTTCAGCGCCGCAACCCGATGCTGTACCAGACCGTGCGAAGAGACTTCCATTGCAGCAAAGGTTGCCCCCTGCCCAGCCAGACCTGCAAGCACATGCTGTACGTCTACCGCCGAGCCGGTGGTGTTTTCCGTCGGGCTCACTTTGCCCAGCAGGCCGTTACCTACGGTACCCATCACTGCACCGGTTTCACCCAACAGCTGGGCCCACTGCGCCATCAGCTGCGTGGTGGTGGTTTTACCGTTCGTGCCCGTCACGCCGACCAGACGCAGCTGGTCGGAAGGTTCGTGATAAAAACGTCCCGCCAGCGCGGAGAGACGCTCGTTTAACTGGCTGAGATAGATAACCGGCACCCCGTGCATTTCACGGATCTCACCGTCGGTTGCCTCATCTTTGGCCTCAGCAATAATGGCAGCCACACCTTGCGCAATCGCCTGCGGGATATAACGACGCCCGTCCGCCTGATGACCGACCACCGCCACAAAAAGATCGCCAGAAGCAGCCACGCGGCTGTCCAGTACCATCTCTCGCAGTGCTCGCTCCGGTGCATTTGGCACCCACGGAGCGAGAAGGTCGCGCAAATTACGATCTGCCACCTGTACCCTCGCCTTGATTAATTACAAATTCACTTTTTTCGCCCGTCGCCAGCGCATCCGGTTCAATGTTCATGGTGCGTAACACGCCGCCCATGATAGCCCCGAACACAGGCGCGGAGACGGCGCCGCCGTAGTATTTACCCGCCTGTGGATCGTTTATTACGACCACCAGCGCAAAACGCGGATTGCTTGCAGGCGCAACGCCTGCGGTATAGGCAATATATTTGTTGATGTAGCGGCCGTCTGGCCCCACCTTTTTCGCTGTACCGGTCTTGATGGCAATGCGATAACCTTTGATCGCCGCCTTCACGCCGCCGCCGCCAGGCAGCGCCACGCTTTCCATCATGTGCACCACGGTACGAACGACAGATTCCGGGAAGATACGCTCGCCCGGAACCGGTGGATCAACTTTAGTAATCGACAGCGGACGATAGACGCCATAGCTGCCAATCGTTGCATAGACTCGCGCTAGCTGTAACGGAGTTACCATTAGCCCGTAGCCGAAAGAGAAGGTGGCCCTCTCTATGTCAGACCACCGTTGTTTTTGAGGATATAAGCCACTGCGTTCTCCGACCAACCCCAAATTGGTCGCCTTTCCAAGTCCAAAACGTGAGTAAGTCTCTACTAACGCTGAGGACGGCATCGCTAACGCCAGCTTTGAAACGCCGACGTTACTCGACTTCTGTAATACCCCGGTCAGGGTCAATTCGCTGTAGCGCGCCACGTCTTTGATTTCGTGACCGTTAATTCGGTATGGAATGGTATTCAGTACGGTGTTTTCGTTGACGATACCGCGCTGAAGTGCAGTCATGACCACCATCGGCTTAACCGTCGAACCCGGTTCGAACACGTCGGTGATGGTACGGTTACGCATAACATCCTTCTGCGTGCCGGTAAGATTATTAGGGTTGTAGGACGGGCTATTGGCCATCGCCAGCACTTCACCCGTGCTGACATCAACTAACACAGCACTGCCCGATTCCGCTTTGTTGAAGGCCACGGCATTGTTCAGTTCGCGGTAAACCAGCGCCTGTAATCGCTCATCAATACTCAGCGCAAGGTTGTGTGCGGCCTGGCTGTCCGTTGAGGAAATATCCTCGATCACGCGACCATAGCGGTCTTTACGCACAATGCGCTCGCCGGGCTGGCCGGTAAGCCATTTATCAAAGCTTTTTTCAACGCCTTCAATCCCCTGGCTATCGACGTTAGTAAAGCCAATGAGGTGAGCAGTCACTTCGCCGGATGGATAGTAACGACGGGATTCTTCACGCAGATGGATCCCCGGCAGCTTCAATTTTTTGATGTAGTCCGCCATGTCAGGGTTCACCTGACGTGCCAGATAGATAAAGCGCCCTCTCGGGTTCGTATTCACGCGTGAAGCTAACTGGTCCAACGGCATCTTCAGCGCATCCGCAAGGGCCTTCCAGCGGTTATCAAGCGTGATACCGCCAGCATCATGCAGTTCTTTAGGATCGGCCCAAATCGCCTTCACCGGCACGCTCACCGCTAGCGGACGACCCGAGCGATCGGTAATCATCCCACGGGATGTCGACACTTCCTGAACGCGCAGGGAACGCATGTCACCCTGGCGTACCAGCATGTCAGGAGCGATGATTTGTAGCCAGGCCACGCGTCCAAGCAGAAAACCCAGAGCGAGTAAAATGCAGCCGCAAAGCAACGCAAAACGCCAACTGATAAAGTTGGCCTGTTCTTCCTGACGTTTTGGTTTTAGCGTTTTTGCCGCTGCTTTCATGCGTCGCGTTTTCCCTTATTTTTGTACTACGATATTTTCCTGCGAAGGATCAACATGCTGCAATTGCAGCTTTTCCGTTGCGATCCGTTCAACCCGGCTGTGATCGCCGAGCGCGTTTTCTTCAAGGATCAGATTTCGCCATTCAATATCCAGCGCATCGCGTTCCAGTACCATCTGCTCGCGTTGCGCAGTCAATAAACGTGTATGGTGGGCGGTGGTCACCACCGTAACTGCCGTGACAATGATGCAAATGAACAGACAGAGTGGCAGTTTCCCAAACCGCAAAAGATCGTCGCCGATCACGCCAGGCAAGGCATGGCGCTCGTTGCTTCCTAACGAATCCTTAACTTTGCTTAGGGTCTCTGTCACTCTGCCGATCATGCGTTCGTCCTCTCTGCAACACGCAGCACTGAACTACGGGCGCGTGGATTCTCAGCCACTTCTTCTTCGCCCGGCATCAACTTGCCTAATGCTCGCAACTGACGGCCACCCAGCTTCCTGAGTTGTTCTTCCGTCATCGGCAGCCCCGCTGGCACCTGTGGACCGCGGCTTTGTTCACGCATAAAGCGTTTCACAATACGGTCTTCCAGCGAATGGAAGCTGATGATGGATAACCGCCCCCCCGGGGCCAGCACGTCGAGCGAGCTTTTTAGCGCCAGCTCTATTTCCTCCAGTTCACTGTTTACCCAGATGCGAACCGCCTGGAAGGTACGGGTCGCGGGATGTTTGTGCTTATCCTTCACCGGTGTCGCCGCCGCGATCACTTCGGCCAACTCTTTGGTGCGGGTCATTGGCTCAATGCGATTACGCTCAACGATGGCGCGCGCGATTCGTTTGCCAAAGCGCTCTTCGCCAAACGTTTTGATGACCCATGCAATATCGGCTTCGTCAGCGGTCTGTAACCACTCAGCGGCAGACTGACCGCGCGTTGGATCCATCCGCATATCCAGCGGACCATCACGCATAAAGGAGAAACCACGTTCGGCATCATCAAGTTGGGGTGAAGAGACGCCAAGATCGAGAAGAATCCCGTCGATCTTACCCGTCAGGCCGCGCTCAGCAACATAATCTGCAAGCGCAGAAAAAGGTCCATGCACGATGGAAAAGCGTGGGTCATTGATGGTCTGAGCAACCGCAATTGCCTGCGGATCGCGATCGATTGCCAGCAGGCGGCCTTCCTCTCCGAGCTGGGAGAGAATCAAACGCGAGTGACCACCGCGACCAAACGTGCCATCAATGTAGATGCCTTCCGGACGAATATTCAGACCGTTTACGGCCTCGTCCAGTAACACCGTTTTATGTTTATAATTTTCCATCATATTTATAGAGACAAGTCCTGCAGCCGTTCCGATAATGTCGCGGAATCAGACTGCTCAGCGTCGATATCTTCCTTGACCTGTTGATACCAGGTCGTTTCATCCCACAGTTCAAATTTGTTGAACTGCCCGACCAGCATCACTTCTTTGGTCAGACCGGCATGTTGCCGTAACACAGGCGCAATCAGTAATCGCCCTGCGTTATCCATCTGACATTCACTGGCATGTCCCAATAACAGCCGCTGCACGCGGCGTTCCTGCGGGTTCATGCTCGACAGTCGCGACAGCTTTTGCTCAATAATTTCCCATTCAGGCAAGGGGTAAAGCAGCAGGCAGGGGGAATTAATGTCAATGGTGCAAACCATTTGACCCGCAGCGTTCTCGATCAGCTGGTCGCGGTATCGGGTTGGTACCGATAAACGCCCTTTGCTGTCGAGATTGACTAACGTTGCTCCACGGAACATGCCAGTCTCACCCCTCTTCACCACTTTAACCCACAAATTCCCACCTAAAGGAGTTTACGGAGCGAGGGAAAAGCTTGTCAAGCCAGGACTCTCCCTGTAAGGACTCGAACGCCCTCTATTTACAGAGATAAACAGTCCTGGTTAATAACTGCACAACTGGCGAGGCAAAATTAACGTTATGAATATTTGTAAGAAAAAAACCGAATATGCACACTAGCGTTAAAGCTCACTCAATATCATCGCAGATAAATATAAAGTGTCAGTTTGCGACGCGGGCAGCATTTTATGACAGATTCTCAGGGGATAACAGCGCCAGATTCACTCTGGCACCGGGTAAGCGCGGCAGTTGCCACGTAAGCAGCTACAGGAGGAGGAAAAACGTCTGAATATTCATCGGCCGAATAGGGTTTGTAACAAAATAATACAAAGATAGCTGTTTAAAATCGCTGAGATGTTCTTTAAAGGACAATTTAAAAGCCAAAATGAATTAAGAAAAATTGGCGATTATCATCTCACAAGAATTATCCTAATTTCTCTCCGGGAATTATCCGGACGATTTATCGCAGCAAAATGGGGCAGACTTTCCCGCCCCGGTCATTTCATTTTTGGCGGCTTAAAATTCCGCGATGATAGAGATTACGTTTGATACGCGTCAGGCCCGGCTTCGGTTTGCGCGGCTCATCCAGGCTTGCCAGCACAATCTCCAGCACGCGTTCAGCCACATCACGGTGACGCTGTGCTACCGCCAGCACCGGACACTGAAGGAAGTCGAGCAGCTCGTTATCCCCAAACGTGGCAATCGCCAGGTCAGAGGGAAGTTTACCTTCACGGCGTAAGGTTACATCCATGACACCCTGCAACAGCGCAAACGACGTGGTGAATAGCGCCTGCGGCATCGGGTGTGTCTCTAGCCATTTTTCGAACAGCTGCGCTGCGGCTTCACGTTCGTAACTGTTGGCATAGAGATAGTTAACCTCGCGCGGATCGTCTTTCCACGCGGTTCTGAACCCCTGCTCACGCAGGAAGCTAACGGAAAGCTCGGGCAGCGCGCCAAGATACAGCACAGTTTCTGCGGGGAAAGTTCGCAGCTCTGCGGCCAGCATTTCTGCATCATCCTGATCCGCACCCACGACGCTGGTGAAATGCTCGCGATCGAGCGCGCGATCCAGCGCAACGATTGGGAACGGGTCGTTCGCCCAGCGCTGGTAGAACGGATGTTCTGGCGGTAGGGAGGTCGAAACAATAATGGCATCCACCTGGCGCTGGAGAAGATGTTCAATGCAGCGCATCTCGTTGTCGGGCTGATCTTCAGAGCAGGCAATCAGCAGTTGATAGCCGCGCTGGCGCGCCTGACGTTCGAGATAGTTGGCGATACGGGTATAGCTGGTATTTTCCAGGTCAGGGATCACCAGACCAATAGAGCGGGTACGCCCGGCACGCAGACCGGCTGCGACAGCATTCGGATGGTAGTTATGCTCACGAACCACCGCCATAACTTTTTCAACGGTCTTGTCGCTGACACGGTACTGCTTTGCTTTACCGTTAATCACATAGCTGGCCGTTGTTCGTGACACGCCGGCTAGCCGGGCGATTTCATCCAGTTTCACAATTGCCCCTTAAAAAAAGAAAAGAATCCATGGCCCTGTCAAGGTTATGGTTAAATCTTTTAACATCTAAACGCAGAAAAGCCTTCGCGGCAACCGCTTTTATCTGCGTTGTCGGCTGATTACGCAAAAAAAAGCCCGGCTTTGGTGACCGGGCAGAAAGAGGCGAACCTTTTTGATAACTAACGCATGATTTTCTCGCCGCGTGACAGACCCACGACACCCGATCTCGCGACCTCGACAATTTTTGCAACATCCCGCACGGACGCGAGAAAAGCATCCAGCTTGTCGCTTGTCCCGACCAGCTGAACCGTATAAAGAGAAGGCGTGACGTCGATAATTTGTCCGCGGAAAATATCCGCATTGCGTTTAACTTCTTCACGCCCGTAGCCGCTGGCCTGGATTTTCACCAGCATGACCTCACGTTCAACGTAGGCCCCCTGCCCCAGCTCGCTCACGCGCAGCACATCAACCAGCTTATGCAGCTGTTTTTCAATTTGCTCAAGCACTTTCGCATCGCCAACGGTTTGAATCGTCATGCGCGACAGCGTTGGGTCTTCCGTCGGGGCAACGGTCAGGCTTTCAATGTTATAGCCGCGCTGCGCAAAAAGGCCAATGACGCGCGACAGTGCGCCAGACTCATTTTCCAGTAAAACCGATAATATCCGGCGCATATCAGGTTCTCTCCGTTTTGCTTAACCACATTTCATCCATACCACCTCCACGAATATGCATCGGATAAACGTGCTCGGTCCCATCAACAATCACATCCATAAAGACGAGGCGGTTGTTTTTAACGTGCTCAAGCGCTTGCGCGAGCTTTGTTTCCAGCTCTGCCGGATCGGTCACCCGCATGCCAACATGGCCGTAAGCTTCAGCAAGGCGAACAAAATCCGGTAGCGATTTCATGTAGGATTGAGAGTGACGGCCAGAATAGATCATATCCTGCCACTGCTTCACCATACCGAGATACCCGTTATTCAGGTTCAGCACCAGTACCGGCAGTTCATATTGCAGCGCAGTAGACAGCTCCTGAATGTTCATCTGAATACTGCCGTCCCCCGTCACGCAGACGACGGTTTCATTCGGCAGCGCCAGCTTCACGCCCAACGCGGCAGGCAGACCAAAGCCCATTGTTCCTAAACCACCGGAGTTGATCCAGTGTCGCGGTTTATCAAACGGGTAATACAGGGCGGCAAACATCTGATGCTGCCCTACATCTGAGGTTACGTACGCCTCACCTTTCGTCAGTCGCCACACCGCTTCAATGACTGCCTGCGGTTTAATATTTTCACTTTGCGTGTCATATTTCAGGCACTGACGTGCGCGCCACTGTTCAATCTGCTGCCACCAGTCGCGAATCTCATCCAGCGGCTGGGTTGCACTCTCCTGGGCCAGCAGATCCAGCATTTGCTCCAGAACCTGCCGGGCATCACCGACGATAGGAACATCAGCCGATACCGTTTTTGAAATTGACGTTGGATCGATATCAATATGCAGTACGGTGGCGTTAGGGCAGTACTTCGCCAGGTTATTGGTGGTGCGATCGTCAAACCGCACGCCGACGGCAAAAATCACATCGGAATGGTGCATCGTCATGTTGGCTTCATAGGTACCGTGCATGCCCAGCATACCCAGCGCCTGACGATGGGTTGCGGGGAACGCCCCCAGCCCCATCAGCGACGATGCAACGGGAAGGTTGAGTTTTTCAATCAGTTCACGAAGCTGGACTTCACAGGCAGCGTTGATCGCCCCGCCACCGACATAGACCACCGGTTTTTTGGCTGCCAGAAGCGTTTGCAACGCTCGCTTGATCTGACCTTTGTGCCCCTGCGTTGTGGGGTTATAAGAGCGCATGCTGACAGCTTCCGGCCAGACATAAGGCAGCTTGTTTGCCGGGTTGAGGATATCTTTAGGCAGATCGACCACCACTGGTCCCGGGCGTCCGCTCGCCGCCAGCCAGAAAGCTTTCTTCAGTACGCCAGGAATGTCTTCCGTTTGCTTGACCAGGAAGCTGTGCTTCACAACGGGACGCGAAATCCCGACCATGTCGCACTCCTGAAACGCATCGTAACCGATCAGTGAGGTTGCCACCTGCCCGGAGAGGATCACCAGCGGGATAGAGTCCATATACGCTGTCGCAATGCCGGTAATGGCGTTTGTCGCGCCGGGGCCGGAAGTGACTAACACCACGCCCACTTCACCCGTCGCCCGCGCCAGGCCGTCAGCCATGTGTACCGCCGCCTGCTCGTGACGTACCAGAACATGGTCAATGCCCCCTACCGTGTGCAGCGCATCATAAATATCGAGAACTGCACCACCAGGGTAGCCGAACACTTGCTTTACGCCCTGATCGATCAGTGACCGAACGACCATTTCCGCGCCAGACAACATCTCCATGGTTTGCCTCCAGGCATTTTGTTATAGACGGAATGCCGAATTCATTTCCGCACCGTCTTACGATTGGGAGAAACCAATCTTATATTTTGCAGAGTGTTCTTTACCTTAACCGCTCGTTATGAGGCAGGCAATTAGCAAACCCGGAGAGATAAACGGTGCGTAAAGCAGAAAAAGCAGCTGTTAGCAGAGGATATGGTTAATTCCTCTGGGAATAGAGGATGGGGTGATAAATCATCACTGAAAAGCGCGGCAATGCAGGAAATCATCTATTTTTGCGAGCCGGAGAGCAGCTCCAAAAAAAGAACAACAGAACAAAATATCAATTATCTAAAAAAAACCAGGATAAATCACACAATCCGATGCGATTTATCCTGATGCGTTTTACCGGCGGCAGATGCCCACCAGCAACTCTTCCATCCACTGATGTCCTTTATCTCGCCCCGCCGCTTCATGCCAGGAAAGATAACAGGTACGGCTATTTAGCTTGAGTGGCAGAGGCAAAATTTGCAGATTTAAAGGGTCAGAAAACTCTTCTGCCAGCCAGCGCGGCGCAATCGCCACCAGCTGGGTCTGGGACACCACGTTTAATACGCTGACCATAGCCATGCCCTGATAAGCCACGCTCGCCTGTTTATCCGCAGTGTCATACCACGGCAGGCTAAAAGAAGCATATCTGTCGAGTGCAACAACGGCATGCTGCTCGTTATAAACATCGTTTTCTCGCATCGGAGAATTCAGACGTGGGTGTTTTTTGCTGGCGACCAGAACCATTTCATCGTTAAACAGCGGCACACAGGAAAATTCCGGGCGACGGAACTCTTCATACCCCAGAACAAATTCGATCTCCTGGTAGCGTAACTGATGTTCCGTGTTTTGATTCAAGGATGATTTAAAAACAAGATTGATATTTGGTGCGATTTCTTCAACTTTATTATAAATAATTGACGTTAAATAATTATCTAATGGGCTACAGACACAAAGATGGAATACGCGCTCGCTGCTTAAGGGTTCAAACCCCGATCCCGGCAGCTCATTTTGGACCAGTTGCAACGCCTGACGAATGGAGCCGAATAGCTGAAATGCGCGCGCCGTAGGCTGGATCCCCCTCCCGTAGCGGACAAATAATTCGTCGTTAAACATGAGCTTAAGCCTGGCAACGGCATTACTCACAGCAGGTTGTGACATCCCCAACGATTGGGCTGCACGGGTGATATTCTGTTCCTGCATGACCGCATCAAAAACCGTCAGAAGATTAAGATCCACCGTGCGTAACTGCGGTTTAATCCCATCAGCAACTTGAGGTTTTTTAATATTATTTTCTGGCACTTCTGACTCCACTGTCACGCTACACTCCTTTGCCAACGCACGATAATAACCTTAAAGGTGCATTATCATGCAAATACGATCAGCGAAAGAGAATTATTTAAAATTCAGAATATATAAAGACTTTATATTAACAAACATTAATCAGCGAAAATGATATGTTTGACTTCAGGAACTGAATGAAACCATAAACCAAACAAATATACAATTGCCGACAGGTTAATGATGACTTAAGTATGATTAAACTATTATTGCTATCACCCTACAGTTAGTTAACAATCTGTTATCTCAGCTCGTTTTTCAGTGTTCTGGAATAGATCCACTTCATTTATAACTTTATGATATTAAACATCTTTAAGCTCTAAGCATCCTCTTCAACACATTTCACTCATTTTTAAAAAAATTAATTTATTTGTTTCTGCAACTCTTTTCTTAAGTCCAAAATTAGACAATTAGTCGGTTCGAAAAAGCTAAAACCAGCACAATTAGCTAAAGTGAATAGCCTATTGATTCAGTCTGTCGGGCCCGTTTTCATCATCAGGGGTTGACATGAACAGCCGTATCCAGTACCACTAAAAGTATATTGAATTTAACGGAGCACGATTCATGACACGCACCATTCGTTTCACCGGTCTACTACTACTAAACGCATCCACTGTGCGCGGTAGACTGGCGGGCGAAATTCAGCGTTGAATCGTCACCAGTAAGACTAAAAACCCGCGCCACTGCGCGGGTTTTTTTATGCTCGTAGCAAGGCGCCCTAAGACTGACAAGGACCTAACCCATGAGCCAGCAAGTCATTATTTTCGATACTACTTTACGTGACGGTGAACAGGCATTACAGGCAAGCCTGAGTGTTAAAGAGAAACTGCAGATCGCGCTGGCTCTCGAACGTATGGGTGTCGACGTGATGGAGGTCGGTTTCCCTGTCTCGTCTCCCGGTGATTTCGAATCCGTCCAGACTATCGCCCGCACCATTAAAAACAGCCGTGTGTGTGCCCTGGCGCGCTGCGTAGAGAAAGATATCGACGTTGCCGCTGAGTCATTGAAGGTGGCTGAAGCGTTCCGTATTCACACCTTCATTGCGACCTCTCCTATGCACATCGCAACCAAGCTGCGCAGCACGCTGGATGAGGTGATTGAGCGTGCTGTCTATATGGTTAAGCGCGCACGCAACTATACCGATGACGTTGAATTCTCCTGTGAAGATGCGGGTCGTACGCCAATCGAAGACCTGGCGCGCGTCGTCGAAGCCGCCATCAACGCGGGCGCGAAAACCATCAACATTCCGGACACCGTCGGCTACACCATGCCGTTTGAGTTCTCCAACATCATCACCGGCCTGTATGACCGCGTACCAAATATTGATAAGGCAATTATCTCCGTCCACACCCACGATGATTTGGGTCTGGCCGTGGGCAATGCCATCGCCGCCGTCCACGCCGGGGCACGTCAGGTTGAAGGCGCGATGAACGGCATCGGCGAACGTGCGGGCAACTGTTCTCTGGAAGAAGTGATCATGGCGATCAAAGTGCGCAAAGACATCATGGACGTGCACACCCGCATCAATCACAACGAAATCTGGCGCACCAGCCAGACCGTCAGCCAGATTTGCAACATGCCCATTCCGGCTAACAAAGCGATTGTCGGCACTGGCGCCTTCGCACACTCTTCCGGTATTCACCAGGATGGCGTGCTGAAGAACCGTGAAAACTACGAAATCATGACCCCGGAATCCATCGGTCTGAACCAGGTCCAGTTGAACCTGACCTCCCGTTCCGGCCGTGCGGCGGTTAAGCACCGTATGGAAGAGATGGGTTATAAGGACAGCGATTACAACATGGATCAGCTGTATGACGCGTTCCTGAAGCTGGCCGACAAAAAAGGCCAGGTCTTCGACTACGACCTGGAAGCACTGGCCTTTATCAACAAACAGCAGGAAGAGCCGGAGCACTTCCGTCTGGATTACTTTAACGTGCAGTCCGGCTCCAGCGACATCGCTACCGCCTCGGTCAAGCTGGCCTGCGGAGATGAAATTAAAGCAGAGGCAGCTAACGGTAACGGCCCTGTCGATGCGATTTACCAGGCGATTAATCGCGTCACCGAGTACGACGTTGAGCTGGTCAAATATGACCTGACGGCCAAGGGCCACGGCAAAGATGCGCTGGGTCAGGTAGATATCGTGGTCAATTACAAGGGCCGCCGCTTCCATGGCGTGGGCCTGGCGACAGATATCGTTGAATCCTCCGCGAAGGCGATGGTGCATGTTCTGAACAACATCTGGCGCGCCGCCGAAGTCGAAAAAGAGTTGCAACGCAAAGCTCAGAATAAAGAGAACAACAAGGAAACCGTGTAATGTCGAAGAATTACCATATTGCTGTGTTGCCGGGTGACGGTATTGGCCCGGAAGTGATGGCACAGGCGCTGAAAGTACTGGAAGCCGTTCGCGCGCGTTTTGCGATGAAAATCACCACCAGCCACTACGACGTGGGCGGTATTGCAATTGATAACCACGGTACGCCACTGCCAAAAGCGACCGTGGAAGGCTGTGAAAATGCCGATGCCGTGCTGTTTGGTTCCGTCGGTGGCCCGAAATGGGAACACCTGCCGCCAGCAGAGCAGCCAGAGCGCGGCGCGCTGCTGCCGCTGCGTAAACACTTCAAGCTGTTCAGCAACCTGCGTCCGGCGAAGCTGTATCAGGGTCTGGAAGAGTTCTGCCCGCTGCGCGCGGATATCGCCGCCAACGGATTCGACATTCTGTGCGTGCGTGAACTGACCGGCGGGATCTATTTCGGTCAGCCAAAAGGACGCGAAGGCAGCGGACAACACGAAAAAGCGTTCGACACCGAGGTGTATCACCGTTTCGAAATTGAACGTATCGCCCATATCGCCTTTGAGTCTGCGCGTAAACGCCGCCATAAAGTGACCTCCATTGACAAAGCGAACGTGCTGCAATCTTCCATTCTGTGGCGCGAGATCGTCAGTGAAGTCGCTAAGCAGTATCCGGACGTCGCGCTGTCGCACATGTACATCGATAACGCGACCATGCAGCTGATTAAGGATCCGTCCCAGTTTGACGTGCTGCTGTGCTCCAACCTGTTCGGCGATATTCTCTCTGACGAGTGCGCAATGATCACCGGCTCCATGGGGATGCTGCCATCCGCAAGCCTGAATGAAGAAGGCTTTGGTCTGTATGAACCGGCAGGCGGTTCTGCGCCGGATATCGCGGGTAAAAACATCGCTAACCCGATTGCGCAGATCCTCTCCCTGGCCCTGCTGCTGCGCTACAGCCTGGATGCAGACGATGCAGCAACCGCAATTGAACACGCCATTAACCGGGCGTTAGAAGAAGGCGTCCGTACCGGCGATTTAGCACGCGGCACGGCGGCAGTCAGTACCGATGAAATGGGCGACATCATTGCCCGCTATGTCGCTGAAGGGGTGTAATCATGGCTAAAACGTTATATGAAAAGTTGTTTGATGCGCACGTTGTTTACGAGGCACCAAACGAAACCCCGCTGCTGTACATTGACCGTCATCTGGTACACGAAGTGACCTCTCCTCAGGCATTTGACGGCCTGCGCGCGCACAAGCGTCCGGTACGTCAGCCGGGTAAAACCTTCGCGACGATGGATCACAACGTTTCCACCCAGACCAAAGACATTAATGCCTCGGGTGAGATGGCGCGTATCCAGATGCAGGAGCTGATTAAGAACTGTAAAGAATTTGGCGTTGAGCTGTACGACCTGAACCATCCTTATCAGGGCATCGTCCACGTGATGGGGCCTGAGCAAGGGATCACCCTGCCGGGCATGACCATCGTCTGCGGTGACTCCCATACCGCGACACACGGCGCGTTTGGCGCTCTGGCGTTCGGGATTGGCACTTCTGAGGTTGAACACGTTCTGGCGACGCAGACCCTGAAGCAGGGCCGTGCCAAAACGATGAAGATTGAAGTGAAGGGCAAAGCGGCACCTGGCATTACCGCGAAAGATATCGTGCTGGCGATTATCGGTAAAACCGGCAGCGCAGGCGGTACAGGCCACGTCGTTGAGTTCTGCGGAGACGCTATCCAGGCGCTGAGCATGGAGGGCCGCATGACCCTGTGCAACATGGCCATTGAGATGGGCGCCAAAGCCGGTCTGGTCGCGCCAGATGAAACGACCTTCAACTATGTGAAGGGCCGTCTGCACGCGCCGAAAGGTCAGGATTTTGACGACGCGGTAGCATACTGGAAAACCCTGAAAACCGACGATGGGGCGACGTTTGATACCGTTGTCACGCTGCAGGCAGAAGAGATTGCGCCGCAGGTGACCTGGGGGACCAACCCGGGTCAGGTGATTTCCGTCAACGACTCCATTCCAGATCCTGCTTCCTTTGCCGATCCGGTCGAGCGCGCCAGTGCGGAAAAAGCGCTGGCCTATATGGGGCTGAAGCCCGGCGTGCCGTTGACCGACGTGACCATTGATAAAGTCTTTATCGGTTCTTGCACTAACTCCCGTATCGAAGATTTGCGCGCGGCGGCAGAGATTGCCAAAGGCCGTAAAGTCGCGCCGGGCGTGCAGGCGCTGGTGGTTCCAGGCTCTGGTCCGGTGAAAGCCCAGGCGGAAGCCGAAGGTCTGGATAAGATCTTTATCGAAGCGGGCTTCGAGTGGCGCCTGCCTGGCTGCTCCATGTGTCTGGCCATGAATAACGATCGCCTGAACCCGGGTGAGCGCTGCGCCTCCACCAGCAACCGTAACTTTGAAGGCCGTCAGGGCCGCGGTGGGCGTACCCATCTGGTCAGCCCGGCAATGGCCGCCGCTGCGGCAGTCACCGGCCATTTCGCCGATATTCGCAGCCTGAAATAAGGAGACAATCATGGCAGAGAAATTTACCCAACATACGGGCCGGGTTGTCCCGCTGGACGCCGCTAACGTCGATACTGACGCTATTATTCCCAAACAGTTTCTGCAGAAGGTGACGCGTACCGGCTTTGGCGCGCACCTGTTCAACGACTGGCGTTTCCTGGACGACAAAGGCGAAGTGCCTAATCCGGAATTCGTTCTGAACTTCCCGGAGTACAAAGGCGCATCCATTTTACTGGCCCGAGAAAACTTTGGCTGCGGCTCATCCCGCGAACACGCTCCGTGGGCGCTCACCGATTACGGCTTCAAAGTGGTCATCGCCCCAAGCTTCGCGGATATTTTTTACGGTAACAGCTTCAACAACCAGCTGCTGCCGGTGACGTTGAGTGATGAACAGGTCGATGAGTTGTTCGCGCTGGTTAAGGCGAATCCGGGTATTTCGTTTGAAGTGGATCTGGAAGCGGAAGTGGTGAAAGCCGGGGATAAAACCTACAGCTTCAGCATTGATGCGTTCCGCCGTCACTGCATGCTGAACGGTCTGGACAGCATAGGTTTAACTCTCCAGCACGAAGCGGCGATTGCCACTTACGAAAACAAACAACCTGCATTTATGAAGTAATCCTCCGGCCTGCAGTGCACTCTGCAGGCCGAGTTTTATCCCAATACCCGCCCTCCTTGTGTAAATATTCCCAAACCCAGCCAATAATGACGTTATATTTAACGTCAATTTAATGTTCCCTGCGCAGAATAATCGCTCAATCAGTTGGTAGCGGAAATTATCATGAAAAAGAAAAATGGCAATGAGTCTCATATCCGTTCTCGGGAAATACACAAATGCACATTAGTAAGCGTGATAATAAATATTTTACTCACCTGCTTTCAGATAGTTGCAGGAATATTCTCCGGTTCACAGGGATTAATTGCTGATGGGATTCATTCTCTTTCCGATTTATCTTCTGACTTTGTCGTTCTGATTGCGAATAAAAAGAGTCAGAAAGCCTCTGATATCGATCATCATTACGGTCATCTGCGTTTCGAAAACGGTGCAAAGCTTATTATTGGCGCTATTCTGCTGCTCGTGGGGGTCGGGATGCTCTGGTCCGCTGGCAATAAACTGCTTAATCCCGAGACGCATCAGATAGTAAAAGGGGCCGCTTTGTGGGTGGCGATACTGGCGCTGGTGGTGAAGGAGAGTCTGTTCAGATACATGTTTGCCACGGGAAAACGTATTCAGTCCTCGCTGCTGATAGCCAATGCCTGGCATGCCCGTTCTGACGCAGCGTCGTCAGTGGTTGTCGCCATCGGTATTGCCGGGAATTTAGTGGGTTTTCACGCAATGGACCTGATTGCGGCCCTGATTGTCGGAGTGTTCATCGCCCATATGGGTTACAAATTCTCTGCCGATGCCCTGCACGACCTGATGGACCGTTCGCTTGAACCCGGGCTGGAGCACGATATCAAAACGTGTCTTCTCTCAACCGAAGGCGTCACCGGACTCCATGATTTAAAAACCCGCAAGATGGGCGATTTAGCCCTTGTCGATGTCCATCTGGAAGTGAACGGCAAATTAAGCGTAAAAGAAGGGCATCAGATTGCCGTCAATGCCAGAAACAACGTGATGCAAAAATTCAATGTGCTGAACGTGATGACGCATATTGATCCTGCCCACTAATCGGAACGCATAAATACAGTGTGACGCTACTCATCGTTAAGGTTTCGTTAATTAATCTGCGTCACACTGCATCGCATCAGCTCTCTCATTATTGAGGTAAAAAGCGATGAACCCAACGCTACGTAATACGCTTCCCCATAAAGAAACGCCTTTTCTTCGCGTACTGCACATTCTTGTAGCCATACTGGTGCTGGCCCAAATTATCAATTCTAATTTCACCGAAAGCGAGGCCCTCCACGAATCCGGACTGAACGGAATTGTCACCTGGATCCATGTTATCTCAGGGTTTGGTTTAATTTTTTGTGGTATTGCCATGATGGCATGGATGTTAACCCAGCGCGGATTTAAGTATTACTACGCCTGGCTGGCGCTGGATTTTCGTGGAATCGTTGAAGATATTCGCACCCTCGCGCAGCGTCAATTACCTGACGCGCATGCTGGCGGTATGGCGGCAACGGTGCAAGGTCTGGGTGTGCTGGCGCTGCTGGGCGTTGCACTCTGCGGCGCGGCCTGGTTCGTGCTGAACGCCACGCTTGGGCCGGTTTCGTCCGTCACGGAATCCGTCTTAGATTTGCATAAATTCCTGACAGTTTTTATTGAGACATATTTCTGGGCACACGGTTTCATGGGCCTCGTTCATATGTACTTGACGCTACGCGCGCAGCGTAAATATCAGTATTCCGAATAAAACGGTTCGCAGAGCCCGGTGCTCCCGGGCTCCGTTTCACTCATCCGATCACACGTCTTTTACGCGGCAGGTCAGCAGGAGCGTCACGACGGATAGCGCCGCAATCATCCAGTAGACCGACGCATGGCCATAGCTTTGCGCCAGCGCCCCCTGAATCACGCCCGCCAGGATCACGCCGGTTGAAATACTGTTGGTAAAAAGCGTCGTTGCCGAGCCTGCACGGCCGGGCATCAGATCCTGGAACCAGAGCATGCCGATCCCGGCAACAATTCCAATAAACACGGCGTTAAACAGCTGCAGCGCCAGCAACGCTTCACGCGAATGGAAAAGGATCAACCCCGCGTAGAACAGTACCCCGGCCGCCACGGCGACGATCATCATCCGACGCTTTCCAAAGCGCTTAACGTAATAGCCCGCCAGAATCATCGCCGGAATTTCCAGCCCGGCGGCGGTTCCCATTAAGATCCCTGCGAGCTTGTCCGGTAAGCCCAGATCGCTGCTGATCCACAGCGGCATATCAATAATGTACATGGTGTTGCAGGTCCACATCAGCGTCGAGGCAATAAACAACATGCGGACGTTCTTGTCCTGCCAGCCGCTCACCTGGGTAACAGGTTTATCCGTCGCCTGTTCGACGCGGGCCACGGACGGCAGTGCGAAGGCTATCAGCGCCAGGCTGATGACAAAAATCCCTGCCGCAATGGAGAACATGGTGGTAAAGCCATAGTTCAACGCCAGCATAAAGGCCAGCGGCGGACCAATGACCCACGCCAGCGAGAGCTGGGCACGCATCACCGAGCTGAACATCACCACTTCCCGCGCGGAGTTATCCGCATATTCACGGGCCAGGGCAAACAGCTGCGGCATAGCGGTGTTCGCCAGCGACGCCAGCAGCACGCCGCAGGTAATGAGCGTCAGATAATGACGATTGAAGGCAAAGAGCAGCGCGTTACCCACGGCCATGGCGCAGCAAAAGAGGATCAGCTTGCGGCGATCGCCCTGGCTGTCCGATCGTTTCGCCAGCGCGAGGCTGACCAGGATCCCGGCAATGGCATTGACGGTATAAAACAGGCCGACCCAAAACGGCTGAGCCCCCACCTCGCGGCTGAGAAACAGGCTCAGCGTCGGCGCCTGAAGCGCCCCTGCCACGCCCATCATAAAGGCCACCAGCATAAAAGCGGCATACACGCCGTTCAGGCGTCGCCCCATCGTCATCAACCACAGCATGCGCAAGTCCTTGTGAAAGCGAATCGAAATTGGGTGAATAGTAAACGAAAAAAGCCAGCAAAAACATTTTGCTGGCGGGTGATAAGCACCAATACTCAGTCACACATGATCGAGGCGAGTTAGCGGGAAGAGGTCGGTGTCGTAACGTCCCACTGCATCAATTCTTCTAACGTTTTCAGCCGTTGCTCTGCACACCGGCGGGCCAGCCAGGACGATCCTTTTGTCGCTGAAAAGTACTGCTGATAAAACTGACGTGCGGTAGACCTCTTCATAATTTACCTCCTCGCTTCATCGAGGAGAATTATTGGCCTAATATAGGGATAAATAAATTGCTGGTTTTTTGTCAGGAGTTCCCCTTTTATGCCTTCCGGTCGTCTGCAACAACAGTTTATCCGCCTCTGGCAGTGCTGCGAGGGACAATCGCAGGAGACCACGCTCAACGAGCTGGCGGACCTGCTTAGCTGTTCCCGCCGTCATATGCGCACGCTGCTCAACACCATGCAGCAGCAGGGGTGGTTAAGCTGGGAAGCGGAAGCGGGACGCGGCAAACGTTCGCGGCTGACCTTCCTGTATACCGGACTGGCGTTGCAGCAGCAGCGCGCAGAAGATCTGCTCGAACAGGACCGCATCGATCAGCTGGTCCAGCTGGTGGGCGACAAGGCCGCCGTGCGCCAGATGCTGGTCTCCCATCTCGGACGCAGCTTTCGTCAGGGCCGACACATTCTGCGGGTGCTCTACTACCGTCCGATGAAAAATCTGTTGCCCGGCACGGCGTTACGCCGCTCGGAAACCCACATGGCCCGACAAATCTTCAGCGGCCTGACGCGCATAAATGAGGAAAACGGGGAACTGGAGGCGGATATTGCCCATCACTGGCAGCAGCTTTCCCCGCGCCACTGGCGCTTCTTCTTACGCCCCGGCATCCACTTTCACCACGGCCGCGAGCTGGAGATGCACGACGTCATCGCCTCTCTGGAACGCGCCCGCAGGCTGCCGCTCTACTCGCATATTTCGCGCATCCACTCCCCCACGGCCTGGACGCTGGACATTGAGCTGTCGCAGCAGGACAAGTGGCTTCCCTGGCTGCTGGGCTATGTACCGTCGATGATTTTGCCCGGCGAGTGGGAATCATTGAACAATTTTGCCAGCCTGCCGATTGGCACCGGGCCCTACTCCGTGTCCCGCAATAACAGCAACCAGCTGAAAATCCGCGCGTTCGATGACTACTTTGGCTATCGGGCGCTGATCGACGAAGTGAACGTGTGGGTATTGCCTGACCTCAATGAAGACCTGAGCTGCGGTCTGACGCTTGAAGGCCCCACCACCGGAGAAAAGGCCGTGGAGAGCCGCCTGGAGGAAGGATGCTACTATCTCCTGTTTGACCGCCGTACCCACCGCGGGGCAAACCAGGGCGTCCGCAAGTGGATCAGCCACGTGCTGTCCCCTTCCAATCTGATCTACCATGCGGAAGAGCAGTACCAGACATACTGGTTTCCGGCCTACGGCCTGCTTCCGCGCTGGCACCACGCCCGGCCGTCGCACTGCGACAAACCCGCAGGGCTGGAGTCCATCACCCTGACCTACTACCGCGAGCACGTGGAGCATCGTTTTATCGCGAGGATCATGACCCGCCTGCTGGCAGCCGAGGGGGTCAAGTTAGAGGTAAGAGAAGTGGACTATGACGAATGGCATCAGGGAGAGATCGCCAGCGATATCTGGCTCAACAGCGCTAATTTTACCCTGCCGCTCGATTTTTCATTATTTTCACATCTGTATGAAGTACCGCTGATCCAGCACTGCATCGATCGGGACTGGCAGCAGGACGCCGCCCTGTGGCGATCGGGCGAGATGAACCTTGCCGTTTGGTGCCAGCAGCTGCTGGCCGAGCAGGCGATCGTCCCGCTGATCCACCACTGGCTGATGATCCAGGGCCAGCGCAGCATGCGCGGCCTGCGGATGAACACCCTGGGCTGGTTTGATTTTAAATCCGCCTGGTTTGCGCCCCCGGAGCCATAACGCTTTCGTAATATTCACCAAATCATTACAATAGCGCCGTTCTCAACGGGGTGCTGCATCACAGATGTGCGCTGAGATAATACCCGTCGAACCTGATCCGGATAACGCCGGCGAAGGGATTTGAGGCTGTCGCTCAAAATCCTTTGCCACTCAACCCTGAGGTGCAAAGTGTTAAAAAAAGTTCTCCCCCTGCTGGCGCTGTTCGCGCTGCCTGCTTTTGCCAAGCCCGTCCTGACGGTCTACACCTACGACTCCTTCTCTGCCGACTGGGGCCCTGGCCCGGTTGTCAAAAAAGCCTTTGAAGCGGACTGCAACTGCGAGCTGAAGTTCGTGGCGCTTGAAGATGGCGTGTCGCTGCTCAACCGTCTGCGCATGGAAGGAAAAAACAGTAAAGCCGACGTGGTGCTCGGGCTGGATAACAACCTGCTGGAAGCCGCCTCGCAAACCAAACTGTTTGCCAAAAGCGGCGTCGCGGGAGATGCCGTTAACGTGCCGGGCGGCTGGAAGAACGACACCTTTGTGCCGTTCGACTACGGCTACTTTGCTTTTGTTTACGACAAAAATAAGCTGAAAAACCCGCCAAAAAGCCTGAAAGAGCTGGTGGAAAGCGACCAGAAGTGGCGCGTAATTTACGAAGATCCGCGGACCAGCACGCCGGGCCTGGGCCTGCTGCTATGGATGCAAAAGGTCTACGGGGATAAAGCACCGGAAGCATGGCAGAAGCTGGCCGCCAAAACCGTCACCGTGACCAAAGGCTGGAGCGAAGCCTACGGCCTGTTCCTCAAAGGCGAAAGCGACCTGGTGCTGAGCTACACCACCTCCCCGGCCTACCACATTATCGCCGAGAAGAAAGACAACTATGCAGCCGCAGATTTTGCGGAAGGGCACTATCTGCAGGTGGAAGTGGCCGCGCGTACCGCTGCCAGCAAACAGCCGGAGCTGGCCGAGAAGTTCCTGAAGTTTATGGTTTCACCGGCGTTCCAGAACGCCATTCCAGCGGGCAACTGGATGTATCCGGTTACTAACGTTGCGCTGCCCGCAGGTTTCGAGCAGTTGACCAAACCGAAAACCTCGCTGGAGTTTACGCCGCAGCAGGTCGCCGCGCAGCGTGCAGCATGGGTAAGCGAATGGCAACGCGCCGTCAGCCGTTGATTCCCGGCTGGTTACTTCCCGGGCTGCTCGCCGCCGCCGTGATGGTAGCGGTCAGCCTGGGGGCTTTTCTTGCATTGTGGTTTAACGCGCCAGAGAGCGACCTGCTCGCCCTCTGGCACGACAGCTACCTCTGGCACGTTATCCGGTTCTCCTTCTGGCAGGCGTCTCTTTCTGCCCTGCTGTCGGTGATCCCGGCTATTTTTCTGGCACGCGCTCTGTATCGACGGCGATTTCCCGGCAGGCAGGCCCTGCTGCGCCTGTGCGCCATGACGCTGATCCTGCCCGTGCTGGTGGCGGTATTTGGTATTCTGAGCGTTTACGGTCGTCAGGGCTGGCTGGCTTCACTGTTCGGTCAGCTTGGTCTGGAATGGTCATTCTCGCCTTACGGACTGCAGGGCATTCTGCTGGCGCACGTATTTTTCAATATGCCGATGGCAACGCGCCTCTTTTTGCAGGCGCTGGAAAATATTCCCGGCGAACAGCGTCAGATTGCCGCCCAGCTCGGCATGCGCGGCGTGTCGTTCTTCCGCTTTGTCGAATGGCCGTGGCTGCGCCGCCAGCTCCCGCCCGTGGCGGCGTTAATCTTCATGCTCTGCTTTGCCAGCTTTGCCACCGTGCTGTCACTCGGCGGCGGGCCGCAGGCCACCACCATTGAGCTGGCGATTTACCAGGCGCTGAGTTACGACTACGATCCCGGTCGCGCCGCGCTGCTGGCGATGGTGCAGATGGCGTGCTGTCTTGCGCTGGTGCTGCTGAGCCAGCGGCTGAGTAAAGCCATTCCCGCAGGTAGTCATCAAATAACCGGCTGGCGCGATCCGCAGGACAGCCTGCACAGCCGCATCAGTGATTTTATCCTGATCGCGCTGGCGCTTCTGCTACTGCTGCCGCCGCTGATGGCCGTTATTGTTGACGGACTGAACCTCAATCTCATGGCAGTCCTGCAACAGCCCGTTCTCTGGCAGGCCACCTGGACCTCGCTGCGTATCGCCCTCGCTGCCGGATTACTGTGCGTCCTCCTGACTATGATGCTGCTGTGGAGCAGCCGTGAGCTCTACGCCCGCCAGGCGCAAAAAGCCGGACAAATGCTGGAGCTGACGGGCATGCTGATCCTGGCGATGCCGGGCATCGTGCTGGCGACGGGCTTCTTTTTACTGTTTAACAGCACCTTCGGCCTGCCGGAAAGGGCCGATGGCATTGTGATTTTCACCAACGCCTTAATGGCCATCCCCTACGCGCTCAAGGTGCTGGAAAACCCGATGCGCGACGTCAACAGCCGCTACGGTTTGCTGTGTCAGTCGCTGGGCATGCAGGGCTGGCAGCGGCTGAAGGTAGTCGAACTGCGCGCGCTAAAACGCCCGCTGGCGCAGGCGCTGGCGTTTGCCTGCGTGCTCTCTATTGGAGACTTTGGCGTCGTGGCGCTGTTCGGCAATGACGATTTCCGCACGCTGCCGTACTGGCTTTATCAGCAAATCGGCTCTTACCGCAGTCAGGATGGCGCGGTTACCGCGCTGTTACTGCTGCTGCTGTGCTTTGCCTTATTTACCGTTATCGAAAAACTCCCGGGGCGTGATGTTAAAACTGACTGATGTAACCTGGCTCTATCAGCATCTGCCGATGCGCTTCACGCTCTCCGTTCAGCAGGGCGAGCGGATTGCGGTGCTTGGCCCAAGCGGTGCCGGGAAAAGCACCTTGCTCAATTTGATCGCCGGCTTTCTGCAACCTGCCAGCGGGTCGATAGCCATCGATAATCGTGATTTCACCAACGCCCCTCCGGCTAAACGTCCTGTGTCGATGCTGTTTCAGGAAAATAACCTCTTCACCCATCTGACGGTGCGGCAAAACATCGCGCTGGGAATGCATCCGGGGCTCAGGCTTAACGATGCCCAACGCGAAAAACTTGAAGTGATTGCCGGACAGATGGGGATCACCGAATTTATCGACAGGCTGCCGGGCGAGCTCTCCGGCGGCCAGCGTCAGCGCGTGGCGCTGGCGCGTTGTCTGGTGCGCGAGCAGCCGCTTCTGCTGCTGGATGAGCCCTTCTCGGCGCTCGATCCCGCGCTGCGTCAGGAGATGCTCGCCCTGGTGCAGGAGGTCTGCCAGCGCCAGCAGCTGACGATGCTGATGGTTTCGCACAGTATTGAGGATGCAGCACGGATTGCGCCGAGATCGGTGGTCGTTGCCGAAGGGCGGATTGCATGGGATGGGAAGACGGAAGAGCTGCTCAGTGGTCAAGCGGGGGCGTCTTCACTGTTGGGCATTCGTGCGGTCTGATGCCCTCACCCCGGCCCTCTGCCACTGGGAGAGGGCAATAGTCCTTAACGACTGACCACTTTTAATAAAATCTCACCGTACACCGGCATCAGCGGGTGACGAATCAGCGCGACCAGGGCTACCGCAGCCACACCCAGCGTCAGCGGGGCCAGCCAGAGCAGGCGAGTACGCGGGAGGTAGCGCGTCAGGCGATCGACACTGGCTTTCGCGCTGCGCCACAGTCGCCAGCAGAGCCAGACCGCCAGCCACAGCAGCAGCGCCGTGCCCAGCAGCAACCACTTAAACTCACCGCTTTGCATACCGTCAGGAATATCGATGGCCGCGCCTGCGAGGATCCCCGGCAGGAAGTAGAACGGCGGCCAGAAGACGCAGCCGATAATGTTCGGCACCACGAATTTCGCGACGGGCAGATCCAGCATCCCGGCCACCATCGGCACCAGCGGACGCGTTGGCCCGACAAAGCGCCCGACGAGGATAGTAAACATGCTGTGCTGATGCAGCGCATGCTCGGTTTTATCCAGCAAGGCTTTGTTCTTTTTCATGAACGACCAGCGGTGCAGCGGCTTTTTAAAGCGCCAGCCCAGCCAGAAGGAGATCCAGTCGCCAAGCAGGCAGCCGATAATCCCGGCCAGCCACGCCTGCCAGAAATTAACCTCGCCGCTGCCAATCAGCGCACCAAGCCCTGCCATCATTACGGTGCCGGGCAGGATTAACCCGACGAGCGCCAGTGATTCCAGAAACGCCACCAGCGCCACGGCGATGAGCGAGTACATAACGGACTGGGTAATAAAGTGTTCCAGCAATGCCTGCATAACTATTCCGGTCAGAAAACGAATCAGCGATTCTGCTTAGCGCCCCGCACCGCGTCAAGGCAACAATTGTCTGAATAGTTTACAGGTTGCTTTCCGCATTCACCTGTTTGTTTATCTTTTTTTACCGATTATTCACATCCCGCGCGGAATTCACTCGGGCTGGCACCGGTGCATTTTTTAAATACCCGGGAGAAATAGAGCTGGTCCTCAAAGCCCACGTTGCGCCCCACGGTGGCAATGGGCATCCGGGTGGTGCTGAGCAACAGTTTCGCCTGGCTGATGCGCTGATCTTCACGCCAGCTCAATACGCTGACGCCCAGCTGCTGGCGGAACAGATGCGACAGCCGCGACGGCGACAGGCAGACGTGCTGAGCAACGCTGGCGATATCAAACTGGCTATCGGCCAGGTGGTCGCTGATGTACTGGCAGGCGTCACGCACGCGGTTATCCAGCGGCGGGTTAAGCGACTCGTTAATCGCCTCCATCCGTCGCAGCAGCAGCTGTTCAAGGAGGTTTATCGCCAGCAGTTCGGCATAGCGACCACCGGCCTGCCCCGCCTCGATAATCTGGGCAAAAAGCTCGCGAAACTGCGCAAGATGAACCTCGTCCGGGCGATAAAAACCGGTGTGCGCAAAAATTGCTGGCCAGGAAAGCCACTCCTGCCAGTAGGCGCGCGGACGGAAGTAAACCCACTGGTGATACCACTCTTTGGCATCAGGATGACGGCCATAGTGGTGGATCTCACCCGGCGGGAACAGCAGGATATCCCCCGGGCGGCAGACAAACTGCTGGTCACCGTTCTTGATGATTCCTTCCCCTCGCACGGTGAGGTTGAGGATATACCCTTTCATCCCAAGCGGTCGGTCGACGTAAAAGTCGAGATATCCCTCAGCCTCGATAGGGGTCAGTCCCGCCACAAGGTGCGCGTTAAACGAGTATCCCGGCAGCAGGGGATCGTTTTGCGTTTCGGCCATAGATTCAGTTCTCCCAAGGGTCCTGAAGGAAACCAATTGTCCATATCACTAAAAGCAGCTTAAAAATGGCCCGCGTAAAGATCTAAAAAGCATCACGCCGCTTTTACGTCCGCCATGTTTCAGCCTTTCCCCCTGATTTCTTCGCCAGAGCAAGCAGATAACCAGTAACAAAAGTGTCTATAACTGCGGCAGAAATGTCCACATTGAATATTTGCACGGCGTCACACTTTCCGTTGTAACAGCAATTTAGTCCATAAGATTAGCGGATCCTGCCTGACGACTTTTTCCCCCAGTCTCTAATGTTCTTCCATACCTGTTTTTTCGATGGAGCAACACCATGGCAATTGCGATTGGCCTCGATTTTGGCAGCGATTCGGTTCGCGCGCTGGCAGTGGACTGTACGTCCGGCCAGGAGATAGCAACCAGCGTTGAGTGGTACCCGCGCTGGCAAGAGGGGCGCTACTGTGATGCGCCGAACAACCAGTTCCGCCACCACCCGCGTGACTATATCGAGTCGATGGAAGCGGCGATCAAAACCGTCCTGGCCGAACTGACTGACGCCCAGCGAGCTGAGATTGTGGGGATTGGCGTCGACAGCACCGGCTCCACGCCAGCCCCTGTGGATGCCGAAGGACGCGTGCTGGCGCTGCGCCCGGAGTTTGCCGACAACCCGAACGCCATGTTCGTGCTGTGGAAAGACCACACCGCCGTGGAAGAGGCCGAAGCCATTACGCGCTTATGCCATCAGCCCGGCAAAACAGACTACTCGCGCTACATCGGCGGGATTTACTCCAGCGAATGGTTCTGGGCCAAGATCCTCCACGTCACCCGTGCCGACGACTCCGTTGCGCAGGCTGCCGCGTCATGGGTTGAACTGTGCGACTGGGTGCCTGCCCTGCTCTCCGGCACCACCCGCCCGCAGGATATCCGCCGCGGTCGCTGCAGCGCCGGGCATAAATCCCTGTGGCATGAAAGCTGGGGCGGCCTGCCGCCTGCCGCGTTCTTTGATGAACTCGACCCGATTATCAACAAGAGCCTGACATACCCGCTGTTTACCGACACCTTCACCGCCGATGTTCCCGTCGGCACCCTCTGCGAAGAGTGGGCAACGCGCCTCGGTCTGCCGCAGAACGTGGCGATCTCTGGCGGCGCCTTTGACTGCCATATGGGCGCCGTGGGCGCGGGCGCACAGCCAAACACGCTGGTCAAAGTCATCGGGACTTCCACCTGCGACATCCTGACGGCGGATAAAGCCACCGTCGGCGACCGTGCGGTGA
Organism: Enterobacter sp. 148H3; assembly: GCF_034107425.1. Taxonomy (NCBI): domain Bacteria; kingdom Pseudomonadati; phylum Pseudomonadota; class Gammaproteobacteria; order Enterobacterales; family Enterobacteriaceae; genus Enterobacter; species Enterobacter sp. 148H3. Next base: position 193,174 of record NZ_JAWNEI010000005.1, on the reverse strand, counting down.
AAGGCATCTGCGGACAGGTTGACGGCAGCGTGGTGCCGGACTTCATCGGCCTTGAAGCCGGTCAGTCCGCGTTTGGCGATATCTACGCCTGGTTTGGCCGCGTGCTGGGCTGGCCGCTGGACCAGCTGGCGGCGGCGCATCCTGAACTGAAAACACAGATAGCCGAGAGCAAAAAGCAGCTCCTGCCGCAGCTCACCGAAGCCTGGGCAAAAAATCCTTCTCTCGATCACCTCCCGGTGGTGCTGGACTGGTTTAACGGCCGTCGTACGCCGTTCGCCAACCAGCGTCTGAAAGGGGTGATCGCGGATCTCAACCTGGCAACCGACGCGCCTGCGCTGTTCGGCGGCCTGATTGCCGCAACGGCCTTCGGCGCCCGCGCGATTATGGAGTGCTTCACCGGGCAGGGCATCGACGTGAATAACGTGATGGCTCTGGGCGGTATTGCCCGTAAAAACCCGGTGATCATGCAGGCCTGCTGCGACGTGCTGAACCGTCCGCTTCAGATTGTGGCCTCCGATCAGTGCTGCGCGCTGGGCGCGGCGATTTTTGCCGCCGTGGCCGCAGGGGTCCATGCGGATATCCCGACCGCGCAGCAGCATATGGCGAGCGCTGTCGAAAATACGCTCCAGCCGCGTGCCCAGCAGGCACAACGCTTTGAACAGCTTTATCAGCGCTACCAGCAATGGGCAAAAAGCGCCGAACTTCACTATCTCCCTGTCGCCGCCCCGGCCAAAAGCACCGCGGACACTACGGCAACCCTGACCCATTAAGGACACGATGATGACCATTTTTAATAACTATGAAGTGTGGTTTGTGATTGGCAGCCAGCATCTGTACGGACCGGAAGCGCTGCAGCAGGTGACAAAACACGCGGAGCACGTCGTTAACGCGCTGAATGCGGAAGCCAAGCTGCCGTGCAAACTGGTGCTGAAACCGCTGGGCACAACGCCGGACGAAATCACTCACATCTGCCGCGACGCCAACTACGACGATAAATGCGCCGGTCTGGTGGTGTGGCTGCACACCTTCTCCCCCGCAAAAATGTGGATCAACGGCCTGTCTATCCTCAACAAACCGCTGCTGCAGTTCCACACCCAGTTCAACGCCTCCCTGCCGTGGGACAGCATCGACATGGACTTTATGAACCTGAACCAGACCGCGCACGGCGGCCGCGAGTTCGGCTTCATCGGCGCGCGTATGCGTCAGCAGCATGCGGTGGTCACCGGCCACTGGCAGGATGGCAAAGCGCAACAACGTATCGGCTCCTGGATGCGCCAGGCGGTCTCTAAGCAGGATACCCGCCACCTGAAAGTGGTGCGTTTCGGCGACAACATGCGTGAAGTGGCGGTCACCGACGGCGACAAAGTGGCCGCGCAGATCAAGTTCGGCTTCTCCGTAAATACCTGGGCCGTGGGCGACCTGGTGCAGGTGGTGAATGAAATCAGCGACGGCGACGTGAGCGCGCTGGTGGACGAGTACGAAAGCAGCTACCGCCTGACGCCTGCGGCACAAATCAACGGCGATAAGCGCCAGAACGTGCTGGACGCGGCGCGCATCGAGCTGGGCATGAAGCGCTTCCTGGAACAGGGCGGCTTCCACGCTTTTACCACCACCTTTGAAGACCTCCACGGCCTGAAACAGCTTCCGGGCCTGGCGGTACAACGTCTGATGCAGCAGGGCTACGGCTTTGCGGGCGAGGGCGACTGGAAAACTGCCGCTCTGCTTCGCATCATGAAGGTGATGTCGACCGGTCTGCTGGGCGGCACCTCCTTTATGGAGGACTACACCTACCACTTCGAAAACGGCAACGACCTGGTGCTCGGCTCGCACATGCTGGAAGTCTGCCCTTCCATCGCGGTAGAGGAAAAACCGATCCTGGACGTGCAGTACCTCGGTATTGGCGGTAAAGCCGATCCGGCGCGTCTGATCTTCAACACCCGCACGGGCCCGGCCATCAACGCCAGCCTGATCGATCTCGGCGATCGTTTCCGCCTGCTGGTGAACTGCGTCGATGCGGTTGAAACCCCACATTCTCTACCGAAACTGCCGGTCGCCAACGCCCTGTGGAAAGCACAGCCGGATCTGCCGACCGCTTCAGAAGCCTGGATCCTCGCAGGTGGCGCGCACCACACCGTCTTCAGCCACGCGCTGGATCTGAACGACATGCGTCAGTTTGCCGAGCTGCACGATATCGAACTGACCGTCATTGATAACGATACCCGCCTGCCCGCCTTCAAGGACGCGCTGCGCTGGAACGAAGTCTATTACGGTTCAAAACGCTAAAGCACGTAATGCCCGGTGGCGCTGCGCTCGCCGGGCAGGGAGACAACCATGTTAGAAGATCTCAAACGTCAGGTACTTGAAGCCAACCTGGCGCTTCCAAAGCATAACCTGGTGACCCTGACCTGGGGCAACGTCAGCGCCGTTGACCGGGAAAAAGGGGTATTCGTGATCAAGCCTTCGGGCGTGGATTACACGGTGATGACCGCAGAGGATATGGTCGTGGTCAGCATCGAAACAGGTGAAGTTGTGGAAGGAAACAAAAAACCGTCCTCCGATACGCCGACCCACCGCCTGCTGTACCGCTCATTCCCGACCATCGGCGGTATCGTGCATACCCATTCACGCCATGCCACCATCTGGGCGCAGGCGGGCCAGTCCATCCCGGCGACCGGCACCACCCACGCGGACTACTTCTACGGCACCATTCCCTGCACGCGTCTGATGACCGATGCAGAAATCAACGGCGAGTATGAGTGGGAAACCGGCAACGTGATCGTTGAAACCTTCGAAAAACGGGGAATCGACGCGGCGCAAATGCCCGGCGTGCTGGTGCACTCCCACGGCCCGTTTGCCTGGGGGAAAAACGCAGAAGACGCGGTGCATAACGCCATCGTGCTTGAAGAGATCGCCTATATGGGGATCTTCTGTCGCCAGCTGGCGCCGCAGCTGCCGGATATGCAGCAAACCCTGCTGGATAAGCATTACCTGCGCAAGCACGGCGCGAAGGCCTACTACGGGCAGTAAACTGTATATAAACCCAGCATTAAAATCTTAACCAGGCTATAATCAGGCCTGGTTTTGTTTTCTGGGATAACGGCGTGGCGCAGGCGCAAGAAGGCTTTTTACTAACCCGACACTGGCGGGATACCCCTCAGGGCACCGAGGTCGCGTTCTGGCTGGCGACGGATAACGGTCCGCTGCACGTTACGCTCCCGCCGCAGGAATCCGTGGCTTTTATTCCGGAAGCGCACGTCGAAAAAGTGAAAGAGCTGCTGCGCGGCGAAAGCGGCTGGCGCATCACTCCGCTTGAGCTGAAAGATTTCCACCGTCAGCCGGTTTACGGCCTCTACTGTCGCGCCCATCGTCAGCTGATGCGCTATGAAAAACTGCTGCGCGAAGCAGACGTGACGCTCTACGAAGCGGATATCCGCCCACCGGAACGCTTTCTGATGGAGCGGTTTATTACCGCGCCCGTCTGGGTGGACGGCACCGCGCATAACGGCAGCCTCGTTAACGCGCGGCTGAAGCCGAACCCGCACTACCGCCCGCCGCTGAAGTGGGTATCACTGGATATCGAAACCACCCGCCACGGCGAACTGTACTGCATTGGCCTGGAAGGCTGCGGCGATCGGGTTGTCTATATGCTCGGGCCGCCGAATGGTAATGCCTCCGCGCTGGATTTCCGGCTTGAGTACGTCAACAGCCGCCCGCAGCTGCTGGAGAAGCTTAACCAGTGGTTTGCCGACTACGATCCCGACGTCCTGATCGGCTGGAACGTGGTGCAGTTCGATCTGCGCGTGCTGCAAAAGCACGCCGAGCGTTACCGCATTCCGCTGATGCTTGGCCGCGGCAACAGCGAGCTGGAATGGCGCGAGCACGGTTTTAAGAACGGCGTCTTCTTCGCCCAGGCGAACGGTCGCCTGATTATCGACGGCATTGAGGCGCTGAAATCCGCATTCTGGAACTTCTCTTCATTCTCCCTCGAAGCGGTTGCGCAGGAGCTGCTTGGTGAAGGTAAATCCATCGACAACCCCTGGGACAGAATGGACGAGATCGACCGGCGCTTTAACGAAGACAAGCCCGCGCTCGCCACCTATAACCTGAAAGACTGCGAGCTGGTCACGCAGATATTCCATAAAACCGAGATTATGCCGTTCCTGCTGGAGCGCGCGACGGTGAACGGCCTGGCAGCTGACAGACACGGCGGCTCCGTGGCGGCTTTCAGCCACCTCTATTTTCCGCGGATGCACCGGGCAGGATACGTCGCCCCCAACCTTGGGGACGTGCCGCCGCAGGCCAGCCCCGGCGGATATGTCATGGACTCCCGGCCAGGATTGTATGACTCCGTTCTGGTGCTGGACTACAAAAGCCTCTACCCGTCGATAATTCGCACCTTCCTGATCGACCCCGTCGGGCTGGTGGAAGGCCTGGCCCAGCCGGATGATGAGCACAGCACCGAAGGCTTCCTCGGCGCACGTTTTTCGCGGGAAAAACACTGCCTGCCTGAAATCGTGGGAAACATCTGGCACGGCCGCGATGAGGCCAAGCGCCACGGCAACAAGCCGCTATCGCAGGCGCTGAAAATCATCATGAACGCCTTTTACGGCGTGCTGGGCACCAGCGCCTGCCGCTTCTTTGACCCGCGTCTGGCGTCGTCGATCACCATGCGCGGACACGAGATCATGCGCCAGACTAAAGCGCTGATTGAGTCCCGGGGCTATGACGTCATCTACGGCGACACGGACTCCACCTTTGTATGGCTTAAGGGTGCGCATTCCGAAGACGATGCCGCGCAAATCGGCAAAGCGCTGGTTGCCTTCGTGAACGACTGGTGGCAGGAACATCTGCAGAAAGCGCGCTTAACCAGCGCGCTGGAGCTTGAATTTGAAACCCATTTTGCCCGCTTTTTAATGCCCACCATCCGCGGTACCGATCAGGGCAGCAAGAAGCGCTACGCCGGGCTAATTCAGGAAGGCGACGCGCAGCGGATGGTCTTTAAAGGGCTGGAGACGGTACGTACCGACTGGACGCCGCTGGCGCAGCAGTTCCAGCAGACGCTTTATCTGCGGGTATTCCGCAATGAGCCGTATCAGGACTACGTGCGCGAGACGATAGCCAGCCTGATGGCGGGCGAACTTGACGCGCAGCTGGTGTACCGCAAGCGTCTGCGCCGTCCGCTGGCGCAGTACCAGCGTAACGTTCCTCCTCACGTCCGCGCCGCGCGTCTGGCAGATGAAGAAAACGTCCGCCGCGGCCGCGCGCCGCAGTATCAGAACCGGGGGACCATCAAATACGTCTGGACGATTAACGGCCCGGAACCGGTGGATTATCAGCACTCGCCTCTGGATTATGAACACTATCTGACGCGTCAGCTTCAGCCGGTTGCCGACGGAATTTTGCCCTTCATCGACGATGATTTTGCTACACTGGTTACAGGGCAACTTGGCCTATTTTGACGCGTGACGAAATGGCTGCCATCCAGTACCATAGCGCCCTTTCCATTCCCGGACCCATTTTTCGATGACCGTTTTTTCTGACGGTAGTCGAACTATTGCCTGCAATTAAAGATTAGAGCCGAACAACTATGCCTTTTACACTTGGTCAACGCTGGATCAGCGATACAGAAAGCGAACTTGGATTAGGAACCGTCGTAGCAATCGATACGCGTATGGTTACCCTCCTCTTCCCTGCCACCGGTGAAAACCGTCTGTACGCTCGCAATGACTCCCCTGTAACCCGCGTGATGTTTAATCCGGGTGACACCGTGACCAGCCATGACGGCTGGCAGCTCAAGATTGAAGACGTAAAAGAAGAGAATGGACTGCTCGCCTACATCGGGACTCGCCTGGACACCGACGAGTCAAATGTCATCCTGCGTGAAGTGTTGCTCGACAGCAAGCTGGTGTTCAGCAAGCCGCAGGACCGCCTGTTTGCCGGGCAAATCGACCGTATGGATCGCTTCTCCCTGCGCTATCGCGCGCGTAAGTTCCAGAGTGAACAGTACCGCATGCCGTGGAGCGGTCTGCGCGGCCAGCGCACCAGCCTGATCCCCCACCAGTTGAACATCGCCCATGACGTGGGCCGTCGTCACGCGCCGCGCGTGCTGCTGGCAGATGAGGTGGGGCTGGGTAAAACCATTGAAGCGGGCATGATCCTGCATCAACAGCTGCTTTCCGGCGCTGCCGAACGCGTGCTGATTGTGGTGCCAGAAACCCTGCAGCACCAGTGGCTGGTTGAAATGCTGCGCCGCTTTAACCTGCGTTTCTCCCTGTTCGACGACGAACGCTATGCCGAAGCGCAGCATGATGCGGACAACCCGTTTGAAACCGAACAGCTGGTGATCTGTTCCCTGGACTTCGTGCGCCGCAGCAAGCAGCGTCTAGAGCACCTGTGCGATGCCGAGTGGGATCTGATGGTGGTCGACGAAGCGCACCACCTGGTCTGGAGCGAAGACGCGCCGAGCCGCGAATATATGGCTATCGAGCAGCTTGCCGAGCGCGTGCCTGGCGTCCTGCTGCTGACCGCAACGCCGGAACAGCTGGGTCTGGAAAGCCACTTCGCCCGTCTGCGCCTGCTCGATCCAAACCGTTTCCACGACTTCGGGCAGTTTGTGGAAGAACAGAATAACTACCGTCCGGTTGCGGATGCCGTCGCGCTGCTGCTGGCGGGCAAGCGTCTTTCTGATGATGAACTCAACACCCTGAGCGATCTGATTGGCGAGCAGGATATCGAGCCGCTGCTGCAGGCCGCTAACAGCGACAGCGAAAACGCGGAATCCGCGCGTAAAGAACTTATCGACATGCTGATGGATCGCCACGGCACCAGTCGCGTGCTGTTCCGTAACACCCGTAACGGCGTCAAAGGCTTCCCGAAACGCGAGCTGCACACCATCAAGCTGCCGCTGCCGACGCAATATCAGACGGCCATTAAAGTTTCCGGCATTATGGGCGCGCGCAAAACGCAGGAAGAGCGCGCTCGCGACATGCTCTACCCGGAACAAATCTACCAGGAATTTGAAGGCGATACCGGCACCTGGTGGAACTTCGATCCGCGCGTAGAGTGGCTGATGGGCTACCTGACCGCGCACCGTTCCCAGAAGGTGCTGGTGATCTGCGCCAAGGCGGCCACCGCGCTGCAGCTGGAGCAGGTCCTGCGCGAGCGCGAAGGCATTCGCGCCGCCGTGTTCCACGAAGGCATGTCCATCGTTGAACGCGACCGCGCCGCAGCGTGGTTTGCCGAAGAGGACAGCGGCGCTCAGGTTATGCTGTGCTCTGAAATCGGTTCTGAAGGCCGTAACTTCCAGTTCGCCAGCAACCTGGTGATGTTCGATCTGCCGTTCAACCCCGATCTGCTGGAGCAGCGTATCGGCCGTCTGGACCGTATCGGTCAGGCCCATGATATTCAGATCCACGTGCCATATCTGGAAAAAACGGCCCAGTCCGTGCTGGTGCGCTGGTTCCACGAAGGTCTGGACGCGTTTGAACATACCTGCCCGACGGGCCGCACCATTTACGATCAGGTGCATGGCGATCTGATCGGCTACCTGGCCGCGCCGGAAAACACCGACGGCTTTGACGAGCTGATTAAGTCCTGTCGTGAGAAGCACGACGCGCTAAAAGCGCAGCTGGAACAGGGCCGCGACCGCCTGCTTGAGATCCACTCCAACGGCGGTGAAAAAGCGCAGGCGCTTGCCGAAAGCATTGAAGAACAAGATGATGACACCAGTCTGATCAGCTTCTCCATGAACCTGTTCGACATCGTCGGCATCAACCAGGACGACCGCGGCGAGAACCTGATTGTCCTGACCCCGTCCGATCACATGCTGGTTCCGGATTTCCCGGGCCTGCCGGAAGATGGCTGTACCATCACCTTCGAGCGTGATGTGGCGCTGTCCCGCGAAGATGCCCAGTTTATCACCTGGGAACACCCGCTGATCCGTAACGGGCTGGACCTGATCCTCTCCGGCGATACCGGCAGCAGCACCATCTCCCTGTTGAAGAACAAGGCGCTGCCGGTGGGTACCCTGCTGCTGGAGCTGATCTACGTTGTGGAAGCGCAGGCGCCGAAACAGCTGCAGCTCAACCGCTTCCTGCCGCCAACGCCTGTCCGCCTGCTGCTGGACAAAAACGGTACGAACCTGGCGGGACAGGTTGAATTCGAGAGCTTCAACCGACAGCTGAGCGCGGTGAACCGCCATACCGGCAGCAAGCTGGTTAACGCGGTCCAGCAGGACGTGCATACCATTCTCCAGCAGGGTGAAACCCAGATTGAAAAAGCGGCCAGAGCGCTGATTGACGCCGCGCGCAGTGAAGCCGACGAGAAACTGTCTGCAGAGCTGTCGCGTCTGGAGGCGTTGAAGGCCGTGAACCCGAACATCCGTGACGACGAGCTGGCGGCGATTGAAAGCAACCGTCAGCAGGTGCTGGAAAGCCTGGATCAGGCAAGCTGGCGCCTGGATGCCCTGCGTCTTATCGTTGTGACGCATCAGTAAACGGAGCGCAAGATGGTGATGGAGCCGTACAATCCGCCGCAGGATCCCTGGCTGGTCATTCTGTATCAGGATGAACACATTATGGTGGTCAACAAGCCCAGCGGGCTGTTGTCCGTGCCGGGGCGTCTGGACGAGCACAAAGACAGCGTGATGACGCGCATTCAGCGTGATTATCCTCAGGCGGAGTCTGTCCATCGCCTGGACATGGCGACCAGCGGCGTGATTGTGGTGGCGCTGAACAAAGCGGCGGAACGCGAGCTGAAGCGCCAGTTCCGCGAGCGCGAGCCGAAGAAGCAGTATGTCGCCCGCGTCTGGGGTCACCCGGCGCAGGGCGAAGGGCTGGTGGATTTACCGCTGATCTGCGACTGGCCGAACCGGCCAAAGCAGAAGGTGTGTTATGAAACCGGCAAGGCCGCGCAGACCGAGTATGAAGTGCTTGAGTACGCGCCGGATAATACCGCGCGCGTCCTGCTAAAGCCGATTACCGGACGCTCGCATCAGCTGCGCGTGCATATGCTTGCGCTGGGTCATCCGATTCTGGGCGACAGGTTTTACGCGCCGCCTGAAGCGCTGGCCTTAGCGCCACGTCTGCAGCTGCACGCGCAGACGCTCACCATCACCCATCCGGCCTTCGGTAACGCGATGACGTTTAAAGCCCCGGTGGACTTCTAAAAAAAAAACCGACATCGTCGGGCTTTTTCTATTTGAAACCTTTCTTCTCTTTAATCAGTTCGTACGCTTTCTGAATTTCCTGCGCTTTTTGCTTCGCCATCTCCATCATTTCTGGCGGTAAGCCTTTCGCGACCAGTTTATCCGGATGATGTTCGCTCATGAGCTTACGATAGGCACGTTTAATTGTGGTCTGATCGTCAGAGGGCTTAACGCCAAGCACATTGCAGGCATCTTCCAGCGTCGGACCACGCTGCGCCTGCTGCCAGGCACCGCCGGACGACTGCTGGTGATAGCCACCGCCAAACTGTGCCCCGCCCTGCATCATGCGCAGGAACTGGTCGAACTGCATACGGGAGATGCCCAGCTCTTCCGCAATGACGTACAGCACGTCACGTTCATTAGGGTGTAGTGAACCGTCCGCGAAGGCCGCCTGGATTTGAATTTCCAGAAACATCCGAATTAAATCAAAACGTCCAAAACAGATGCTGCGGAACTGACGCATTTTTTCGCGAAGCGGATAGTTATCGGATTTCCCGATGCGAAACGCATTTTGCGCTTCCAGACGGGAGTCGCCGTGCAGGTTCATGCGATCCATAAAAACGCTGGCAATCTGAATATCGGCTTCTGTGACACGCCCTTTGGATTTGGTTAAGTGCCCCATGACCTCAAAGGTGGTGGAGAAAAAGAGTGACTGACGCTCGCGCTGATTGGCAAACCAGGCCATTTTGCGGCTGCGCGCCTTATCAAACATATGGCCAATAATAAGCCCCAGCACAATTCCCCAGAACCCGGCACCCATGATGATGGCGAACGCAACGCCGATTATTTTACCCCAATACTGCATATACTCCCCGGATAGTCATATTCCTTGCCGACGCAACGTCATCATCACTGTGTTCAAGTCACGGTCAATTGAAGGACATCGCCTATAATTTGCTTTATCATACTCGTCATTCGATAGCGAGCCTAACACTCTGGCACGCAAACGGGCAGGATTAACGCTGGTACTGCGCAGATGAGTAAGATAGTCTCTGAGCGTTTATAAGCCGTAGCCACTGATGACGGAACAATAAAATACAACGTATGAAAAAACGTATCCCCACCCTCCTGGCCACAATGATTGGCTCCGCCCTGTACAGTCAACAGGGTCTGGCGGCCGATCTCGCCTCGCAGTGTATGCTTGGCGTCCCAAGTTATAATCGCCCACTGGTGAGTGGCGATACAAATAGCTTGCCGGTAACTATTACTGCCGACAGTTCAAAAGGGACTTACCCTGACAATGCCACGTTTACGGGCAATGTCGATATTAACCAGGGCAATAGCCGCCTGCAGGCAGATGAAGTGCAGCTGCACCAGAAACAACCGGAAGGTGCGGCCGAGCCGGTACGAACGGTGGATGCGCTGGGTAATGTGCACTATGACGACAATCAGGTCATCCTGAAAGGTCCGAAAGCCTGGTCAAACCTGAATACGAAAGATACCAACGTCTGGAAAGGTGATTACCAGATGGTGGGTCGCCAGGGGCGCGGTGACGCAGACCTGATGAAACAGCGCGGTGAAAACCGCTATACGATCCTGGAAAACGGTACGTTCACGTCATGTCTGCCGGGTTCAAATACCTGGAGCGTGGTCGGGAGCGAGGTTATCCATGACCGCGAAGAACAGGTCGCAGAGATCTGGAACGCCCGCTTCAAGCTGGGTCCGGTGCCCATATTCTATAGCCCTTATCTGCAGCTTCCCGTGGGTGACAAACGTCGCTCCGGTTTCCTGATCCCGAATGCCAAATACAGCACCACGAACTACTTTGAGTTCTACCTGCCGTATTACTGGAACATCGCGCCAAACATGGATGCGACGATCACGCCGCACTATATCCACAAGCGCGGCAACATCATGTGGGAGAACGAGTTCCGCTATCTGACCCAGGCTGGTGCGGGTCTGATGGAGCTGGATTATCTGCCGTCGGATAAAGTTTTCCAGGACGAGCATCCAACCGAAGGCGATAAGCACCGCTGGATGTATTTCTGGCAGCATTCCGGGGTGATGGACAAGGTCTGGCGTTTCAACGTCAACTACACCAAAGTCAGTGACCCGAACTACTTCAATGATTTCTCATCCAAATACGGTTCGAGTACCGATGGTTATGCCACACAGATTTTCAGCGTTGGCTACGCGGTTCAGAACTTCGATGCGACGGTAACCAACAAACAGTTCCAGGTATTCTCCAGCCAGACGGCAAGTACCTATGGCGCCGAACCTCAGCTGGACGTTAACTGGTACCAGAATGACGTGGGTCCGTTCGACACTCGTATTTATGGCCAGGCCGTGCATTTTGTGAACACCAATTCTAATATGCCGGAAGCCACCCGTGTTCACCTGGAGCCCGTTATCAACTTGCCATGGTCGAATGACTGGGCAAGCCTGAATACGGAAGCCAAGCTGATGGCGACCCATTATCAGCAAAAAAATATTGATGATTACAATACCAGCAACAACGCCCATCTTGAGGAATCCGTAAACCGTACGCTTCCGCAGTTCAAAATGGACGGTAAGCTGATCTTCGAACGCAATATGGCACTTCTGGCGGATGGCTATACCCAGACGCTGGAGCCACGTATGCAGTACCTGTACGTGCCTTATCGCGACCAGAGCAACATCAATAACTACGACTCCTCGTTACTGCAATCTGACTATAGCGGCCTGTTCCGCGATCGTACCTACGGCGGCCTTGACCGCATCGCCTCAGCGAACCAGTTAACGACCGGGGTCACATCGCGCGTTTATGATGACGCTGCCGTTGAACGTTTTAACGTTTCTGTTGGTCAAATCTACTATTTCACCGAGTCTCGCACGGGCGATGACAATATTAAGTGGGAGAAAGATAACAAGACAGGTTCGCTGATTTGGGCTGGTGACACCTACTGGCGTATGACCGATCGTTGGGGTCTGCGCGGCGGCGTCCAATATGACACCCGTCTCGACAATATCGCCAACAGTACGGCGGCGATTGAGTATCGCCGGGATGAAGATCGTATGGTGCAGTTGACCTATCGTTATGCCAGCCCGGAATATATTCAGGCGACGCTACCGAACTATGGTACTGCCGAGCAGTATAAAGACGGTATTTCGCAGGTGGGTGGCGCAGCGAGTTGGCCAATCGCCGACCGCTGGTCAATCGTAGGCGCTTACTACTTCGATACTAACGCCAATAAAGCTGCTGACCAGATGGTTGGTCTGCAATATAACTCCTGCTGTTACGCGCTGCGTCTCGGCTACGAACGTAAGCTTAACGGCTGGAACAGTGAAAACAATCAGAGCAAATACGATAACGTGATTGGCTTTAACTTCGAGTTACGCGGCCTGAGTTCCAACTACGGCCTGGGTACGCAGAAAATGCTGCGCTCGAATATTCTGCCGTACAGTAGCGCCTTGTAATGTGCTTGATTTGCAACGTAATCCGCTTTGCGGTTAATTGAAATGGAAAAAGTATGAAGAACTGGAAAACGCTGCTGCTCGGTGTCGCTATGGTTGCGAATACCAGCTTCGCCGCCCCCCAGGTTGTTGATAAAGTCGCTGCTGTGGTTAACAACGGCGTCGTGCTTGAAAGTGACGTTGACGGTCTGATGAAATCGGTGAAGCTCAATTCGGGTGAAGCCGGTCAACAGCTTCCGGATGACGCCACGCTGCGCCACCAGATCCTGGAGCGTCTGATCATGGATCAGATCGTTCTGCAGATGGGGCAGAAAATGGGTGTGAAGATCACTGACGAGCAGCTCGATCAGGCGATCGCTAACATCGCGAAGCAGAACAATATGTCTTTAGACCAGATGCGCAGCCGTCTAGCCTATGACGGCATCAGCTACGCCACCTACCGTAATCAGATCCGTAAAGAGATGCTGATTTCGGAAGTGCGTAACAACGAAGTGCGTCGCCGCGTGACTATCCTGCCTCAGGAAGTAGACGCGCTGGCAAAACAGGTGGGTAACCAGAACGATGCGAGCACAGAGCTGAACCTGAGCCACATCCTGATCCCACTGCCAGAGAACCCAACTTCCGATCAGGCTGCGGAAGCTGAAAGCCAGGCGCGTTCTATTGTCGAACAGGCGCGTAACGGCGGAGACTTTGGCAAGCTGGCTATCACCTACTCCGCTGACCAACAGGCGCTGAAAGGCGGCCAGATGGGCTGGGGACGTATTCAGGAGCTGCCATCCATCTTTGCCCAGGCCCTGAGCACGGCGAAGAAAGGGGATATCGTGGGTCCAATCCGTTCAGGCGTGGGCTTCCACATTCTGAAGGTGAACGATCTGCGTGGTCAGAGCCAAAATATCTCCGTCACCGAAGTTCACGCTCGCCACATTCTTCTGAAACCGTCACCGATCATGACTGACGATCAGGCGCGTGCGAAGCTGGAACAGATTGCAGCAGACATTAAGAGCGGTAAAACCTCTTTTGCGAAGGCAGCAAAAGAGTTCTCGCAGGATCCAGGCTCTGCTAACCAGGGCGGCGATCTGGGCTGGGCGGCTGCGGATATTTACGATCCTGCCTTCCGCGATGCGTTGATGAAGCTGAACAAAGGCCAGATCAGTTCGCCGGTCCACTCTTCGTTTGGCTGGCATCTGATCGAACTGATGGACACCCGTAACGTTGATAAAACGGATGCGGCACAGAAAGACAGAGCCTACCGTATGCTGTTTAACCGTAAGTTCTCTGAAGAAGCAGCCACCTGGATGCAGGAACAACGCGCCAGCGCATACGTGAAAATTCTGAGCAACTAATGAAACAGCATCGTGTTGTGATCACGCCCGGCGAACCCGCCGGGATTGGGCCTGACCTCGTTGTCCAGCTCGCCCAGCGCAGCTGGCCTGTAGAACTGGTTGTCTGCGCCGATGCAACACTGTTACAAGACCGGGCAACGCTGCTCGGTCTGCCTTTAACGCTTATCCCTTACGTTGAAGGCCAACAGCCTGCACCGCAGCAAGCCGGTACACTCACCCTTCTTTCTGTTCCCCTTCGTACGCCGGTTATTCCGGGCCAGCTCAGCACGGAAAACGGCCACTATGTCGTGGAAACCCTGGCGCGCGCCTGCGACGGTTGCCTGAAGGGCGAATTTGCCGCCCTGATTACCGGTCCCGTCCATAAAGGCGTCATCAACGAAGCGGGTATACCGTTTACGGGGCATACGGAGTTCTTCGAAGAGCGCTCACATAGCCCGAAAGTGGTGATGATGCTGGCGACGGAGGAAATGCGCGTTGCGCTGGTGACCACCCATCTGCCGATCAAAGCCATTCCGGATGCGATCACTCCTGAACTCCTGCGCGAAATCATCGGGATTTTGCACCACGATCTGCAGACAAAGTTTGGGATACCGCAGCCGCATGTGCTGGTCTGTGGCCTGAATCCGCACGCCGGCGAAGGCGGGCACATGGGCACCGAAGAGATCGACACCATTATTCCGGTGCTCAACGAAATGCGGGCGAAGGGGATGAACCTCAGCGGGCCGCTCCCTGCAGATACTCTTTTCCAGCCGAAATACCTGGATAATGCCGACGCCGTGCTCGCGATGTACCACGATCAGGGCCTGCCCGTGCTAAAATACCAGGGCTTTGGCCGCGGGGTGAATATCACCCTCGGTTTACCCTTTATTCGAACGTCCGTTGACCATGGTACTGCGCTGGATCTGGCAGGCCAGGGGAAAGCGGATGTCGGCAGTTTTATTACGGCGCTTAATCTCGCCATCAAAATGATTGTTAATACTCAATGACTAATCGAGTCCATCAGGGCCACTTAGCCCGTAAACGTTTCGGGCAAAACTTCCTTAACGATCAGTTCGTGATCGAAAGCATTGTCTCGGCTATTAATCCGCAAAAAGGTCAGGCGATGGTCGAAATCGGCCCGGGTCTTGCCGCGCTGACCGAGCCGGTAGGCGAACGCCTTGACGAGCTGACCGTCATCGAACTGGACCGCGATCTGGCCGCTCGCCTGCAAACGCACCCGTTCCTCGGGCCGAAGCTGACCATCTATCAGCAGGACGCCATGACCATGAACTTTGGCGAACTGTCGGAAAAAATGGGCCAGCCGCTGCGCGTCTTCGGCAACCTGCCGTACAACATCTCCACGCCGCTCATGTTCCACCTCTTTAGCTATACTGATGCCATTGCCGACATGCACTTCATGTTGCAAAAAGAGGTTGTTAACCGTCTGGTTGCAGGCCCGAACAGTAAAGCGTATGGTCGTTTAAGCGTGATGGCACAATATTACTGCAACGTGATCCCGGTACTCGAAGTACCACCGTCAGCGTTCACACCACCACCTAAAGTGGATTCAGCGGTTGTG
The DNA here is from genome assembly GCF_034107425.1 of Enterobacter sp. 148H3. Lineage (NCBI taxonomy): Bacteria > Pseudomonadati > Pseudomonadota > Gammaproteobacteria > Enterobacterales > Enterobacteriaceae > Enterobacter > Enterobacter sp. 148H3. The sequence goes on along the minus strand of NZ_JAWNEI010000005.1, from coordinate 177,675 downwards.
CGCCTTGTACCGCACAAAACGAAACCGTATCCGGTTAAAGATCTGCGTGTACTGAGCCGCATTACCACTGAAGCCTTTAACCAGCGTCGTAAAACGATCCGTAACAGCCTCAGCAATTCCTTTACCGTTGAGGTGTTAGCCGAACTGGGAATCGACCCGGCAATGCGTGCGGAGAACATTTCCGTAGAGCAATACTGCAAGCTGGCTAATTACATCAGCGATAATGCGCCGCCGAAGGAGAGTTAAGCCATGATTGATTCGCCCCGCGTATGTGTCCATGTACAAAGCGTCTATGTTGAATCACAGTCATCACCAGACGAAGAACGTTTTGTCTTTGCTTACACCGTGACCATTCGCAATCTGGGGCGGACGCCCGTGCAGCTGCGCGGACGCTACTGGCTTATCACCAACGGCAATGGCCGCGAAATCGAAGTTCAGGGTGAAGGTGTGGTCGGTGAACAGCCCCACATCGCCCCTGGTGAAGAGTACCAGTACACCAGCGGCGCGGTGATTGAAACGCCGATGGGTACGATGCAGGGCCATTATGAAATGGTCGATGTCGATGGCAATGATTTCCGCGTTGCCATTCCCGTGTTCCGTCTCGCCGTAACCACACTTATTCATTAATCTAATGTCTACATATCTGATTGGCGACGTTCACGGTTGCTACGATGAACTGATCGCATTATTAAAACAGGTCGACTTTACGCCAGAGCAGGACACGCTCTGGCTGACGGGCGATTTAGTCGCGCGTGGCCCCGGCTCCCTTGAAGTATTACGTTTCGTCAAATCGCTGGGCGACAGCGTCCGCATGGTGCTGGGCAATCACGATCTGCATCTGCTGGCGGTATTCGCCGGGATCAGCCGCAACAAACCTAAAGATCGCCTCACTCCGCTGCTGGATGCGCCGGACGCGGACGATCTGATTAACTGGCTTCGCCGTCAGCCGCTGCTGCAGGTCGACGAGGAGAAAAAGCTGGTCATGGCGCATGCCGGGATCACCCCGCAATGGGATCTTGAGACGGCGAAAACCTGCGCGCGCGACGTTGAGGCGGTGCTGGCAAGCGACTCGTATCCTTTCTTCCTCGATGCCATGTACGGCGATATGCCGAACCACTGGAGCGAGGATCTCAGCGGTCTGGCCCGTCTACGCTTTATCACCAACGCCTTTACCCGCATGCGCTTCTGCTTCCCGAACGGACAGCTGGACATGTATTCCAAAGAGACGCCGGAAAGTGCGCCCGCTCCGCTGAAACCGTGGTTTGCCATTCCGGGGCCGGTGACAAGCGAGTACAGCGTGGTATTTGGTCACTGGGCGGCACTGGAAGGAAAAGGAACGCCGGAAGGGATTTACGGTCTGGATACCGGATGCTGCTGGGGCGGAGAGTTAACCTGCTTGCGCTGGGAAGATAAAGCTTACTTTGTGCAGCCGTCCAACCGACAGCTGGACTTAGGAGAAGGCGAGGCCGTCGCCTCCTGATACGCTATTCCCTCTCCCGGCCGGGAGAGGGAAAATCACTTAACGACGTTCCAGAATCTCGAAGCAGTAGCTATGGGAGTTCTGTGCATCCGCGTCGTGGAATTCACTGAATACCGATTCCCACTCGTCCGGATCGTAGTCCGGGAAATGAGTATCCCCTTCCACTTCTGCATCAATGTGGGTCAAATACAGCTTCTGCGCTTTTGGCAGGAACTGCTCGTACACGCGCCCACCGCCGATCACCATGATCTCTTCGGCATTGCCGCATGCAGCAATCGCCTCGTCGACTGATTTAACCCATTCGACGCGATCGTCAGTGCCCGGCTGGCTGCTGATAACGATATTCTTACGGCCCGGCAATGGACGACCAATCGACTCCCAGGTCAGGCGGCCCATCACTACCGGCTTGTTTAACGTAGTACGTTTAAACCATGCGAGATCGGCAGGCAGGTTCCACGGCATGGCATTTTCCATACCGATAACGCGGTCCACCGCCAGCGCTGCAATCAGACTGATCATTGAAAATTTCCCGGATGCAAAAAATTGCCGCCACTATACGGAAAGCTTAATCTTTCGTCGACTGGCGGCAGAGTAAAGATAAAGAAATTTTTTAATATTGCTGGCAACTCCACTTCACGCGGAAGGTTTACTCTCCGGTTCGTCAGACGGATCGCCGGTATGCTTGCCCTCTTCCGTGCCCTGCCAGCCGTGACGCTGGATCAGCGACAGGTGATTACGGTCCTCGTTAATGATTTGCGTCAGCATGGCGCTGGTGCGTTTAAACACCGCCGCGCGCTCGGTGGCCGTACTCCCGGCCATCGCCGCCATCTCTTCGACCATCTCGGTGTTAAAGCGGCGGAACAGGTCCGCACGCTCACGCGCTTCATACGCGCCGAGCCCCAGATTTTCCAGCGCCATACGGCCAGATTTCAGCGCGCCTTCAAAGGTTTCACGCTCAGGGGCTTCTACGCCCGCTTGCCTGAGACGGATATAATGATCCACATCGCGGGCACGGGAAATGATGGTCAGATCCGGGAAATGTTCTTTCGCCATTTCCACCATCTGCATGCTGGTCTCCGGATCGTCAATCGCGTTAATCAATACCTCCGCTTTGGCCGCACCGGCGGATTCCAATAGATCGACGCGGGTCGCATCGCCGTAAAATACCTTCATATCAAATTTACGCAGAGTATCGACATGGTCGGGGTCGTGATCGAGGATAACCATCTTCACCCCGCTGGACAGCAGCAGACGGCCAACGATCTGCCCGTAGCGGCCAAATCCGGCAATGATGACGCGCGGCTGTTCTTCGTCAATTTCATCGGCTTCGCGCTCCTGCTCGCTACCCGATTTTTCCAGACGCGTCAGCACCACCAGCAGAACGGGCGTTGCGGCCATCGACAGCGCGACTGCCAGCGTCAGCGCTTTCGCCCACTCGGGATCGAGCACGTTTGCCATCTGCGCGGCGCCAAAGACCACGAACGCAAATTCACTCCCCTGCCCCAGCAGCACTGCAAACCAGCTGCGCTGCTTATTTGGAACCTTCAGCGGACGCGCAATCAGCCACAGCATTACCATTTTAATGATCAGGAAGCCGACGAGCAGGATGACGATCCGCAGCGGGTGAGTCACAAGCGTGCCAAAGTCGACGGACATCCCCACGCCGATGAAAAACAGCCCCAGCAGCAACCCTTTGAACGGCTCGATATCGCTTTCCAGCGCGTGGCGGTATTCAGAGCTCGCCAGCAGGACGCCTGCGAGGAACGCCCCCATAGCCATCGACAGCCCGGCTTCTTCCAGCAGCAGACCAAAGCCAAACACCAGGAATAGCGCCACGGCGCTGAACACTTCGCGCAGGCCTGAACGGGCAACAAACCGCAGCAGCGGGCGGGTCACGTAACGGCCAAGCAGCACCACCAGCGCCAGCGCGCCCGCCACCTTCAGTGCCGACAGCGCGAAAGCGCCCAGCGTGGTAGAGGAACCGCTTGCTGCCAGCAGCGGGATCATCGCCACCAGCGGAATAGCGGCAATATCCTGGAACAGCAGCACCGAGAACGCGCTTCGTCCCATCTGGGATACCGTCAGATTTCGCTCGTTCATCGCCTGCATGGCAATAGCCGTTGAGGAGAGCGCCAGCGTCATGCCGATGAGCTCTGCCACTTTCCAGTCCATGCCCAGCAGGATGCAGAACCCACCCAGCAGCAGGCCGCAGGCCACCATCTGCAGTGCCCCTCCGCCAAATACCGAGGCGCGAAGCTTCCACAACCTCTGGGGATCGAGCTCCAGGCCAATCACAAACAGCATCAGCACAACGCCGATTTCAGCAAAATGGAGAATCGCCTCGGCATCCGTGACCAGTCGAAAGCCCCACGGCCCAATGACGCAGCCCGCAATCAGATAGCCGAGAACAGAGCCCAGCCCCAGGCGTACCGCCACGGGCACAATCAGCGCCGCCGCGCCGAGGTAAATCAGCGCCTGTATCAGCGTATGGCTATCCATGGTGCGTCTCCTGCCACTCAAGTAAGCGTTGTTTATAATGGCGAGCCTGCGCCTGCAGCGTTTCATCGTCGCAAACAAACGTGCAGTGCATCGCAAAAGGCGGGAGCCAGTTCAAACCGCAATAGAGCGCTGTCGCCTGCAGCGGCTGCGCCAGGACGTCAAAACCCGGGAAGGAACCGATATCAAAATGGCTTTCCCCACCGCCGGTGGTGACCGCCCACATCAGGCTTTTCCCTTTTAGCGCATGGCCGTTGTGTCCATACGCCCAGCCGTGGGAGAAGACTTTATCAATCCACAGTTTCAGCAGCGGGGGCGTGCTGTACCACTGCATGGGGTGCTGCCAGATAATCAGATCGGCACGGGAGAGCGCCTCCTGTTCGGCGGCGATATCGATATTAAAATCGGGATAGAGTTGATAGAGGGAACGTATCTCTACGTTATCAAGCGTCCTTACCTGCTCAAGCATCCGCTTATTCGCATGCGAGTGCTGCGGATAAGGATGGGCATAAATTATCAGAATCATTGATTAACCTGTTGTTACTACTTTCTTTTAACAAAAGAGTGTAGTCAGTAATTCAACAGGCTAATAGTGAATATTATTGACGGGCTTACGTCAGAATTCTGAATTAGTTATCCAGCTCGCCCATGGATTTCACCTGGTCACGGTTAATCTGCTCGGTTTGACCGGTTTCGGCATTTTTGTACGACACCAGACCGGTATCGTCATCCACCTGCGGTTTGCCGTCGGTGACAATGGTTTTGCCATCGGTGGTTTTTACGGCCTGATTAGACGAACAGCCCGCAACGGTAAACATTGCCGTAGCAGCCAGAACGGAAGCGATCAGTAATTTATTTTGCATGGTGTTTTCCCCTGCTCTCAGTTGAATTTCGTTATCGACCTAACCATTTTAGGCTAACTGACTGAAACCGTATGAAAAACCAGAAGGTTCTGAAGATGGGGAGAATGCCCGGCAACCGAACGGCACCGGGCATTTTTACTTACTTGCTAATCTGCGCGTGCATTTCCTGCACTGAAATCACCTTCTCGGTGGCATCCGCGTTCAGCGCCATAGCCGTTGCGAAACCGCCGTTCAGGGTGGTGTCGTAGTGCACCTTGTACTGCAGCGCGCTGCGGCGAATCAGCTTGGAGTCTTCAATCGCCTGGCGGCCTGCGGTGGTGTTGATGATGTAGGTGTATTCGCCATTCTTGATACGGTCCTGAATGTGCGGACGACCTTCATGCACCTTGTTCACCAGACGCGGGTTAATACCGGCTTCACCCAGCACAATCGCCGTACCGTGGGTTGCGTCCAGCTCGAAGCCCTGTTTCAGCAGCTTGGCGGCCAGGTCAACCACGCGCTCTTTGTCGCCTTCGCGAACGGAGAGCAGCGCACGGCCTGATTTTCTCATGGTGGAGCTACTGCCCAGCTGCGCCTTCGCGAACGCTTCGGCGAAGGTGCGGCCCACGCCCATCACTTCCCCGGTAGAGCGCATTTCTGGCCCTAACAGCGGGTCAACCCCCGGGAATTTGTTGAACGGCAGCACGACTTCTTTCACCGAGTAGTACGGTGGAATGATCTCTTTGGTCACACCCTGCTGCGCCAGCGTCTGGCCCGCCATCACGCGCGCCGCCACTTTCGCCAGCGGTACGCCGGTGGCTTTCGAGACGAACGGTACGGTACGTGCCGCACGCGGGTTGACTTCAATCAGGTAGACTTCGTTGTCTTTCACCGCGAACTGGACGTTCATCAGGCCGCGAACCTGTAGCTCGAAGGCCAGCTTCTGCACCTGCTGGCGCATCACGTCCTGAATCTCCTGGCTCAGGGTGTACGCTGGCAGAGAACAGGCGGAGTCGCCAGAGTGCACGCCCGCCTGCTCGATATGTTCCATGATGCCGCCAATCAGCACCATTTCGCCGTCGCAGATGGCGTCAACGTCTACTTCCACCGCGTCGTCGAGGAAGCGGTCGAGCAGCACTGGCGCATCGTTGGAAACGCTCACTGCGGTCTGGAAGTAGCGACGCAGGTCGGCTTCGTCATAAACGATTTCCATCGCGCGGCCGCCCAGCACGTAGGAAGGACGCACCACCAGCGGGTAGCCAATCTCTTTCGCCTTCTCAACGGCCTGTTCGATAGCGGTCACGGTGGCGTTCGCCGGCTGTTTCAGCTTCAGACGGTCAACCGCCTGCTGGAAACGCTCGCGGTCTTCCGCGCGGTCAATCGCATCCGGGCTGGTGCCGATAACCGGTACGCCCGCCGCTTCCAGCGCGCGCGCCAGCTTCAGTGGGGTCTGGCCGCCGTACTGCACGATAACGCCTTTTGGCTTCTCAATGCGCACGATTTCCAGCACGTCTTCCAGGGTAACCGGCTCGAAGTAGAGGCGGTCAGAGGTGTCGTAGTCGGTAGAAACCGTTTCAGGGTTACAGTTGACCATGATGGTCTCGTAACCGTCTTCGCGCAGCGCCAGCGAGGCGTGTACGCAGCAGTAGTCGAACTCGATGCCCTGGCCGATACGGTTTGGACCGCCGCCCAGCACCATAATCTTGTCGCGGTCGACTGACGGGTTCGCTTCGCACTCGTCTTCATAGGTGGAGTACATGTACGCGGTGTCGGTCGAGAATTCAGCCGCACAGGTGTCCACGCGCTTGTAGACCGGGTGCAGGTTGTACTGGTCGCGCAGCTTGCGGATTTCTGCTTCACGCACGCCCGCCAGCTTAGCCAGACGCGCGTCGGCGAAGCCTTTACGCTTCAGCACGCGCAGGAAGTCAGCGTCCAGGCCGGTGATGCCTAGCTCGGCAACCTGTTCTTCCAGACGGACCAGCTCTTCAATCTGCACCAGGAACCAGCGGTCGATGTTGGTCAGGTTGAACACGCCGTCCACGGACAGGCCCGCACGGAAGGCATCGGCGATGTACCAGATACGCTCTGCGCCCGCGTCTTTCAGCTCGCGGCGAATTTTAGTCAGCGCTTCCGGGTCATCCAGGCTCACTTTCGGGTCAAAGCCGGTCGCGCCCACTTCCAGGCCGCGCAGCGCTTTCTGCAGGGATTCCTGCTGGGTGCGGCCAATCGCCATCACTTCACCGACAGATTTCATCTGGGTGGTCAGACGGTCGTTCGCGCCCGCGAATTTCTCGAAGTTGAAGCGTGGAATTTTGGTCACAACGTAGTCGATGGACGGCTCGAAGGACGCAGGCGTGCGGCCACCGGTGATGTCGTTCATCAGCTCGTCGAGGGTGTAACCCACCGCCAGTTTCGCCGCCACTTTCGCAATCGGGAAGCCGGTCGCTTTAGAGGCCAGCGCGGAGGAACGGGACACGCGCGGGTTCATTTCGATAACAATCAGGCGGCCTGTTTTCGGGTTAACCGAGAACTGCACGTTAGAACCGCCGGTTTCCACGCCGATTTCACGCAGTACCGCCATTGAGGCGTTACGCATGATTTGATACTCTTTGTCGGTCAGGGTCTGGGCTGGCGCAACGGTGATGGAGTCACCGGTGTGGATACCCATCGCATCGAAGTTTTCGATGGAGCAGACGATGATGCAGTTGTCGTTTTTATCACGTACCACTTCCATCTCGTACTCTTTCCAGCCAATCAGCGACTCGTCAATCAGCAGCTCTTTGGTTGGGGAGAGATCAAGACCGCGTTCACAAATCTCTTCGAACTCTTCACGGTTGTAGGCGATACCGCCGCCGGTGCCGCCCATGGTGAACGATGGACGGATGATGCACGGATAACCCACTTCAGCGGCAACGGCCAGCGCTTCTTCCATGTTATGTGCGATACCGGAACGCGCGGTGTCGAGGCCGATTTTCTTCATTGCCACGTCGAAGCGGCGACGGTCTTCTGCTTTATCAATGGCGTCGGCGGTCGCACCGATCATGGTCACGCCGAACTCTTCCAGCACGCCCTGACGCTCCAGCTCCAGCGCACAGTTCAGCGCCGTCTGGCCGCCCATGGTTGGCAGCACCGCGTCCGGACGCTCTTTCTCGATGATTTTACGCACGACTTCCCAGTGAATCGGCTCGATGTAGGTTGCATCTGCCATCTCCGGGTCGGTCATGATGGTTGCCGGGTTGGAGTTCACCAGGATAACGCGGTAACCCTCTTCGCGCAGGGCTTTACACGCCTGAGCGCCGGAGTAGTCGAATTCGCAGGCCTGGCCGATCACGATCGGGCCAGCGCCAAGGATCAGGATGCTTTTTATGTCTGTACGTTTTGGCATTGTCTTCTCGGCTCCTGATTATTTAGCTGTCTTACGGTATTGCTCGATAAGTTCGATGAAGTGATCGAACAGCGGCGCGGCGTCGTGTGGGCCCGGGCTGGCTTCAGGGTGGCCCTGGAAGCTGAATGCTGGCTTATCGGTACGGTGGATACCCTGCAGGGTGCCATCGAACAGCGACTTATGGGTCACGCGCAGGTTAGCCGGCATTGAGGCTTCATCGACGGCAAAGCCGTGGTTCTGCGCGGTGATCATCACCGTGTTGTTATCGATGTCTTTCACCGGGTGGTTACCACCGTGGTGGCCGAACTTCATCTTAACGGTGTTCGCACCGCTAGCCAGCGCCAGCAGCTGATGGCCGAGGCAGATGCCGAATACCGGGATGTCGGTTTCCAGGAAGGACTTGATGGCGGCGATGGCGTAATCACACGGCGCCGGGTCGCCAGGACCGTTGGACAGGAAAATACCGTCCGGATTCATCTTCAGCACGTCTTCGGCAGACGTTTGTGCAGGAACCACCGTCAGGCGGCAGCCGCGGTCAACCAGCATGCGCAGGATGTTGCGCTTGGCGCCGAAATCGTAGGCCACCACGTGGAACGGCAGCTCGCTCTCTTTTTTCGCTTCCGGCAGGTCGCCTTCCAGCGTCCAGCTACCCTGAGTCCAGCTGTAGGCTTCAGCAGTAGTCACTTCTTTCGCCAGGTCCATGCCGTTCAGGCCAGGGAAGGCTTTCGCTTTTTCAAGCGCCAGCGTCGCATCGAGGTTATCACCCGCGATGATACAGCCGTTCTGTGCACCCTTCTCGCGCAGCAGACGCGTTAGCTTACGGGTATCGATATCGGCAATCGCCACGATGTTATGGCGCTTCAGGTAAGAAGAAAGATCTTCGGTATTGCGGAAGTTGCTGGCAATCAGCGGCAGGTCGCGGATGACCAGGCCTTGCGCATGTACCTGAGAGGATTCTTCGTCAGCCGCATTGGTGCCGACATTGCCGATATGAGGATAAGTAAGAGTAACGATTTGGCGAGAATAGGAAGGATCAGTGAGGATTTCTTGATAACCGGTCATTGAAGTATTGAAAACGACTTCCCCAACCGCCGAACCCGTTGCCCCTATGGCCCGACCGATAAACTGGGTTCCGTCTTCCAGAACCAATAGCGCTGACTTAATCAAAACACCCTCCAGAGAATATTCACTCACTTTATTTGCATATTAATTCATAACCATGTCATGAATCAATGCAAATGTGTTGCCAGCGGATTTTTGGCAAACGGCGGCATTCTGGAGATTTGGTGGGTAAAAGTCAACTTAAAACGGATATTTTGTTTAGTGTTTTGCAGACCTAGTGAGAGTAATGCGGCTTAAGCGACAAAAAGATCAGGTAAATCACCGCAGAAAACGCTTGCGCGCCTTGTTTAATAAAAAATGTCTTGTTGGAGCATGAAAAAGTGGACCGTATGGTCAAAATTTACATTTCAGTAACGTTAAAACGGTACAAGATATAGTTATTTGGAGACTTCATTAAAAATAATGAATGAAAAAGATAAAATAAAAGGGCAATAAAATATTGCCCTATGCAATCAAACAATTACGACTGCAATAACCACATCACGATGGGTAATAATGCTTACAAATTGTTGAGATCGAGCACATCTCGCATATCAAAAAGACCGCTTTTCTTGCTTTTAAGCCACAAAGCGGAACGTACGGCGCCGTTGGCGAACGTCATTCGGCTTGAGGCTTTATGCGTAATTTCGACACGTTCGCCAATATCGGCGAACAACGCCGTATGTTCGCCGACGATGTCACCCGCTCGCACGGTTGCGAAACCAATGGTGCCAGGTACGCGTTCGCCGGTGTAACCTTCGCGGGTATAGACCGCGCAGTCTTTTAAATCTTTATCAAGTGCATGAGCAATCGCTTCGCCCATCGCCAGCGCCGTGCCAGATGGCGCATCAACCTTGTAACGGTGGTGAGCTTCTACAATCTCGATATCGGTATAATTGCCCATCACCTTCGCGGCCTTCTCCAGCAGCTTCAGCATGACGTTAACGCCCACGCTGAAGTTTGCCGCGAAGACAATCGCAATCTCTTTTGATGCATCCTGGATAGCCTGCTTGCCCGCATCGTCAAAACCGGTGGTGCCGATCACCATCCCCTTGCCGTGCTGACGACAAAACGCCAGATGCGTGAGCGTCCCTTCCGGGCGGGTAAAATCGATGAATACATCGAAGTCCTCTTTTACCGCTTCCAGACTGCTTTGCACGGTAACGCCCGTGTGGCCAGCGCCCGCCAGCTCACCGGCATCGGTCCCCAGAAGCGAAGAACCTTCTCGCTCCAGTGCCGCGCCAAGCGCTACGCCATCCATCTGAAGTGCCGCCTGAATAAGCTGACGGCCCATACGTCCACCCGCGCCCGCAATGGCGACACGGATCTGTGCATCATGCATAGTTATTCTCTTACGTTAAAATGATGTAAACCGTTTTCAGATTAACCAGCCTTGAGAAGCACTGCCAACTGAAAACACCGATAATTAGAATTTAACGTGAAACCGACTTAAATATCAGTAAAAGACATGATTTTGTCGTCACGATAAAGTAACGGGTAAAAAAAAGGCCAGCACAGGAGGTGCTGGCCTTTCATCAGAAAAAGGACTATTCAACTTCGCGGGCGTCGATGCGCAGTTCTTTCGGGACTTCGAAAACGATGTTCTCTTCACGACCTTCCAGCGGCACCGCTTCGCCACCGCCCAGCTCCTGCAGACGGGAAATGACGTTCTGAACCAGAATATCTGGCGCAGACGCCCCGGCCGTCACGCCGACACAGGCCGCGTCTTTAACCCACGCTTCCTGAATATCCGACGCGTCATCAATCAGGAAAGCCATTTTCCCCATGCGTTGCGCCAGTTCGGCCAGACGGTTGGAGTTAGATGAGTTTTTGGAGCCGACCACGAGCACCACATCCGCCTTTTCAGCCAGCGCGCGCACCGCTTCCTGACGGTTAGTGGTTGCGTAGCAGATATCATCCTTACGCGGGCCGACGATTTTCGGGAAGCGCTGACGCAGGGCGTCAATCACGTCTGAGGTATCGTCTACGGAGAGCGTCGTCTGGGTCATAAACGACAGACGCGCTTCGTTTTTCACGTTCAGCGTAAGGACATCTTCAGGCGACTCAACCAGATACATCCCCCCTTCCGGGTTGCTGTACTGGCCCATGGTGCCTTCGACTTCCGGATGACCGGCATGGCCAATCAAAATCGACTCTTCACCACGACGGCTGGCGCGCGCCACTTCCATATGCACTTTTGTCACCAGCGGACAGGTAGCATCGAATACGGTCAGATCGCGGCTTTTTGCTTCGTTACGGACCGCCTGCGAGACACCGTGCGCGGAGAAGATCAGAATCGCACCGTCCGGTACTTCGCTGATCTGCTCAATAAAAATTGCGCCGCGCTCGCGCAGGCTGTCGACAACATAGCGGTTATGCACCACTTCGTGACGCACATAAATCGGCGCGCCGTAAATCTCCAGCGCGTTTTCAACAATGCTGATAGCGCGGTCTACACCGGCGCAGAAGCCGCGCGGGTTAGCCAACAGGATCTGCATTTCAGGCCTCCAGCGCAGGATCGATTTCCAGCACTTCAACATCAAAATGAACGGTACGCCCGGCAAGCGGATGGTTGAAGTCAACGGTAATAGAGTCGCCGTTGATTTCGCGGATCACGCCAGGCATTTCGCTGCCGTCCATAGCGGTAAAGAGCATAATCGCGCCGATTTCCGGTTCACCTGCGTCCATAAACTCGCGGCGCGAGAAATACTGGATCAGGTCCGGACTCGGCACGCCAAACGCGGCATCCGGCTCCAGCGAAAAGGCTTTTTTCTCACCCTCTTTCAGACCGAGAAGCTGCTGCTCAAGACCTTCTGACAGGGAGGTATCACCAAGACGAAACAGGGCCGGTTTGCCGTTGTTGCGGGTGGATTCGGCCGTAGAGCCGTCATCCAGCTTCAGCGTGAAGTGAACGAGAACCGCGCTGTTGCTCTGTACGGATTTAGACATGCAAATTGCTCGCTTGTTTTGCCCGGTGGCATTACACCACCGGGCGAGTGTGTTACGCCTGCTCTTTCGCAGCCGGTTTAGGCAAGAAGCCTTCCAGCACGATTAACGCCGCACCGATACAAATTGCCGTATCGGCCAGGTTAAAGGTCGCGAAATGCCAGTCGCCGACGTAAAAGTCAATCATATCGACCACAAAGCCGTGCCACAGGCGGTCAAACAGGTTGCCCAGCGCGCCGCCAATGATTAGCGCGTAGGCGATGTTATTCAGCTTTTGCGTGGCCTTCGAGCGGTACATCAGCACCGCCAGGATCACGCAGATACCCAGAGCGATACCTGCAAAGAACCAGCGCTGCCAGCCACCGCTGTCGGCAAGGAAACTAAACGCTGCGCCGTAGTTACGCGCATAGTGCAGGTTAAGCGACGGGAACAGCGGGACCGTCTCCCCCAGAGCAAAATTCTGGAGGATCAGGAATTTGCTGCCCAGATCGATAATCAGCACCACCACAACCAGCCACAGCCAGCGCAGTCCTGTTGAACAGAGAGTTTTACTCATCAGGCAAACTTACGTTTTTCGCCGTCACCGGCGACGTTGCTTACACAGCGTCCGCAGATGTCTGCGTGTTCCGCCACCTGACCGACATCGGTGGTGTAATGCCAGCAACGCGGGCATTTCTCACCGTCGGCTTTGCTCAGCGCGACTTTCAGTCCTTTGAGCAGTTCGCTCTGCTGAGCATCAGCAGAAGCTGAAGCCTCGGCATAATCCGCAACTTTCGCACCGGAGGTCAACAGGACAAATCGTAATTCATCGCCCAGCGCGATCAGCTTCGCCGCCAGCTCCGGTTCAGCGTACAGCGTGACTGCCGCTTCCAGAGAGCCACCGACTTTCTTGTCTGCACGCGCCTGCTCGATAACCTTGTTCACTTCGCCACGCACTTTCAGCAGCTCGTCCCAGAAGGCATCGTTCATCGCTTCGGTGCTGGAGAGATCGAACAGACCTTCGTACCACTCACCCGTGAAGACATACTTCTCACGGTCACCCGGCAGATAGCCCCAGATTTCATCCGCGGTGAAGGACATGATCGGCGCCATCCAGCGTACCAGCGCTTCTGCGATGTGGAACAGCGCGGTCTGGCAGCTACGACGCGCCACGCTGTCCGCTTTCGCGGTGTACTGGCGGTCTTTGATGATGTCGAGGTAGAACGAGCCCATCTCGATGGAGCAGAAGCGCATCAGGCGCTGCACCACTTCGTGGAAGTCGTAAGACTCATAGGCTTTCAGGATATCGTCCTGCGCCGCTTTCGCGCAGCCTACAGCCCAGCGGTCCAGCACCACCATCTCTTCCGGTTTCACCATGTCTTTTGCCGGATCGAACCCGTTCAGGTTCGCCAGCAGGAAGCGCGCGGTGTTACGGATACGGCGATAGCTGTCGGCAGCACGCTTCAGGATCTCGTCAGACACCGCCATTTCGCCGGTGTAGTCGGTCGAAGCCACCCACAGACGCAGGATGTCTGCGCCCAGCTTGTTCATCACATCCTGCGGAGAAACGGTGTTACCGATGGACTTGGACATCTTACGGCCCTGTCCATCCACGGTGAAGCCGTGAGTCAGTACCTGACGGTAAGGTGCTTTACCCTTCATGGCGGTGGAGATCATCAGAGATGACATGAACCAGCCGCGGTGTTGGTCCGACCCTTCCAGATACATATCGGCAGCGTGACCGGCGAATTCCGGACGCACGTCAACCACGGAGGAGTGGGTCGACCCGGAGTCGAACCACACGTCCAGGGTATCCGGCACTTTCTCGTAGTTATCTGCATCAGCGCCCAGGATGTCGCGGGCGTCGAGATCCCACCACGCCTGAATGCCGTCAACTTCGACGCGCTTCGCCACTTCTTCCATCAGTTCCAGGGTGTTCGGGTGCAGTTCCTGCGTCTCTTTGTGCACGAACAGAGACATCGGTACACCCCAGGTACGCTGACGGGAGATACACCAGTCAGGACGGTTAGCTACCATGGATTCGATACGCGCCTGGCCCCAGTCAGGGATCCACTGCACGCCTTTGATCTCTTTCAGAGACTGCTCGCGCAGGCCTTTCTGATCCATGCTGACGAACCACTGCGGGGTCGCACGGAAGATGATCGGGGTCTTGTGACGCCAGCAGCACGGATAGCTGTGCTGCATTTTCTCAACGTGCAGCAGCGCGCCGCTGGTGCGCAGCATGTCAACGATAATGTCGTTCGCTTTGAAGACGTTGATACCATCCAGCGCCGGGTAGGTGCCAGGCAGATAAGAACCGTCAGGGCCGACCGGGTTAGCGATTTCCAGACCGTACTTCAGGCTGATGTTGTAGTCGTCAGGACCGTGGCCACCGGCGGTATGCACCGCACCGGTACCCGCTTCCAGCGTCACGTGATCGCCCAGGATCGCCGGAACGTCGAAGTCCAGGAACGGGTGCTTGAAGCGCATCAGTTCCAGGGCGTCGCCTTTCACGGTGCTCAGCACGGTGTAGTCACTGATATGCGCGCGCTTCAGCACGCTCTCAACCAGATCTTTCGCCAGGATAACCGCCTGACCGTCAATCTGCACCAGTGCGTATTCGAACTCACCGGACAGGGAGATCGCACGGTTGGCAGGCAGAGTCCACGGGGTGGTGGTCCAGATCACCAGAGAGATCGGGCCGTTTACCGAGGAGACGCCAAATTTAGCCTTCACCGCATCCTGATCGACGGCATGGAACGCCACGTCGATAGATGGGGAAGTTTTGTCGTAATACTCCACTTCCGCTTCTGCCAGCGCAGAGCGGCAGTCCACGCACCAGTGCACCGGCTTAGCGCCTTTGTGCAGGTGACCGTTACCGATGATTTTGCCCAGCGCACGGATGATGTTGGCTTCAGTTTTGAAATCCATGGTCAGGTACGGGTGCGACCAGTCGCCCAGCACGCCCAGACGGATGAAGTCAGCGCGCTGACCGTCGACCTGCGTGGCTGCATATTCGCGGCATTTCGCACGGAACTCGGCGGCGGTGAACTTCTCACCCGGCTTGCCGAACTCTTGCTCCACTTTCAGCTCGATTGGCAGACCGTGGCAGTCCCAGCCTGGAACGTAAGGCGAGTCATAGCCCGTGAGCCCTTTGGACTTCACGATAATGTCTTTCAGAATCTTGTTAACCGAGTGACCAATATGAATGCTGCCATTCGCATATGGAGGGCCATCATGCAGAATGAAGGTTTTTTTGCCTTTTTTGGCTGCACGAATGATGCCGTACAGGTCATCATCGGTCCAACGCGCCAGCATTCCCGGTTCGCGCTTGGCGAGATCGCCGCGCATCGGGAACCCTGTTTCCGGCAAATTCAGGGTTGATTTATAGTCACTCATCAGATTCTCGGTTCCGTATTTATCACGTAGGCAGTTAAGCCGGGTTCAAAGCCCAAAAAACTCGCGGGCCGTCAATTCATCTCGCGCAATTTGCGCTTTTAGTTCATCCAGCGAACCAAATCGCTGCTCGTTGCGTATTTTTTTACGCAGTATCACATCTATATGGCGACCATACAGGTCCATTACAACGTCCAGCAGGTGCACTTCTAACTGTTGACGCACACCCGCGACGGTCGGACGCGTGCCAATGTTGGCGACGCCGTAGAACGGCTTATCGCCCAGTCCTGCCACTTCCACCGCATAAACCCCTTTAACCGGGGAAACCTGACGACGCAGCGGTATATTCGCCGTCGGGAAGCCTATCGTGCGGCCCAGCGCATCGCCATGGACCACGCGGCCAGAGATAGTAAACGGATGCCCCAGCAGGGTTTCAGCCGTATCCAGTTCATCATCGGCCAATGCCCGGCGAACCGCCGTGCTGCTGACGCGCACGCCGCCTTCGCAGAAGGTCATCGCGCTGGTGACGTCAAAACCGTACTCCAGACCAGCCTTCTGTAATAGCAAGAAATCGCCCTGACGACCAGCGCCAAAGCGGAAATCATCGCCCACGGCGAGAAACTGCACGCCAAGGCGCTTAACCAGCAGGTCGCTGACGAAATTTTGTGCTGTCAGCGCGGCAAAGCGGCGATCGAAACGTACACACAATACATAGTCCACGCCGGACTCTGCCAGATAGCGCAACTTCTCGCGCAGGCGAGTGAGGCGGGCGGGAGATTTATCGCCCGCGAACAGCTCCAGAGGCTGCGGCTCGAAAATCATCACTACAACAGGCAGGCCGCGGGCCTCCCCTTCTTTACGCAATCCCTGCAACAGCGCCTGATGACCACGATGCACGCCGTCGAAATTACCAATAGTCAGCACGCACCCGTGCGGTGCGCTGCTGAGATTATGTATGCCGCGTATCAGCTTCATGTCTGGCTCAAAACAGTGAAAATCGCCAAAGTATACCTTGTACAGCGGTTAAGGTTAACCGGCGATTGTTCGCGCAAAACAGAAAGCCGTAATGATTTCATCAGGCTGACCTTTCGCAGCGAAAAAATCTGCTCGTGAACTGCGATTTTTATGCCGAAAGGCTGTATTCAGTGAAGACAAGCTGGTAGAATCCTGCGCCATCACTACGTAACGTAGCGTCGCTAATTAACGGCGCTTATTTGCACAAATCCATTGACAAAAGAAGGGAAAGAGGGCATATTCCTCGGCCTTTGAATTGTCCACATAGAACATATTTGGGAGTTGGACTTGGCTAATATCAAATCAGCTAAGAAACGTGCCGTTCAGTCTGAAAAGGCTCGTAAGCACAACGCAAGCCGTCGCTCTATGATGCGTACTTTCATCAAGAAAGTATACGCAGCAATCGAAGCAGGCGACAAAGCTGCAGCGCAGAACGCATTTAACGAAATGCAACCAATCGTGGATCGTCAGGCTGCTAAAGGTCTGATCCACAAAAACAAAGCAGCGCGTCATAAAGCAAACCTGACCGCGCAGATCAACAAACTGGCTTAATCGCTACTTGTTGTTGCTTGTTTAAAGAACCCGCTTAACGCGGGTTTTTTTATGCCTTCAGACTGCCGGTGGCGTAAACAGCGCCGAGTAGTCACGGTTACAGATTCGCTGCACCGCCGGGTGCTGAATCATCCTTTCGGCAAATATGGCGTGATACTCCTCCATCACGTTATCCACTCTGCCTATCTCTGTAATCTTATCGTCCGAATAGAGATCGTGCGCGTACAGCGTCGGCGCAACGAAGATGGCGTTATGCGCTTCGCCAAAGGCTTTCATCAGCGCCGCATCGTCAAACTCTCCGAGGATTTCTACCTTTAGCCCCTGCGAGTTAAACCAGTTCAGCAGCTTGCGTCCGAGCATTGAGCGTCTTCCCGGCACCAGCAGGCGGCGCTCTTCAAGACACGCGGGGAACGGTTTTTCCGGCGGCGGATTAATGCACCAGAAGCTCACGCCGCATTCGCCAATTTTTACCGAGAACAGCCCTTCCTGCTGGGTGGAATCAATCGGACAATCCGAGATAATCATATCCAGCTTGTGCTGGCTTAGCTGTTCCAGCAGCATCTCGTGGGTGGATTCAAAGCAGCGCAGATGGATTTGTTCATCTTCAACCACCGCCGCGTCCAGCACTCCGCTCACCAGCCGTTTGGACAGCGCATCCGCCACGCCCACGTCAAAGAGCAGGTTCGACTCTTTGCGGTAGTTGACAATATCCAGCATCTCCTGGCTCAGGGTGAACATCTTGTCCGCGTAGCGAAACACCAGCTCGCCCAGTTCGCTGGGTTCAATCCCACGCCCCTTACGCTTGAACAGCTTACCCTGCAAACGCTCTTCCAGCGCCTTGATTTGCCCGGTGATGGTTTGCGGCGTCAGATAGAGCGCCTCTGCCGCTCCTACCACCGAGCCCTGCTTATAGACGTGCCAGAAGTAGTACAGATGGTTGTAATTTAAATGAGACATCGCGTCTTCTCTCCCTGAGTGTGTATCGGGAGAAGGATCGCCTCCTCCCGGTGTTCCGTTATGCCCGGACGGCCTGTCCGGACAATTTAACCTTCAGCAAGGTATAACCGATTACCGCGGCCAGAAATGACCCGATAAGAATGCCGAGTTTCGCCCAGACGATCAGCTCAGGCGCATGCGCGCCAAACGCAAGGGTCGAGATAAAGATCGACATCGTAAACCCGATTCCACACAGCACGCCGACGGCCATAATTTGACCAAAGGTTGTGCCGTGCGGCAATGACGCCAGCTTCAGCTTCGTCGCCAGCCAGCAGAAGAGGCTAATGCCCAGCGGCTTACCGATAAACAGCCCGGCAATGATGCCCAGCGGCAGTACGGACGTCAGCCCGTCCAGCGTCACGCCGCCCAGCGAAACCCCCGCGTTGGCAAACGCAAACAGCGGCAGGATCATAAAGGCGACCCACGGATGCAGCACATGCTCCAGCTGTTTGGCAGGCGACTTGCCGTCCTGCGGCTTGAGCGGCACGAGGAAGCCGACGATCACACCTGCCAGCGTAGCGTGCACGCCCGATTTCAGCACCGCCGTCCACAGCACCATCCCCACCAGGATATAGATACCGATGCGGCGAACATTGAAGATGTTCAGCAGCGCCAGCACCGCAATCGCCCCGGCAGCGACGCTCAGGGACAGGATCGACAGATCGCTGGTGTAGAACAGCGCGATAATCACAATGGCGCCCAGGTCATCGATGATCGCCAGCGCCATCAGGAAGATTTTCAGGGCTACCGGCACGCGGCTACCGAGTAAGGCTAAGACACCGAGCGCAAAGGCGATATCCGTCGCAGCCGGGATCGCCCAGCCGTGACGTGCAATCGGATCCTGCCAGGTGAATGCCAGGAAGAGCAGCGCCGGCACCACCATCCCACCGAGCGCGGCAATGACCGGGAACGCCGCGCGCTGACGGCTGGCTAGCGAGCCCAGTACCAGCTCACGCTTAACCTCAAGCCCCACCAGCAGGAAGAACACCGCCATTAGCGCATCGTTGATCCACAGCAGCATGTTCTTGTTAATTTCCAGCGCCCCGACCTTCAGCTCAACGGGCGTTTCCAGAAATGCATGGTAGAGATCCTGCGTGATGCCAAGGTTAGCCAGCACCATCGCGGCCGCTGCGGCAATAATCAGGATCACGCCACCGGACGCCTCACTGCTAAAGAAACGGTGTAGTAATTTCATTTAAGTTCTCTCTTTTACAACAATACCTCGATAAAACCATAATACCAAGCCAAATAGCTCGGCAAAAACAGATTAATATTGAGTATAGATTCAGTTTAACCGAGCAATACCTACAAAAAGAAAAAGCCCGGAATCGCTTCCGGGCTTTTGCGGATGAAAACCAGCTGATCGATTAGCGGGTTAAATCATCGAAGAATTTTTTGACGCCATCGAAGAAGCTTTTGGAGCGCGGGCTGTTTTTCTCACCCGTCGGGCCACCGAAGCTCTCCTGCAGCTCTTTCAGCAGCTGTTTCTGCTTGTCGTTCAGGCCAACCGGCGTTTCCACGACGACGCGGCAAAGCAGGTCGCCCTGCGCACCACCACGAACGGATTTAACGCCTTTCCCGCGCATGCGGAACAGCTTACCGGTCTGGGTCTCGCCCGGGATCTTCAGATTGACGCGACCATCCAGCGTCGGTACTTCGATTTCACCGCCCAGTGCCGCCATCGCAAAGTTGATCGGCACTTCGCAGTACAGGTTGTTCCCTTCACGCTCAAAGATAGCGTGCTGTTTCACCTGCACCTGGACGTACAGATCGCCTGCCGGTGCGCCGTGCTCGCCTGCTTCGCCCTCACCTGCCAGACGGATGCGGTCGCCCGTATCCACGCCGGCCGGGATCTTAACGGACAGGGTCTTGGTTTTCTCAACGCGACCGTGGCCGTGGCATTTGGTGCACGGATCTTTGATCAGCGTACCGCGACCGTGACAGTGCGGACAGGCCTGCTGCACCGCAAAGAAGCCCTGACGCATCTGTACCTGACCCGAACCGTGACAGGTTGGACAGGTTTGTGGCTGCGTACCCGCTTTCGCACCGCTGCCGTGGCAAACGTCACACTCTTCCAGCGTTGGAATACGGATCTCTTTGGTTACGCCGCGAACGGCCTCTTCCAGCGTCAGCTCCATGTTGTAGCGCAGGTCCGCGCCGCGCGCCGCGCGCTGACGACCGCGGCCGCCGCCAAAGATATCGCCGAACACATCGCCAAAGATATCGCTGAAGTCAGCGCCGCCGCCAAAGCCGCCACCGCCGAATCCACCGCCGCCCATGCCGCCCTGTTCAAAGGCTGCGTGACCGTACTGGTCATAGGCCGCACGTTTTTGTGCATCGGTCAGGACTTCGTAGGCTTCTTTGATCTCTTTAAATTTGGCTTCAGCCTCTTTGTCACCCTGGTTACGGTCCGGGTGGAATTTCATGGCCAGGCGCTTATACGCCTTTTTGATTTCACGCTCTTCCGCAGTTTTCGGAACGCCTAAAATCTCGTAATAGTCTTGCTTTGCCATTGGTTTTTTTAAGCCCCTTAACATGCGAGCACGGGCGTGGAGAGTTCTCCTACGCCCGTGCCGATTAATTACCCTGCATCAGGGCGATTATTTTTTATCTTTAACTTCTTCGAACTCAGCGTCGACAACGTCGTCGTCTTTCGCGTTGTTCGCCGAAGCGTCAGCGCCCGCCTGCTGTTGAGCGTGCTGCTGCTGAGCGATTTCCATCAGCTTCTGAGAAGCCTGTGCCAGTTCCTGCATCTTCGCTTCGATGTCCGCTTTATCTTCACCTTTCAGTGAGGATTCCAGCGCACTCAGTGCAGCTTCGATAGCAGTCTTGTCTTCCGCTGGCAGTTTATCGCCTGCTTCTTCAACCTGCTTACGGGTACTGTGCAGCAGATGGTCACCCTGGTTGCGGGTCTGAACCAGCTCTTCGAACTTACGGTCGGATTCCGCGTTAGCTTCGGCATCGCGAACCATTTTTTCGATTTCAGCTTCGTTCAGGCCAGAAGATGCCTTGATGGTGATCTTCTGCTCTTTACCGCTGTTTTTGTCTTTCGCAGACACGTGCAGGATACCGTCAGCATCGATATCGAAGGTGACTTCGATCTGCGGCATGCCGCGCGGTGCCGGGTTAATACCGTCCAGGTTGAACTGACCCAGAGATTTGTTATCCGCCGCACGCTTACGCTCACCCTGCAGCACATGGATGGTTACCGCAGACTGGTTGTCTTCAGCGGTAGAGAACACCTGGCTGTGCTTGGTTGGGATGGTGGTGTTTTTGTTGATGAGCGCAGTCATCACACCGCCCATGGTTTCGATACCCAGAGACAGCGGGGTAACGTCCAGCAGCAGTACGTCTTTAACTTCACCGGTCAGTACGCCACCCTGAACCGCAGCACCGATAGCCACTGCTTCGTCCGGGTTAACGTCTTTACGTGGCTCTTTACCAAAGAATTCAGCCACTTTCTTCTGCACCATTGGCATACGGGTCTGGCCACCAACGAGGATAACGTCGTTGATATCAGACACGGACAGGCCAGCGTCCTGCAGAGCAACTTTCAGCGGCTCGATAGAACGGTTCACCAGGTCTTCTACCAGGCTTTCCAGTTTCGCACGGGTCACTTTGATGTTCATGTGTTTAGGACCGGTCGCGTCTGCAGTGATGTACGGCAGGTTAACGTCGGTCTGCTGAGCAGAAGACAGCTCGATCTTCGCTTTCTCAGCGGCTTCTTTCAGGCGCTGCATAGCCAGCGGGTCGTTACGCAGGTCAATGCCCTGATCTTTCTTGAACTCGTCAACGAGGTAGTTGATCAGACGGGTATCGAAGTCTTCACCACCCAGGTGGGTATCACCGTTGGTTGCCAGAACTTCGAAGGTTTTTTCGCCGTCAACTTCGTCGATTTCGATAATAGAGATATCGAAGGTACCACCACCCAGGTCGTAAACCGCGATAGTACGGTTGCCGACTTCTTTATCCAGACCGTAAGCCAGTGCAGCCGCGGTTGGTTCGTTGATGATACGTTTTACTTCCAGACCTGCGATACGGCCAGCATCTTTGGTTGCCTGACGCTGAGCATCGTTGAAGTAGGCAGGTACGGTGATAACAGCTTCAGTTACCGGCTCACCCAGGTAATCTTCAGCGGTTTTCTTCATTTTTTTCAGCACTTCAGCAGAAATCTGCGGTGGTGCAGTTTTGGTGCCTTTCACATCAAGCCATGCATCGCCGTTATCTGCCGCGATGATTTTGTAAGGCATGATGGAAACGTCACGCTGAACTTCTTCGTCCTGGAAGCGGCGACCGATCAGGCGTTTAATCGCAAACAGGGTGTTTTGCGGGTTTGTCACTGCCTGACGTTTAGCCGGCTGACCAACCAGAGTTTCACCATCCTGGGTATAAGCAATGATAGAAGGCGTGGTGCGATCGCCCTCGGCGTTCTCCAGCACGCGTGCAGTAGTGCCATCCATAATCGCTACACAAGAGTTGGTAGTACCCAGGTCGATACCAATAATTTTACCCATCTAAACGTCTCCACTAAAAATTCAGTCAACATGTGGTTGTGTACCTGTAATAAGGGCAGAACGTGCTTTTTCAACTGCCCAGATTTGATTTTTTTCAGGTCCACACACTGCGGTTGACTACAAGATGGGGTCGCGACGGCATCCATCAAGGGGCAAGCATAAAAAAAATTTTAATTTCACCCTGATGAGATCATAGACGCCATTGATTGCGCCCATTATGATGCCGCGCCCAGTCAGGGAGAACTGACGCGGGTTTAACCATTTCACCATATTAATGATGATTCTTTTGAGGACTTATGGGCAACACTAAGTTGGCTAATCCGGCTCCGCTGGGCCTGATGGGTTTTGGCATGACCACTATTCTGCTGAACCTGCACAATATCGGGATGTTCCCGATGGATGGCATTATCCTGGCGATGGGCATTTTTTACGGCGGTATCGCACAAATCTTCGCGGGCCTGCTGGAATATAAGAAAGGCAATACCTTCGGCTTAACCGCATTCACCTCTTACGGTTCTTTCTGGCTGACCCTGGTTGCCATTCTGCTGCTGCCTAAAATGGGCATGGCAGACGCGGCAAACGCCCACTTCCTGGGCGTTTACCTGGGTCTGTGGGGCGTTTTCACCCTGTTTATGTTCTTCGGTACACTGAAGGGCAACCGCATGCTGCAGTTCGTTTTCCTGAGCCTGACCGTCCTGTTCGCCCTGCTGGCGATCGGTCACCTGGTGGATAACGAAGGCATCGTTCATGTTGCAGGCTGGATTGGTCTGGTTTGCGGCGCAAGCGCTATCTACCTTGCAATGGGTGAAGTGCTGAACGAGCAGTTTGACCGCACCGTTTTACCGATTGGTGAAAAACACTGATCCTTCTGTCGTGTCCGCCTCGCGGGCACGACATCCCCGCTTCTGCCCCAGCCAAATCCCTAATCCCAGCCCCATCACCGACAGCGCCAGCACGTACCAGGCCGGAGCCATGGGAGACACGCCCATCAACACCGTCACCGCAATCGGCGTCAGCCCACCGAAAATGGCATACGACACGTTGTAGGAAAAAGAAATCCCGGTGAAGCGTACCTCTGGCGGGAACGCGCGCACCATCACGTACGGTACAGCCCCGACAACGCCCACGCACAGGCCTACCACGCCGTACAGCAGGAACAGCTGTTCAGGATGGCTGCCAGCCAGATGGTAAAACGCCCAGCTTGATGCGGCCAGTAACAGGCTCCCGACAACAAAGGTAACGCTGGCACCGAAACGATCCGCCGCCAGCCCGGCGGCAAGACAGCCAAAGCAGAGCATGATTGTCGCGATACTGTTCGCCTGTAACGTCACGGCAGGAGCGAAACCATACTGCTTTTGCAGCCACACCGGGGACATCAATATCACCACCACGATGCCCGCTGAGAGCAGCCAGGTAAGCAGCATCGACACCACTACCGCTTTTTTATGGCGTACCACGACCGCCTTCACCGGCAGCTCCTGCGCCAGCGCCTTGCGCTGCTGCATTTCGAGGAAAATCGGGGTCTCCTGCAGCCAGCGACGCAGGTACATCGCGACCAGGCCAAACGCTCCGCCCAGCAGGAATGGAATACGCCAGCCCCAGTCGTGCACGGCCTGCTGCGTCATACTGGTATTAACGATCGTTGCGACGACGGACCCGAGCAAAATCCCTACCGTTAAGCCCGCGGTTAAGGTTCCGCAGGCGATACCAATGCGGCGCGCCGGAACATGTTCCGCGACAAACACCCACGTGCCCGGCACTTCACCGCCAATCGCCGCGCCCTGAAGAACGCGCATCAGCAACAGCAGCAACGGCGCAAGGATACCCATCGAGGCATAGGTGGGCAGCAGACCAATGGCCAGCGTCGGCACGGCCATCAGCAGGATGCTAAGGGTAAACATCTTCTTACGCCCGACCAGATCGCCAAAGTGGGCCATGATGATGCCGCCCAGCGGACGCGCCAGATACCCGGCGGCAAAAATGCCGAAGGTTTGCACCTGACGCAGCCATTCCGGAATATCCGCCGGGAAGAAGAGCTCTCCCACCACGGCGGCGAAGAAGACGAAGATAATGAAGTCGTAAAACTCCAGCGCGCCGCCTAAGGCCGCAAGCGTGAGGGTTTTGTAATCCTGTCGATTCAGAGGTCGGGTGTTATGTGACATAGCGAACCATTATGCGTGTGTTGTGGATTTATTTTTACAGCAATCGTAAAGAAAAAGTTACTATACCGTAAAACCTTGCCCACGCTATCGCCGCTTCAGCTTATGTCACACATTGATTAATTTCAGGAGATTGTTTCGCGACGCGCGTTTTTAGGACGAAAAGCTGCTACCACTTTCTCATCGGTTTCGACATACGGGCCGTCAAGAAGCTGTATACAATACGGTACACTTGCAAAGATACCGTGAACGATGACGCTGCCGTCTTCCGCTTTAAGCCCTTCCAGGGTCTCTTTGATCGACTTCGGCTGACCCGGCAGGTTCAGAATCAACGCCTGCTTGCGGATCACCCCCACCTGGCGGGAAAGAATGGCCGTCGGAACAAAGTGTAGACCGATCTGGCGCATCTGTTCACCGAAGCCCGGCATTTCGCGATCGGCGATAGCCAGCGTCGCGTCCGGCGTCACGTCACGGCGGGCGGGGCCGGTTCCGCCCGTCGTCAGAACAAGGTGGCAGCTCATCTCATCCACCAGCTCGCAGAGCGTCTGCTCGATGATCGGCTGTTCGTCAGGAATCAGGCGGGTCTGAATCTCAAAGGGAGTGGTCAGCGCGCTGCTCAACCATTCTTCCAGAGCGGGGATGCCTTTATCCTGGTAAACACCGCTGGAGGCGCGGTCAGAAATCGACACTAAGCCGATGCGTAAGGTATTCATATCCATTCCATTCAAAGAGTACTGATTAAAGGGAATGATACACGCAGAGAGGAGATTCAGACAGGGGACGAAAGAAGTCGCGTGACCGGGAGCCCGGTCACGCAGAATGATTACAGCAGGTCGCCGATCATTTTTTCCAGTTTGCCCTGGTCAACAGCAAACTTACGGATACCGTCCGCCAGCTTGTCTACCGCCATTGGATCCTGGTTGTGCTGCCACAGGAACTCGGATTCAGTGATGCGCTCTGGACGTGCTTTCACTTCACCGGTGTAAGACAGTTTACGCTCAATGGTACCTTCGCTTTCTGCCAGCTCTTTCAGCAGTGCAGGAGCGATGGTCAGGCGGTCACAGCCAGCCAGCTCGATGATTTCACCGACGTTACGGAAGCTTGCGCCCATAACCACAGTCTCATAACCGTGCTGCTTGTAGTATTCGTAGATTTCAGTAACAGAAACCACGCCTGGATCTTCAGCCGGTGCGTACTCTTTCTTATCAGTGTTGGCTTTGTACCAGTCCAGAATACGGCCCACGAACGGAGAAATCAGGTATACGCCCGCTTCTGCACAAGCACGCGCCTGCGCGAAGGAGAACAGCAGGGTCAGGTTACAGTTGATGCCGTCTTTTTCCAGCTGCTCTGCCGCGCGGATACCCTGCCAGGTGGAAGCCAGTTTGATCAGGATACGGTCGTTGCTGATGCCCGCGTCGTTGTACATTTTGATCAGACGTTTCGCTTTGGCGATAGACGCTTCGGTGTCGTAGGAGAGACGCGCATCCACTTCGGTAGAGATACGGCCAGGAACCAGTTTCAGGATTTCCAGACCGATGTTCACTGCCAGTTTGTCGGTGGCATCCACAACCTGCTGCGCGCGGTCGTTGCTCTGTGCTTTCGCCCAGGTCACTGCGTCGTCAATCAGTTTGCGATACTCAGGGATCTGTGCGGCGTTAAGGATCAGAGAAGGGTTAGTTGTGGCATCCTGCGGCTGGTACAGCTTCATTGCCGCGATATCTCCGGTGTCAGCTACGACAGTGGTGAACTGACGAAGGGAGGTCAATTTATCCGTCATGATAGTGTTTCTCTTTTAACGTGCCCTGGATAATTCACGCTACCGACAGCATGCCTGCAGCGGAAAAATGACAGGTTTACTTGTTAGGGGGATGTAACCGGTCTGCCCTGATGATAACACGACGGAGGGGTAGCGCAACCGCAGACAGTGCGCTTAGGTAGAGTATGGTAAACTCGGAATATTAACAGGCTGCTAAGCAACAGCATGCCCAATCAGTGGTAGCGCTTACATATTCACTTTGGCATCAACAAGAGGGACGTTAATGCCTGATTTCTTTTTCTTTATTAACGAAGTCCTGTGGGGTTCGATAATGATTTACCTGCTTCTGGGAGCAGGTATTTGGTTTACGCTACGCAGTGGGTTCATCCAGTTTCGTTATATTCGCAAGTTTGGCAGAAGTCTGAAAAACAGCGTCACGCCTCAGCCAGGCGGATTAACGTCGTTTCAGGCACTCTGTACCAGCCTGGCGGCACGCCTCGGCAGCGGCAATCTGGCGGGCGTTGCGCTGGCCATCAGCGCCGGTGGGCCAGGCGCAGTCTTCTGGATGTGGGTGACGGCGCTTCTCGGGATGGCCACCTCCTTTGCCGAAAGTTCGCTCGCCCAGCTTTATAAAGAGAAAGATAAAAACGGCCAGTTTCGCGGCGGTCCTGCCTGGTACATGGCGCGTGGCTTAGGGATGCGCTGGATGGGCGTCCTGTTCTCGCTTTTTTTACTGCTCGCGTACGGCCTTATTTTTAATACCGTCCAGGCTAACTCGGTCGCCAACGCCCTGCGCTATGCCTTCTCCTGCCCCGAGTGGCTCGCGGGTCTCGCTTTAGCCATCGTCGTTCTGCTTACCATCTCGGTCGGTCTCAAGGGCATCGCCCGTCTGATGCAGTGGCTGGTGCCCATTATGGCGCTGCTCTGGGTTGCCGCGAGCCTGTTCGTTGCCGCCCTGCATCTCGACCAGGTGCCGGGCGTGATTGCGACCATCGTCAAAAGCGCCTTTGGCTGGCGCGAAGTGGCCTCCGGGGCGCTGGGCTATACCTTCAGCCAGGCGCTGATGGCGGGTTTTCAGCGGGGCATGTTCTCCAATGAAGCCGGTATGGGGTCAACCCCCAACGCGGCAGCCGCCGCCTCTTCCTGGCCGCCGCACCCGGCCGCGCAAGGCATTGTGCAGATGATTGGCGTCTTTACAGATACCATTATTATCTGTTCCGCCAGCGCTATGATTTTGCTGCTGGCAGGCCCCGTACCGCACGCGTCGGGCACCGTCGGAATACAGCTTCTCCAGCAGGCGCTGGTGAACCTGACCGGCGGCTGGGGTGCATGGTTTGTCTCGCTAATCCTGGTTTTGTTTGCCTTCAGCTCGATAGTGGTGAATTACCTTTACGCCGAAAATAACCTTATATTCCTGAAGCTCGACTCCCGCGCCGCAATCGGAACCCTGCGTCTGGGGGTCATCCTGATGGTGATCGCAGGCTCCCTGCTCAGTATGCCGCTGGTCTGGCAGCTTGCCGATATCATTATGGCGCTGATGGCGATCACTAACCTCACGGCGATCCTGCTGCTCTCGCCCGTGGTTACCCTGATTGCCAGAGACTATCTGCGCCAGCGCAAACTCGGCGTTCCGCCGGTATTTGATCCCGCCCGTTATCCCGATATTAAGGCGCAGCTTGCCCCCGGCACGTGGGATGATTTGCCGCGGCAATAACAGCTATCGATCAATTCAGGGCGATTTTTTGCTAAAGTCGCTCTAAATTTCCTGCAAGGACTGGATATGCTGATTCTGATTTCACCTGCAAAGACGCTCGACTACCAGAGCCCGCTCGCTACAGAGCGCTATACTCAGCCTGAACTGCTGGACTACTCGCAACAGCTGATCCGCGAAGCGCGTAAGCTCTCTGCGCCGCAAATCGCCTCGCTGATGAGCATCAGCGACAAGCTGGCAGACCTTAACGCGACCCGCTTTCATGAATGGCACCCGGATTTCACCCCGGCTAACGCTCGCCAGGCGATTCTGGCATTTAAAGGCGATGTCTATACTGGCCTGCAGGCGGAAGATTTTAGCGAAGCCGATTTCGATTTTGCCCAGCAGCATCTGCGCATGCTGTCGGGTCTGTACGGCGTACTGAGACCGCTGGACCTCATGCAGCCGTATCGTCTGGAGATGGGGATTCGTCTGGAGAATGCCAAAGGCAAAGACCTGTACCATTTCTGGGGTGATATCATCACCGATAAGCTGAATGCGGCGCTGCGCGCGCAGGGCGATAACGTGGTGATTAACCTGGCATCCGATGAATACTACAAGTCGGTGAAGCCGAAAAAGCTGGATGCGGAGATTATCAAACCGGTGTTCCTCGACGAGAAGAACGGTAAGTTCAAAGTGATCAGCTTCTACGCCAAGAAAGCGCGCGGTCTGATGAGCCGCTACATTATCCAGAACCGCCTGACGAAGCCGGAGCAGCTAACCGCCTTCAACAGCGAAGGCTATTTCTTTGACGAAGAAGCGTCAGGGAAAGGCGAGCTGGTGTTTAAGCGCCACGAGCAGTAAAAACAAACCCCGCCGGCTGGCGGGGTTTTGCATTAGTGGTGTTTCCAGTCCGGGCCCGGACGATGATCGTCATAGCGACGGTCGTCATGATGGTGGTCACGCTCGCGATGCTCATCATGTGGACGCCAGTGGTTATCGCGCCAGTCATAATGCGCCTTCCACCAGTCGTGGTCGCGCCAGCGGCCACCGTCCCAGTAGTGCCCGTTATTATCCCGGTCGCCAATCTGCAGTTTTACCGCAGGTACGAGGGTGATTTCGGATGCCTGTACCGCCATGGGAGCGACCAGCATCAGTGAAAGCGCAATCAGCACAGGTTTCAGTGTAGTCATCGGTGACTCCTTATTATCTTTGCCCTACGTGGGCCGATGTAAGGAGATTACGCGAGGGAAACGGGGGATGTTATTCTCTGCAATCCTAATCGCTAAGTGACCGCATTTATTGGGGATTTCTGCTTTTTCCCTGCTATTTTCCTCCTTAATTTCTTCACAAAAAAGCCGGGTGGCGCTAACGCTTACCCGGCCTGTGATTAGCACGTCGTTGTGGGCCCGGTAAGGCAAAGCTGCCACCGGGCAACACAATCATGCACGCGTCATCATCAGCTTACGCAGCGCGGCAAAGTCTGCCGGCAGTTCATGGGACAGCAGCGGCAGGTCGGCACGCTCGGCCAGCTCTTTCGGCAGCGGCAGCGTTTCGCCCAGGATTGCCTCCACGCTCTCTTTGAACTTCGCCGGATGCGCGGTGCCCAGGAACAGGCCATATTCACCCGGGTTAAGCTGGTCGCGCAGCGCGCGGTAGGCAATCGCCGCGTGCGGTTCAGAGGTATATCCCACCGCCTTCAGCTCGCGCATGGTGGTTTTGGTAGTTTCATCCGTCACAGCGGCATAGCCCAGGTCGCCCAGACGCCAGATCTTACGGCGGAACAGCTCTTCCACGCGCGGCCAGTTGTTCGGCTGAGACACATCCATCGCATTGGAGAGGGTCGCCTGCGTGGCGTTCGGCGCCCACTTCCCGTCTTTCAGGAAGCGCGGCACGGT
This sequence comes from Enterobacter sp. 148H3, assembly GCF_034107425.1. Lineage (NCBI taxonomy): Bacteria > Pseudomonadati > Pseudomonadota > Gammaproteobacteria > Enterobacterales > Enterobacteriaceae > Enterobacter > Enterobacter sp. 148H3. The sequence goes on along the minus strand of NZ_JAWNEI010000005.1, from coordinate 147,471 downwards.
GTCGTTGGCGTTGGTCGCGGCGATAAAGCGTTTCACCGGCAGACCCAGGGATTTTGCCAGCAGGCCCGCCGTCAGGTCACCGAAGTTACCGCTCGGCACGGAGATCACCAGCTGGTTGCGCGCTTCCTGCGGCAGCTGCGCCACCGCTTCGAAGTAGTAGCAGATCTGCGCCAGCAGGCGGCTGATGTTAATAGAGTTCGCCGAGTTCAGGCCCAACGCGACCTTCAGCTCTTCGTCGTCGAAGGCCTGCTTCACCAGCGCCTGGCAGGCATCGAAATCGCCGTCGATCGCCACGGTTTCAATGTTGCCGCCGAGCGTACAGAACAGCTTTTCCTGCAGCGGGCTGATTTTGCCTTTCGGATAGAGGATCACCACGCGGACGTTTTTCAGGCCGTAAAATGCGTGGGCTACCGCCGCGCCGGTATCCCCGGAGGTCGCGGTCAGGATGGTCACCGGTTTGTCACCGCTGATGTGCGTCAGCATCTGCGCCATAAAGCGGCCGCCGAAGTCTTTAAACGCCAGCGTCGGGCCGTGGAACAGCTCCAGACAGCCCACGTCAGGCTCAACCTGCTTAACCGGCGCCGGGAACGCGAACGCCGCGCGCACGCGCTCTTCCAGCAGCTCCTGCGGAATTTCATCGCCGATAAACGCGGACAGAATTTTGGTGCTGCGGGTGACAAAATCCTGCTTCAGCAGGTCATCAATCTCGGTCAGCTGGAATTCCGGCAGGTCATGCGGGAAAAACAGCCCCTGGTTTTTGCCCAGTCCCTGAGTCACCGCCTGCGCGAAGCTGACCTGCTCGTTATGATCTTTAAGGTTGTAGAGTTTCATTAATTATCCCAGTACTCGTGCGCCAGCCGTGTCCAGACGGCAAATATGAACAAAGCCTTCCTGATTTTGCAGGTAGTGTTTAGAGAGCCAGTCCGCCACGCGCTGCGCAGTGTCTGCCTTGTCGCACAGGGCGAACAGCGTCGGGCCGGAGCCGGAGATGCCGCACGCCTGCGCGCCGATATCCATTGATGCCTGTCGCGCCTCGTTAAAGCCGGGTAGCAGCTTCGTGCGGTACGGCTCGGCAATGACGTCCTTCATCAGTTTTGCCGCCAGCTGCGGCTGACGGGTGTAGCAGGCGTGGATAAAGCCCGCCAGATGACGCCCGTGGGCGATACAGTCCTGACGACGATATTGCGCGGGCAGGATCGCACGCGCTTCCGCGGTTGAAACCTTGATACCCGGATAGGCCAGCACCCACAGCCACTCATCAAACCCTGGCACCTGCTGGCTGATGATGCCATTTTCTTCGATCATCAGCTGCATGCCGCCGAGGAAGCACGGCGCCACGTTGTCATAGTGAATGCTGCCGGAGATACGCCCTTCCAGCTCGCCCATTAAGCCCAGCAGGCGGTTGTTGTTCAGCGGCTTGCCGCAGTGCTCATTCATTGCCACCAGAGCGGCGACCACCGAACAGGCGCTGGAACCCAGCCCCGAGCCAATCGGCATACTTTTTTCCAGCGTCATGGCGACCGGCACGTTTTTACCGATCTCCTGACAGAAGCGTTCCCAGCACTGATAGACGATGTTCTCGCGCGGGTCGGACGGTAGCTTGCTGGCGAAGCGGCCCACGTTGTTCAGGCTGAAGCTGTCTGCCGCTTCCACCGTAACCGTATCGCCCAGCAGCGAACCATCCACCGGCGTCACCGCCGCACCCAGCACGTCAAATCCGACGCTCATATTCGCGCTGGAAGCCGGGGCATAAACTTTGACCATGTTAAACTCCTAACTTCCATGACAGGGTACGCAGCAGATCGGCAAACACACCCGCCGCCGTAACATCGTTCCCTGCGCCATAGCCGCGAAGCACCAGCGGCAGTGGCTGATAATAATGGCTGTAAAACGCGAGAGCGTTTTCGCCGTTTTTGACTTTGTACAGCGGGTCGTTGCCATCCACTTCGGCAATCTTCACCCGGCACACGCCATCTTCTTCAATGTTGCCAACATAGCGCAATACCTTACCTTCATCACGGGCTTTCGCAACGCGCGCGGCAAACGCGTCGTCAAGCTGCGGCAGTCTGGCCATAAAGGCGCTGACGTCACCGCTGCTGTCAAATTCTTCCGGCAGGACCGGTTCAATCACGATATCAGAAAGCTCAAGCTCCCGGCCCGTTTCACGGGCGAGGATCAGCAGCTTACGCGCCACGTCCATACCGGAGAGATCGTCACGCGGATCCGGCTCGGTGTAGCCCAGCTCGCGCGCGGCGCGGGTGGCTTCGGAGAGGCTCATCCCTTCATCCAGCTTGCCGAAGATAAACGACAGCGAGCCGGAGAGAATGCCGGAGAAACGCTGCAGTTCATCACCCGCGTTAAGCAGGTTCTGCAGGTTTTCGATAACCGGCAGACCAGCCCCAACGTTGGTGTCGTACAGAAACTTGCGGCGCGACTTGCTCGCCGCCAGACGCAGCTGGTGATAGTAATCCATCGACGAGGTGTTGGCCTTTTTGTTCGGCGTCACCACGTGGAACCCTTCGCGCAGGAAGTCGGCGTACTGGTCGGCCACCGCCTGGTTAGAGGTACAGTCGACGATCACCGGGTTAAGCAGATGATACTCTTTCACCAGGCGGATCAGGCGGCCCAGGTTGAACGGCTCTTTCGCCTCGTTCATCTCTGCCTGCCAGTTTTCCAGGTTAAGGCCGTGGACGTTGGTCAACAGCGCTTTGGAATTCGCAATCCCGCAGACGCGCAGGTCGATGTGTTTCTTCTTAAGCCACGCCTGCTGACGCTTCACCTGCTCCAGCAGCGCACCACCCACGCCACCCACGCCAATCAGGAACAGCTCGATGACCTGATCGGTGTTGAACAGCATCTGGTGAACCACGCGAACGCCGGTGGTGGCGTCATCATTGTCCACGACAACAGAAATTGAACGCTCCGACGAGCCCTGGGCAATTGCCACGATGTTGATATTGGCGCGCGCCAGCGCGGCAAAGAACTTGGCTGAGATACCGCGCAGCGTGCGCATGCCGTCGCCTACCACGGAGATAATCGCCAGACGCTCCTGAATGGAGAGCGGCTCGAGCAATTCTTCTTTAAGCTCCAGATAGAACTCTTCCTCCAGCGCGCGGCGGGCGCGCAGGCAGTCAGCCTGCGGCACGCAGAAGCTGATGCTGTACTCGGAAGAGGATTGGGTGATCAGCACCACCGAAATACCGTTGCGGGACATGGCCGCAAATACGCGCGCTGCCATGCCGACCATCCCTTTCATCCCAGGGCCGGAGACGCTGAACATCGCCATATTGTTGAGGTTGGAGATGCCTTTCACCGGCAGACCGTCTTCATCGGTACTCGCGCCAATCAGCGTACCCGGCGCCTGCGGGTTACCGGTGTTTTTAATCAGGCAAGGGATCTGGAACTGGGCAATCGGGGAGATGGTACGCGGGTGAAGCACTTTGGCGCCGAAGTAGGAAAGCTCCATCGCTTCCTGATACGACATCGACTTCAGCAGCCTGGCGTCCGGAACCTGGCGCGGGTCGCAGGTATAGACGCCGTCGACGTCAGTCCAGATCTCACAACAGTCCGCGCGTAAGCAGGCAGCCAGCACGGCGGCGGAATAGTCGGAGCCGTTACGGCCCAGCACCACCAGCTCGCCCTTCTCGTTACCGGCGGTAAAGCCTGCCATCAGGATCATGTGGTCAGACGGAATTTTGCTGGCGGCGATACGGCGGGTTGATTCGGCAATATCAACGGTGGATTCGAGGTAGTGGCCCATCGCCAGCAGTTTTTCAACGGGATCGATCACGGTCACGCTATGGCCGCGCGCTTCCAGCACGCCGGCCATAATGGCAATTGAGAGTTTTTCACCGCGACAAATCAGCGCCGCGTTGATGCTGTCCGGACACTGGCCGAGGAGGCTGATGCCGTGCAGAACGTGTTTGATTTGCGCGAATTCCTGCTCAACGAAGGACTTCAGCTGAGCGTGCGGGAAGCCAGGCAGCGCCTCTGCCAGCCCTTGCAATAAGTCAGCGAAGATTCGCTCTGCGTCGCTGATGTTCGGGAGTGCATCCTGGCCACCGATGGTTTTTTCGATCATCGCCACCAGATGGTTCGTGATTTTTGCCGGGGCAGAGAGCACGGTCGCAACCTGCCCCTGCCTGGCGTTGCTTTCCAGGATATCGGCAACACGCAGAAAACGTTCTGCATTTGCCACTGATGTACCGCCGAACTTCAACACTCGCATGGTTCTACCTCGTTTCCTTTAGCCGAAAAAAAAGCCCGCACTGTCTAGGTGCGGGCTTTTTTTTGTTTTTCCTGTACGCGTCAGCCCGCATCGTTACCAGTGGTAATGATGATGGTTGTGGTAATGGTGGTGATGCTGATGCGTTTCATGGATGTTGTGTACTCTGTCATTATTATCTGTCTGTGCTGTATTCTTTTAGGGTTAAAGGATCGGGCTCGTTAAGTCAACGAATTTTTAATTTGGTCACAATTCGGAAGACTCTCACGTCCAGCTGCGTGCAGATTTATTTTCATCCGATTCCCCCAGATGCAACCCGTACAGACAGACTTATTCGCCATAGTAAAAACTTATGGCAGTATTTTACTCGGCCAATTTTTTTTCAATATCATGCAGCAAACGGTGCAGCATTGCGGTGTCCCGCTGCTCAAGACGTCCCAAACGCTGCTGCAGCCAGTCAGCCATTTTTTGATCGTCAGCTACTTCCAACTGCGTTAACAGCTGCTCAACGCGTGCGCGCAGCGCAGCCAGCTGATTTTCATCTGCCCTTTCAGCCTGAGGCTGGGGGATTTGTATTAGGGAGGCTAATTGATAGCAGTACACCATGACCGCCTGGCCCAAATTCAGGGAAGGATAATCGGCCACCATCGGCGCACCGGTGAGCACGTCCGCCAGTTCCAGCTCCTCGTTCGTTAATCCGGAATCTTCACGACCAAATACCAGCGCCGCTTTCTCCAGCCACTGGCTTTTCTCTTCCAGCATCGGCACCAGCTCCGCTGGCGTCGCATAGTAGTGGAACTTAGCGCGACTACGCGCCGTGGTTGCAACGGTAAACGAAATGTCGTGCAGCGCGTCGGCAAGCGTAGCGTAAGTGGTTATATTATCGAGAATATCTCCCGATCCGTGCGCCACCCAACGCGCGGCTGGCTCCAGATGGGCCGTGCTGTCCACAATGCGCAAATCGGTAAAACCCATGGTCTTCATGGCACGCGCCGCTGCGCCTATATTTTCTGCTCTGGCTGGGGCAACCAGTACAATCGACAGATGCATTTATGCTCTCTTTTTAATCAGTTAGCCGGTAAAAATGTGATGCACTTCAACATATTACGCAGCGCGAATTTACAAAATTGCAACACAAATCACCGAAATAGCGTTTCATAACAAATTAAAAACGCTAAACTATTCTGTGTCTGAACAATCAGTTAGAATGTTAATAGAACACCATTATCCCTATGTTTTATAATGATAATGGCAGCATGAATACCCTATTCTGATTGGATTCGCTTCGTTTATAAATCAATGTCCGCAACTAGTTGGTTTATTGAAAAATTGTGACAAAGGCTAGCATTCAGCTACGATGATTTCATCAAACTGTTAACGTGCTACAATTGAACTTGATATATGTCAACGAAGCGTAGTTTTATTGGGTGTCTGGTGTCACTTAGCCTGTTATGTTGCTGTTAAAATGGTTAGGATGACAGCCGTTTTTGACACTGTCGGGTCCAAAGGGAAAGTACCCAAGACCAAGCTAATGATGTTGTTGACGTTGATGGAAAGTGCATCAAGAACGCAATTACGTACTTTAGTCACGTTAAGCCGATCATGTTAATTTGCGACATGCATCAGGCAGGTCAGGGACTTTTGTACTTCCTGTTTCGATTTAGTTGGCAATTTAGGTAGCAAACATGCAGACCCCGCACATTCTTATCGTTGAAGACGAGTTGGTAACACGCAACACGTTAAAGAGCATTTTCGAAGCAGAAGGCTACGATGTCTTTGAAGCGACCGATGGCGCAGAGATGCATCAGATCCTTTCTGAAAATGATATCAACCTGGTGATCATGGATATTAACCTGCCGGGCAAAAACGGTCTTCTTCTGGCGCGCGAACTGCGCGAGCAGGCGAACGTCGCGTTAATGTTCCTGACGGGCCGTGATAACGAAGTTGATAAAATTCTTGGCCTGGAAATCGGTGCGGATGACTACATCACCAAGCCGTTCAACCCTCGCGAGTTAACCATTCGTGCACGCAACCTGCTGTCCCGCACCATGAACCTGGGTACTGTCAGCGAAGAGCGTCGTAGCGTAGATAGCTACAAATTCAACGGCTGGGAACTTGATATCAATAGCCGCTCGCTGATTAGCCCTAACGGTGAGCAGTATAAACTGCCGCGCAGTGAATTCCGCGCGATGCTGCACTTCTGCGAAAACCCGGGAAAAATTCAGTCCCGTGCAGAACTGCTGAAGAAAATGACCGGCCGTGAGCTGAAGCCGCACGACCGTACCGTAGACGTCACCATCCGTCGTATTCGTAAACATTTCGAATCTACGCCAGATACGCCGGAAATCATCGCCACCATTCACGGCGAAGGGTACCGTTTCTGCGGCGATTTGCAGGAATAATCCCGCAGTTAATGCATTAAAAAACGGCGCTTATGCGCCGTTTTTTTTATTCCCGCCAGGGCATAATCGGAACCGCGCTGATCGCGTTTTTCGGTGAACCTTCCACCACTTTGTCAGAATAGGCCAGGTAGGCCAGCGTATTGCGTTTGGCATCGTAGAAACGCACAACCTGCAGCTTTTTGAACACCAGCGAGGTCCGTTTCTGGAATACCACGTCGCCCTGCGCTTTGCCGTTTTTAATTTTGTCGCTCAATTCAACCGGGCCCACCTGCTGACATGAGATCGCCGCATCGGAGGTATCTTCCGCCAGCCCCAGTCCGCCTTTGATGCCGCCCGTTTTCGCGCGGCTGACATAGCAGGTGACGTTTTTCACGTCCGGATCGTCAAACGCCTCCACCACGATTTTGTGGTCCGGGCCAAACATTTTGAACACGGTATCGACGGAACCAATCTGTTCTGCCTGCGCGACGCGTCCAACCATCAACATCAGCGCGGTGAAGATCAAAGTCTTGTATTTCATATTGTTACCATTCTTTAAAATTACACTGAGCAATTATTCAACACTTTAGACAAAAATGTAGCAAGATCACAGGATTAGAATATATCTGCCTGTAATGTGCTCGAAAAAGCATGAATGCGCAAAAAAAACACTGAATGCTAAAACATCAAAAAATGCTATTATCCGCTAACCTGTTATCAGGCACCTGCTGTTTTAAGGATGAGGATAGTATATGGATCAGGCTGGAATTATTCGTGACCTGCTCACCTGGCTGGAAGGTCATCTCGATCAGCCTTTGTCACTGGATCATGTGGCGGCTAAAGCAGGCTATTCCAAGTGGCATCTGCAAAGGATGTTCAAGGATGTCACCGGTCATGCTATCGGGGCCTATATTCGCGCACGTCGTTTATCAAAATCTGCTGTAGCATTGCGCCTCACCGCGCGGCCGATTCTGGATATTGCCCTGCAATATCGTTTCGATTCACAGCAGACATTCACCCGCGCCTTTAAAAAACAGTTCTTGTTGACGCCAGCGCTTTATCGTCGCTCGCCTGACTGGAGCTCGTTTGGCATGCGTCCGCCGCTGCGTCTGGGCGAGTTCGCAATGCCGAAGTACGACATTATTACACTGCCGGAAACCCATCTGATCGGCACGACTCAGAGCTACTCCTGTTCACTGGAGCAGATTTCTGAGTTCCGACATCAGATGCGCGTCCAGTTCTGGCGCGACTTCCTGAGCCACGCGCCGGCGATCCCGCCTATCCTGTATGGCCTCAACGAAACGCACCCAAGCCAGGAAAAAGACGACGAGCAGGAGGTGTTCTACACCACCGCGCTGACGCCAGAGATGGCCAACGGGTATATTCAGGGTTCGAAGCCTGTCGTGCTGGAAGGCGGCGAGTATGTGATGTTCGCCTATGAAGGACTGGGAACGGGGGTACAGGAGTTTATCCTGACCGTTTACGGTACCTGCATGCCAATGCTGAATCTGAATCGCCGTAAAGGTCAGGACATTGAGCGCTACTACCCGGCGCAGGATGCCAAACCGGAAGAAGGCCCAATTAATCTGCGTATGGAATTTTTGATTCCAATACGTCGTTAACGCTGCAGTTCGTCAAGCGCAGGGGCATCGAGATGCGAAATGTCCCCTGCCATCTCCACGACCCAACCTGACGCCAGCCACGCGCTTTCCTGATAATCAATTCGGGAAATGGAGCAGTTACGCAGACGCAAACGGCGCTCAGCGTAAGCCGGTAATCCCAGAATGGTGCTCACCAGGCATCCCAACGCAATCCCATGACTCACCAGCAGCGGACGGCTTCCCGCCGGAAGCTTCAGGCATTCCGCCAGTGCGGCATGCATACGGACGCTGAGCTCCTGCATGGATTCGCCCTCAGGAATACGGCCATCTTCGGTACCGTTCACCAGCGTGCGGCGCCAGCCCTCTTCCATTTCCGTCAGCGTATCGATATGCCGTTTTTCCAGCACGCCCATATCCAGCTCGCGCAGGCGCGGCTCCAGCATGACGTCACAGCCGCAGGCGTCTGCAATGATGCGCGCCGTCTGCTGTGTGCGACCTAAATCGCTGGTAATGACGTGGGTAATGCCCAGCGTTCGGGCGCGTTCTGCCACCTGCCACGCTTGCTGCACGCCCTTCTCTGTAAGAGGACTGTCTGACTGGCCTTGAATACGTCGCTCGGCGTTCCACTGCGTTTCACCGTGGCGAACAAGGTATACCTGTAACATGCTTTTTTTCCGTTATACTGCGATGAGTTTTTTTTGAATCGAGCTTAATTATGCACCATGTTGTCTCTGCTACCACTAATCCTGCCAAAATTCAGGCAATTCTAAGGGCATTTGAAGAGATCTTCGGCGCAGGATCCTGCCATATTGAAGCCATCGGCGTCGAGAGTGGCGTTCCTGAACAGCCGTTTGGCAGCGAGGAAACGCGCGCTGGAGCACGAAACCGCGTAGCAAATGCCAGGGCTGCGGCACCGGATGCGGACTTTTGGGTGGCAATTGAAGCCGGTATCGACGAAGGCGCAACCTTTAGCTGGGTGGTGATCGAAAGCCGTGAACAGCGCGGTGAAGCGCGTTCAGCCACCCTGCCGCTGCCGGAGATTATTCTGGAAAAAGTCCGCGCGGGTGAAGCGCTCGGGCCGGTGATGTCGCAGTACACCGGCATTGATGAGATTGGCCGTAAAGAAGGGGCGATTGGCGTCTTTACCGCAGGCGCGCTGACGCGTTCAGGTGTTTATCATCAGGCGGTGATCCTGGCGTTAAGCCCGTTCCATAACGCGATTTATCGCTAAGCGTTTTTCAATAGCACCGCTTCCAGCCACTGGCGCAGCTCAACGGGCGCCGACTTCAGGCTGTTCGATCCGCGGGTAATCGTTGCGATGCCCGCGCCGAGCTCATTTTTCAGTTCGCGCTGGCTCATCTCACCGCGCAGCAACTCTTCGATGATCCGCACGCGCGTGCCCAGCGCCTCGCGCTCGTCCGGCGTGAGCATCAGCTGCATAAGGGGTAAATGCAAATCCTGTTCGTAAGACTGGCGAAGCAGCTCCACAAAACGAAGCCACTCCTGATGACGTTGTTCGGCCATTGCCGAGGAATACGGGGAATGCTGGGTCATGTTATGCTGCCTCTTGTACTCTTTAGCGAGTACAGCATAACACAACCCGCGCCGATCAGTAACGTCTCTGCCACTCGGCATCACTCATCAGGGTATCTTTCTGCCCCATGAAGTAGCGATAGTAGGCGTCATAGGCCAGCACGTTCTTCACATAGCCGCGCGTTTCCGAGAACGGGATGCTCTCGACAAACGCCACGGCGTCAATGCGTCCGGCGCTGTTGCCGAGCCAGGTACGCACGCGACCCGGCCCCGCGTTATACGCCGCCGACGCGAAGATGCGGTTATTGCCGAACTGCTGATACACGTACTGCAGGTAGCTGGTACCGATGTTGATGTTGGTATCCGGATCCAGAAGCTGTGACGGGCTGCTGTAGCCAGGAATATTAAACATCTTCACCGTGTGCGTCGCCGTGCCCGGCATAATCTGCATCAGGCCGCTGGCGCCCACCGGGGAACGGACTTTCGGGTTCCATGCGCTCTCCTGACGGGCAATTGCCATCGCGTAGCTTTGCGGGATATCTTTGCCGCTGGTGTAGCGATCAAACAGATCCTTGTAAGCCAGCGGGAAACGCTCTTCGAGATGATCCCAAAGCTTACCGGCGATCGTCGCCTGCACGCTCAGATCCCACCAGTGGTTATCAAAAGCATAGCGGGCAAGCTGGGCTTTCTCGTCGGTGCTGCGGCTGGTCACCAGATTCGCCCACTCGCTGCGCGCGGTATTATCCATATTCCAGTACATCAGCTCGCGCACGCGCGCCATTTCTGGCCCCTGCGTCAGCGCCGGGTTCGCGTTAGCGGGCGCTTTATCAATGCGGAAGGTGTACTCCTCGCCCAGGCGCTGCGCGGCTGCCATCGGGTAGAACCCGCGCTGCTGCATCAGCGTATGGAGAATTTCTTTGGCCTCGTCATCACGACCGCGCTCCATCAGCAGATCGGCCTGCCAGTAGCGCCATTCGTCCTTCTCTTTAGCCTCCATAGGCAACCGCGCAAGCCAGGTATTCAGCCCACGGCGATCTCCCGTACCCAGCGCCATGCGCACGCGACGTTCCACCAGAGACGTGGAGTTCGAACGCATAATGGCATCGTCACGCCAGCGCGCCTGTTCATCGGTCACATCCGTGCCCATCAGTCGCCACGCCACGATATCGCGCAGCTCCTGGGTTTGTTCCTCATTAAGCTGCTGCGCCTGCACCAGCTGCGGGATCATCAGCCGCGCGTTTTCCACATCGTCACGCGCCACGCTGGCAAAGGCCACCGCCGCCATCTGGCGGGTAAAATCGGTCGCGCCCGTACTGCGGGCAAAGGTCAGCACGCTGTTGGGATCGTTAGCCAGCGAGATAACCGCGGTGGAGATCGTCTGGTAATCGGACGGCATCTGCCCCGCCAGCGTGGTCACCAGACGCGTATTGCCGGCTTTCATCGCCAGACGGATGCGCTCAAGGTAGGACAGCGGATCCTGATTGCCGGATGCGCGCCACGCGCCGAACAGGGAATCACAGGCGTTCGGCTGGTTTTTCCCGGTCAGCCAGAGCTCTTTCGCCCCGGCCCAGGCCTCTTCCTGCTGGCCGGTCGCCCATTTCGCGTAGTAGTAGTTACACTGCGCTTCGGTGGTATTCGGCTTTTCAGGGCTAAACGCCAGCAGTCCGCGCCAGTCTTCGCGTCGCGCCAGTTCGTTCACAAATCGAGACTGGAGATTTCGGGCAGGCGGCAGGGTCGGGTTCGCCTGAATGAAGTTATTCACAGTAACGGTGGGTTGATTCATGAGATCGTCCGTAATTTGACGATACTCCAGATACGGATACAGCGGATAATCCTTTAGCGTCGGCATCAGCGCCTGCACGGTATCCATCTGCTTGTTGTCCCACGCCTGTTTAATCTGGGCGTAGCGGTTGCGTTGTTCATCCAGTGAATCGGCATGCACCGCCTGGCTTACCGCCATTACGCATACGCTGGCAGCCAGCAGACGCCAGACCACCCGTTTGGCTTTTTCCACAAGCTCTTCCTCATTGTTTTTTCGTCAATTGCAGCGTCTTGCCACGTCAAAGTCTAATTAACTTATGCTAACCAGGCATCCTTCAACGCGCCACGTCATGGACACTTTTTTACCTTTCTTGCGCGTTTTAACACTCCCGACGTTCCTGGCTGGGATTAGGACGTGAAAAAGGCTACACTTCGAGGCTGAAATTCCTTCTCATTACGATAAAAGAGGCGAAGTCCAACGTGGCTCAATTCGTTTATACCATGCATCGTGTCGGCAAAGTTGTCCCGCCGAAACGTCATATTCTTAAAAATATCTCGCTGAGCTTCTTCCCGGGCGCAAAAATCGGTGTTCTGGGTCTCAACGGTGCCGGTAAGTCCACCCTGCTGCGCATCATGGCCGGCATTGATACAGACATCGAAGGTGAAGCCCGTCCGCAGCCTGGCATCAAGATTGGCTACCTGCCGCAGGAACCTCAGCTGAACCCGGAACACACCGTGCGCGAATCCGTTGAAGAAGCGGTATCCGAAGTGGTTAACGCCCTGAAAGGTCTCGATGAAGTGTATGCCAAATACGCCGAGCCGGATGCGGACTTCGACAAGCTGGCTGCACAGCAGGGCAAGTATGAAGAGATTATCCAGGCGCACGACGGTCACAACCTGAACGTGCAGCTGGAGCGCGCGGCGGATGCCCTGCGTCTGCCGGACTGGGATGCGAAAATCGCGAACCTCTCCGGTGGTGAACGTCGCCGCGTGGCGCTGTGCCGCCTGCTGCTGGAAAAACCAGATATGCTGTTGCTCGACGAACCAACCAACCACCTGGATGCGGAATCCGTGGCGTGGCTGGAGCGCTTCCTGCACGACTTCGAAGGCACCGTTGTGGCGATTACCCACGACCGTTACTTCCTCGACAACGTCGCCGGCTGGATCCTGGAGCTGGACCGCGGTGAAGGTATTCCGTGGGAAGGCAACTACTCCTCCTGGCTGGAGCAAAAAGATCAGCGTCTGGCTCAGGAAGCTTCTCAGGAAGCGGCGCGTCGTAAGTCTATCGAGAAAGAGCTGGAGTGGGTTCGTCAGGGCGCGAAAGGCCGTCAGTCTAAGGGCAAAGCCCGTCTGGCACGCTTTGAAGAGCTGAACAACACCGAATACCAGAAACGTAACGAAACCAACGAACTGTTTATTCCACCTGGAGCACGTCTGGGGGATAAAGTGGTTGAAGTGACCAACCTGCGTAAGTCTTACGGCGACCGCGTGCTGATCGACGACCTGACCTTCTCCGTACCGAAAGGCGCTATCGTGGGCATCATCGGTCCGAACGGCGCGGGTAAATCGACCCTGTTCCGCATGATGTCCGGTCAGGAACAGCCTGACAGCGGCTCTATCACCCTGGGTGAAACCGTGAAGCTGGCCTCCGTTGACCAGTTCCGTGACGCGATGGACAACAGCAAAACCGTGTGGGAAGAAGTGTCCGGCGGTCTGGATATTATGCGCATCGGCAACACCGAGATGCCAAGCCGCGCCTACGTTGGTCGCTTTAACTTCAAAGGCACCGATCAGGGCAAACGCGTGGGCGAGCTGTCCGGCGGTGAGCGCGGTCGTCTGCACCTGGCGAAGCTGCTGCAGGTGGGCGGTAACGTACTGCTGCTCGATGAACCAACAAACGACCTGGATATCGAAACCCTGCGCGCGCTGGAAAACGCCCTGCTGGAGTTCCCGGGCTGCGCGATGGTTATCTCGCACGACCGCTGGTTCCTCGACCGTATCGCGACCCACATTCTGGACTATCAGGATGAAGGTAAAGTGGAGTTCTTTGAAGGTAACTTCACCGAATACGAAGAGTACAAGAAACGCACGCTGGGCGCCGACGCGCTGGAGCCGAAGCGTATTAAGTACAAGCGTATTGCGAAATAAAAGCAAAACGGCAACTTGGGTTGCCGTTTTTTATGGTTGTTACCTCTCCCTTTGGGAGAGGGCCAGGGTGAGGGCATCAGGCCGCACAGTGTGTAGGCCGGGTAAGGCGAAGCCGCCACCCGGCTTTTTTATTTGCCCACGTAATACCGCTTCACCTCGTCAAACTGCATCGCAAACTCGATATAGCTCATCAGCGCGGGCGAATTCAGCTTGCGGCTCGGGTAGGCCAGCCAGAGGTCGTTGCCTTCAACGTTCCACTCCGGCAGCACCTGCACCAGCGCGCCCTTTTCAACCTTATCTTCCAGCAAAAATGCAGGAAGCAGCGTGATCCCCGCCCCGGCCATCGCGCACTCGCGGGCGTACACCAGATTATCGGTCATATGCGCGTTATCCGGCAGGTAGCGGTAATCCTCATTCTCGCTTCGCAGAAGCCACTCCGACCATGCTCTGTGCGTAATGCTGCGATGCTCCACCAGCTGACGGGGATGCGTTAGCGGCGCCCGGCGCGCCAGATAGTCCGGCGAGGCCAGCATGTAGCGCGGACAATGCCCGATCATTCGGCCAATCAGGGAGGAGTCCTGCGGCTTGCCGGTACGCAGCGCCACGTCAAAGCCGGACTCGACCAGATCCACCACATCATCAGAGATCGACACGTCCAGCGAAACCTCAGGATAGCGAAGCTGGAACTCGGCATTCATATGCGCCAGCAGCGTCGCGCCAATCCCAGCCGGACAGGTGATGCGCAGCCGCCCGCTCGGGTTTTCGCGCAGGCGCTGAATGGCATACTCCGCCCGCTCGCTGGCCGCCAGCATTTCGCGGCAGTGCACCAGATAGTGCTCGCCCGCAAACGTCAGGTTCAGCCTGCGCGTGGTGCGGTTCAGCAGGCGGATACCCACCTGCTGCTCCAGCTGGCTAATTCGCTGGCTGACGCTGGATTTAGGTAGTTCTGCTTTCTGGGCTGCCGCGGTAAAGCTGCCCATCTCCGCCACCAGCGCAAAAAGCGCCATATCCTGCAGCTGTTTAAACATGATTGTTCATCCTGTACGAACGCTGAGTTCTTGATTGTCCATCTTATCATGCAGCTGGCCACTTAATAGACTAGCCTCAACAAAACGCATGCCATTGAGGAGCACACCATGTCAGTTAAAGCGATTGCCGTTAACCCAGAAAATCCCGCCTCGTTCATTGAAATCACCCCGCCGATGCCGCATCCCGGCGAGCACGATCTGCTGGTGGAGGTGAAAGCCGTCTCCGTTAACCCGGTCGATACCAAAGTCCATGCGGGCATTGCCAAAAACGGGCTGAACGAGCCGCGCATTCTCGGGTGGGATGCAAGCGGGATCGTCAAAGCCGTTGGGGCGGGC
This sequence comes from Enterobacter sp. 148H3, assembly GCF_034107425.1. NCBI lineage: Bacteria > Pseudomonadati > Pseudomonadota > Gammaproteobacteria > Enterobacterales > Enterobacteriaceae > Enterobacter > Enterobacter sp. 148H3. The sequence goes on along the minus strand of NZ_JAWNEI010000005.1, from coordinate 132,458 downwards.
GTCACCGGATTCAAACCGGGAGATGAAGTGTGGTACGCGGGCGACATCACCCGCCCGGGCAGCAACACCACGCATCAGCTGATTGATGCGCGCATTGTCGGGCGCAAGCCTGCAAGCCTCGGCTGGGCGGCTGCCGCTGCACTGCCGTTGACAGCACTCACCGCGTGGGAAGGCCTGTTTGAACGACTGAACATTCAGGATGCCGGCGCGGACAAAACCCTGCTGATCATTGGCGGCGCGGGCGGGGTGGGATCGCTGGCGATCCCGTTTGCGAAGCACAACAGCAAGGTGAAGATCGTCGCAACCGCGTCCCGCGAAGATTCCGCCCGGTGGTGCCGCGATCGCGGTGCAGATGTGGTGGTGAACTACCGCGATCTGAAAGGCGAACTGGCGAAACACGGGCTCAAATTTGTGGATTACATTTTCATCCTCAACGACACCGACGGGCACTGGGATGCGGTCAGCGAACTGATTGCCCCACAGGGGCATATCTGTTCCATCGTCGAGAATGAACGTCCGCTGAATCAGGACAAGCTGAAATCCAAATCCGCCGCCCTGCACTGGGAATTTATGTACACCCGCAGCATGTTCCAGACCGCGGATATGGCGCGTCAGGGTGAGATCCTCAATGAGGTGGCGAAGCTGGTAGATAATGGCGTGGTGGAAAGCTCACTGAGTGAAACGCTGCACGGTCTGAGCGTGGAGAGCATTACCGAGGCGCACCGTAAGGTGCTGGACGGGCATATGCGCGGGAAAGTGGTGGTTGAGTATTGAGCGGCCTGATGCCCTCACCCCGGCCCTCTCCCACAGGGAGAGGGAGGTTAACGCTTACCCCTGCTCCCCCATCATCTCCTTCACCAGCTCGACGCAGCGCAGGAAGCGGGAGTCATAATCCGACTCTTCCACGTGCACAAACTCAACGTTGTTTTCGTTGAGCATCTCCACCAGCATGGACTGGAATTCACGCCTGTCCACGGAGCTGCCGAGGCTGCGCATGCCGTCGGCCACCCACGGGGTGTTGTTTTCCAGCAGGATCACCAGGTCAAAGCGATATTCGTCAATCAGCGCCTGCACGAACGGGTGCTCGCGCCCTTCGTATTTTTTACAGAACGCCTGAGTGGTGACGAAATCGGTATCGATAAACGCCACCTTGTTGGCATATTTCACTGCGAAATCAATGTACTGAGCGTGACCGAGCGCGATTTTGTCATAGTCGGAATACTGCAGCGCCATCTCGTCGCCGCCCAGGTGCGAGAAGACATAATCGCGGCCGTACTCCCATGCGCTGGTGGTATTGAAGATATTCGCCAGCTTGTTGACCAGCGTTGATTTACCGCTCGACTCGCCGCCCAGGATCGCGACGGTGCGCACAAAGAACGGCTTCACCTCGGTTGGGATGTAGTCCCAGTAGCGGAACGGATTTTCGCGGATCTGCGCCCCGCTGATGTTCATGAAGGTGCGTTTCGGATCGATCAGCACCGTCTCGATGCCCAGATGCTCGCGGAACTGCGGCGCATCGGACTCTTCAGAGGTGTAGATCCAGTTAGGCGCAATGCCCTTCTCTTCCATAAACGCTTTGATGCCGTTGCTCCACACGTCCCAGCCGTGCGGGTACGGCTCCATGCCCTCTTCGTTAAAGGCATGAATGCGAATGTTTTTCTGGTACTTGAAGGTCTGAAGCAGCCAGCGCAGGCGGTCCGGCACGGTCGGCTGCTGCGACATGGCGCTGTCCTCAAACAGCTGGCGATCGCGGGTTTCATCGTAGCCCATGATGATGTGCAGCTCGTCAACCTGGCTACAGGCTCGCTGGATCAGATAGATATGCCCGGTATGCAGCGGGTAAAACTTGCCGAACACCACGCCGATGTTCTTTTGCATACGCGGGAATTCCAGCCCCAGAAAGCGGTGCAGCGCTTCCAGCTTCTGCGCACTGGGGCTTTTGATTTTGGCGTTCAGCAGCTGGCTCAGGTAGCCCTTAGTCATGCCGCTGGCGTCCGCCACCTGCTGCAGCGTGCAGCCCTTCTGGCGGATAGCGGTCTTGATGTAGTCAAATGATGACATAAATTACGGTGCCTCCTGCAAAATCGAATACGTAATTATAAGTCGTCAAAGACATTTAACGCATCTGCGAGTTTCTTCACGCCGAAAACCTGCATCCCTTCCGGGATTTTTTTCGGCACGTTAGCAGCGGGAACGATAGCCCGGCGGAAACCGTGTTTTGCCGCCTCGGAGATACGCTCCTGGCCGCTGGGCACCGGACGGATTTCCCCGGCAAGGCCCACCTCGCCGAAGACGACCAGATCCTGCGGCAGCGGTCTGTCGCGCAGGCTTGAGACCATCGCCAGCAGCAGCGCCAGGTCTGCGCTGGTCTCAGTGACTTTCACGCCACCCACCACGTTAACGAAAACGTCCTGATCCGCCATCTGCAGCCCACCGTGACGGTGCAGCACCGCCAGCAGGATCGCCAGACGGTTCTGTTCCAGACCGACCGCCACGCGCCGCGGGTTGCCCATCATCGACACGTCCACCAGCGCCTGAATTTCGACGAGCAGCGGGCGCGTGCCTTCCCACAGCACCATCACCGAACTGCCGGAGGTGATTTCATCTCCCCGACTCAGGAAGATCGCCGACGGGTTACTGACTTCGCGCAGCCCCTGCTCGGTCATGGCAAACACGCCTAACTCGTTCACCGCCCCAAAGCGGTTTTTATGGCTGCGCAGAGTACGGAAGCGGGAGTCCGCGTCGCCGTCGAGCATGACGGAGCAGTCGATACAGTGTTCAAGCACCTTCGGTCCCGCCAGCGAGCCGTCTTTGGTCACGTGGCCGACCATCACAATCGCCACGCCGCGCGTTTTGGCAAAGCGCGTCAAGTAGGCCGCCGTTTCACGCACCTGCGCCACGCTGCCCGGCGAGGACTGAATGTCAGCCATGTGCATCACCTGGATGGAGTCGATCACCATCAGCTTCGGCTGCTCTTCTTCGGCAATCATGCAGATCTGCTCGATGCTGGTTTCGGAGAGCATGTTCAGATTGCCGGTCGGCAGGCCCAGACGGTGCGCGCGCATCGCCACCTGCTGCAGTGATTCTTCGCCCGTAACGTACAGGGTTTTCATCTGTTCGGCGAGCTTGCAGAGCGTTTGCAGCAGCAGGGTCGATTTACCCGCGCCCGGGTTACCGCCGATCAAAATGGCGCTCCCCGGCACCACGCCGCCGCCGAGCACGCGGTCAAACTCTTTGAACCCGGTGGAGAAGCGCGGCAGCTCTTCGAGGCTGATGTCCGAAAGTTTTTGCACCTTCGCCACGCCCGCATTGCCCGCATATCCGCTCAGGCGTTCATTGCGCGCCACGCTCGGCGAAGCCGCCACACCACGCACTTCGGTGATGGTGTTCCAGGCATGACAGGCGCTGCATTGCCCCTGCCAGCGCGGATAATCCGCACCACATTCATTACAGACAAATGCGCGTTTTGGAGCTTTCGCCACGGTTTACCTCTTTATTTCTGATTAAGGCTGCCGGAGAGAATGCAGAACACCCCCATCAGGTCAGCGTGACGGATAGTGACTTCCGTCTTTTCATTCACTTTTGGCTTGGCGTGGTAGGCAATGCCCAGGCCGGCCGCTTTGATCATCGGCAGATCGTTCGCGCCGTCCCCGATAGCGACGGTCTGGATAACCGGAATTTCATATTTTTCCGCCAGACGCGTCAGCGTATTGGCTTTGTACTGGGCATCAACAATATCGCCGATCACCTGGCCGGTCAGCTTGCCGTCCATGATCTCCAGCTCATTGGCCACCACGGTGGTCAGATGCAGTTTCTCCCGCAGATAATCCGCGAAGAAGGTGAAGCCACCTGAGGCGATTGCCACCTTCCAGCCGAGGGACTGCAGCTTCAGCACCAGCTGCGTCAGCCCAGGCATCAGCGGCAGTACGTCGCGTACCTGGCGCAGAATGTTGGCATCGGCCCCTTTCAGGGTCGCCACGCGCTGGCGCAGGCTGGCGGTGAAGTCCAGCTCGCCGCGCATCGCACGTTCGGTGACTTCCGCCACCAGCTCGCCGCTGCCCGCCAGCTTCGCAATCTCGTCAATACACTCGATCTGAATGGCGGTTGAGTCCATGTCCATCACCAGCAGGCCCGGGGTTTTCAGGTGCGGAATTTTGCCCAGCGGCGCGACGTCCAGCCCGGCGTCATGCGCCAGACGCGTTGCGCGCTGCGTCAGGGAACCCGCCAGGCGAATAACCTGGTAGTCTTCCACGCACCAGGCGGCGACGATGACCATTGCCGCACCGAGCTTGCTTTGATACTGGGTCAGGCGTTGCTTATCCAGACCGCGTCCGTAGAGGAGCCAGCCGCTACGACCGGCGTGGTAATCCAGAGGCATCACCTCATCGCCACTTAAAGAGAGCGGCAATCCTGGCCATAAAGAGACATCCGTTGGCAGGTCACACCAGGTAATGTTCGGCATTAAAGCTCCTGTAATTTCGTTCGCGCCGGAAGGTTGCAGAGGGAAAATAACGCATGAGGCTACCCTGTAACCATCACTTCTGGCAACATTAAGCCGTAAATTTTCAGCAGGTGGAATATGGCTCGCGCAAAACTGAAATTCCGGCTTCATCGCGCCGTGATTGTCCTTTCCTGTCTCGCACTCTTAGTGGTGCTGATGCAGGGGGCATCGTGGTTTAGCCAGAATCATCAACGGCAACGCAACCCGCAGTTTGAGGAGCTGGCCCGCACGCTGGCGCGCCAGGTGACGCTCAACGTCGCACCGTCCATGCGTACCGAAACGCCGGACGATAAGCGGATAGGCCAGGTTTTACGCCTGCTCACGGAGAATAGCCGCATTCTTGATGCTGGCGTCTATGATGAGCAAGGCAACCTGATTGCCCGCGCGGGCGAGCACGTCGACGTGCGCGACAGGCTGGCGCTGGACGGGAAAAAAGCCGGGGGCTACTTTAACCAGCAGATTGTCGAACCTATTCAGGGGAAGAATGGCCCGCTGGGCTATCTGCGCCTGACCCTCGATACCCACACCCTGCCTACTGAAGCCAAACAGGTCGATAATACCACCAATATTCTGCGCCTGATGCTGCTGCTTTCACTCGCCATCGGCGTTGTGCTGGCGCGCACCCTGCTTCGCGGCAAGCGCTCGCGATGGCAGCAATCACCGTTCCTGCTGACCGCCAGCAGATCCGTTCCCGAAGACGAAGAGAGCGAGAAGAAAGAATAGTGATAAAGTAGGCGAACGATTCGGAAAAGGAACTTTGCCATGACGACGTTACGCCTGCTTATCTCTGACTCTTACGATCCCTGGTTTAATCTCGCGGTAGAAGAGTGCATTTTCCGCCAGATGCCTGCCACCCAGCGCGTACTGTTTCTCTGGCGTAACGCCGATACGGTGGTCATTGGCCGTGCGCAAAACCCGTGGAAAGAGTGTAATACGCGGCGTATGGAAGAGGATAACGTCCGCCTCGCGCGCCGGAGCAGCGGCGGTGGCGCGGTCTTTCACGATCTGGGCAATACCTGCTTTACCTTTATGGCGGGAAAACCGGAATACGACAAAACCATCTCAACTTCGATTGTCCTCAATGCGCTGAATTCACTCGGCGTGACGGCTGAAGCCTCCGGACGTAACGATCTGGTGGTGAAAACCCCCGACGGGGATCGCAAGGTGTCCGGCTCCGCCTACCGCGAAACGATGGATCGCGGGTTCCACCACGGCACCCTGTTGCTGAATGCCGATCTCAGCCGTCTGGCTAACTACCTGAACCCCGACAAGAAAAAGCTCCAGGCCAAAGGGATTACTTCCGTGCGCGGCCGCGTGGCGAATCTGGTGGAGCTGCTGCCGGGGATTACGCACGAGCAGATTTGCGACGCGATTCGTGAAGCGTTCTTTGAACATTACGGCGAGCGCGTGGAAGCAGAAGTGATCTCCCCAGACAAAATCCCGGATCTGCCCAACTTCGCAGAAACCTTCGCCCGCCAGAGCAGCTGGGAGTGGAACTTCGGTCAGGCTCCTGCGTTTTCCCATCTGCTGGACGAGCGTTTTACCTGGGGCGGCGTGGAATTGCACTTTGACGTGGAGAAGGGCCACATTACCCGTACGCAGGTCTTTACCGATAGTCTCAATCCGGCACCATTAGAGGCGCTGGCGGCACGTTTGCAGGGCTGTTTGTACAGGGCGGATATGCTGCAGCAGGAATGCGACGCGTTGATTGGGGATTTCCCTGAGCAGGAGAAAGAGTTAAGGGATTTGTCAGCATGGATTGCGCAGGCCGTGCGCTAGGTGCGGTCTGGTGCCCTCCCCCCCAGCCCTCTCCCACAGGGAGAGGGAGGGAAGAGACTGAATTACGCTTTATCGCCCAGCAGAACGGATTCCAGCGCGATTTTGATCATGTCGTTGAAGGTAGTCTGACGCTCGGCAGCGGTGGTCTGCTCGTGGGTACGGATGTGGTCAGACACGGTACAGATGGTCAGCGCTTTCGCACCAAACTCAGCCGCGACGCCGTAGATACCCGCCGCTTCCATTTCCACGCCCAGAATGCCGTATTTCTCCATCACGTCGAACATCTCGCCGCCGTCCGGTGCATAGAACAGGTCCGCAGAGAAGATGTTACCCACGCGCGCTTCAACGCCCAGCGCTTTTGCTGCGTCAACCGCATCGCGCACCATGCCGAAGTCAGCAATCGCTGCGAAGTCATGGTCTTTGAAACGCATACGGTTAACTTTGGAATCGGTGCAGGCACCCATACCGATAACGATGTCGCGCAGCTTAACGTCCATGCGCACCGCGCCACAGGAGCCAACGCGGATAATTTTCTTCACGCCGAAATCGGTGATCAGCTCTTTAGTGTAGATAGAGCAGGATGGGATACCCATACCGTGGCCCATAACGGAAATTTTGCGGCCTTTATAGGTACCGGTGAAGCCCAGCATGCCGCGAACGTTGTTCACTTCACGCACGTCTTCCAGGAAGGTTTCTGCAATGTGCTTCGCGCGCAGCGGGTCGCCCGGCATCAATACGACGTCAGCGAAATCACCCATTTCTGCATTAATGTGAGGAGTTGCCATCTTCAGTTCCTTTAACATTGTTTATTCTTTTCACCCTCTCCCGCAGGGAGAGGGCTGGGGTGAGGGCATCAGACCTCACCCTACATGATTCAGAACATGGCCTTGCCATATTCCATGTCAGACGTACCAAAGTATTTGGCGATAGTCTGGCCGATGTCCGCGAAGGTTTCACGGTGCCCCAGCGAGCCCGGCTTCACTTTCGGGCCGTACACCAGCACCGGAATGTGCTCGCGGGTGTGGTCGGTACCGGTCCAGGTTGGGTCACAGCCGTGGTCCGCGGTCAGGATCAGAATGTCATCTTCACCCACCAGCTCCATCAGCTCCGGCAGACGGCGGTCGAACAGCTCAAGACCCGCAGCATAACCCGCGACGTCGCGACGGTGACCCCAGGAGGAGTCGAAGTCCACGAAGTTGGTGAAGACAATGGTCTTGTCGCCCGCTTCTTTCATCTCTTTGATGGTGGCATCGAACAGCGCATCGAGACCGGTCGCTTTGACCTTTTTGGTAATGCCGCAGTTAGCGTAGATATCCGCGATTTTACCCACGGACACCACGTGACCGTCTTTCTCATCGACCAGCTTCTGCAGCACGGTTGGCGCCGGCGGCTCGACGGCCAGGTCGTGACGGTTACCGGTACGCTGGAAGTTACCCGCTTTGTCGCCGATAAACGGACGCGCGATCACGCGCCCAATGTTGTAGCCGCCTTCGGTCAGCTCTTCACGGGCGATTTCGCACAGCTCGTAGAGTTTATCCAGGCCAAACGTCTCTTCGTGGCAGGCAATCTGGAACACGGAGTCAGCAGAAGTGTAGAAAATCGGCTTGCCGGTTTTCATGTGCTCTTCGCCGAGCTGATCCAGAATCACGGTACCGGAAGAGTGGCAGTTGCCGAGGTAACCCGGCAGGTTGGCACGCTTCACCAGCTTATCGAGCAGCTCCTGCGGGAAGCTGTTCTCGTGATCGGAGAAGTAACCCCAGTCGAACAGCACCGGCACACCTGCGATTTCCCAATGGCCAGACGGGGTGTCTTTACCGGAGGAGAGCTCGTGCGCCCAGGCATAGGCGCCCACGACTTCCGCGTTGCCGTCCATACCGGCTGCGATTTTACCGGTAGAGCCTTCATGCGCTTTCACCAGCCCGAGGCGGGTCAGGTTAGGTAGAGTCAGAGGGCCTTTACGACCGTTGTCCGCTTCGCCTTTCGCACAGGCTTCCGCGATGTGACCCATGGTATCGGAACCCACGTCACCAAAACGTTCTGCATCTTCGGTTGCGCCGATGCCGAATGAGTCCAGCACCATAATAAATGCACGTTTCATAATTGTTCTCCGTACGTAGTGCTTCAAAAATTATCGATCAGATCAGTATACCGCTATTCGGTGATACGGCGATAGACAGTCGGTGTGGTTTCCGGTGCTTTATTGTCAAGCGTGATGGCCGCCTTCACCGCTTTTGCCGCTTCCTGCCAGCTGGCTTCGTCTTTGGCGTGGATCACCGCCAGCGGACGTTGACCGTCAACGCTGTCGCCCAGACGGGCCATATCGGTAAAGCCGACGCTGTAATCAATGGTGTCTGACGCCTGACGGCGGCCGCCACCCATCGAGACCACCGCCATACCCAGCGCGCGGGTGTCCATTGCCGAGACAAATCCTTCGCTGTCCGCATACACCGCTTTGCTGAGCGTCGCGGTTGGCAGGTACTTCGCATAGTTTTCGACGAAATCGGTCGGGCCTTTCTGCGCGGCAACCATGCGGCCAAAGATCTCCGCCGCTTTGCCGTTGTCCAGCACCGCCTGCAGTTTTGCGCGGGCGTCAGCGTCGTCTTTGGCGAGCTTGCCGGAGATTAACATCTCAACGCACAGCGCCATGGTGACGTCGAACAGACGCGGGTTACGGTATTCTCCGGTGAGGAACTGGACGGCCTCACGCACTTCGACGGCATTACCGGCGCTGGAGGCCAGCACCTGATTCATGTCGGTGAGCAGTGCGGTGGTGCGCACGCCCGCGCCGTTGGAGACGCCAACGATCGCTTCGGCAAGCTGCGCAGAGAGTTCATAGGTTGGCATAAAGGCGCCGCTGCCCACCTTCACGTCCATCACCAGCGCATCCAGCCCTTCCGCCAGCTTCTTCGCCAGGATAGAGGCGGTGATCAGCGGGATGGAGTCAACGGTCGCGGTGATGTCGCGGGTCGCGTAGAAACGCTTGTCTGCCGGAGCAAGAGAGCTGGTCTGGCCGATAATCGCCACACCAACGTCTTTAATAATGTCGCGGAAGCGGTTGTCGTCCGGGAAGATATCGAAGCCCGGAATAGCTTCCAGTTTGTCGAGCGTACCGCCGGTGTGGCCCAGGCCGCGTCCGGAGATCATCGGGATGTAACCACCACAGGCTGCCACCATTGGGCCGAGCATCAGGGAGGTCACGTCGCCCACGCCGCCGGTGGAGTGTTTATCCACAATCGGGCCATTAAGGTTGAGGCTTTTCCAGTCCAGAACGGTTCCTGAATCTCGCATCGCCATGGTCAGCGACACGCGCTCAGGCATCGACATATCGTGGAAGAAAATGGTCATCGCCAGAGCCGCAATCTGCCCTTCTGAGACGGTGTTATCACGAATGCCGTTGATGAAGAAGCGGATCTCTTCGTCGCTTAATGCATGACCATCACGTTTTTTACGAATAATTTCTTGTGCGAGAAACACGGTAACCTCCATGCGGAATCGGGGGAGTTGTGGCGGGTGGCTTTACGCTTACCCGCCCTACGATCCTGTAGGCCGGATAAGCGAAGCGTCATCCGGCGTTGTATGGCAATCAGTAGCTGCTTGCGCTCTTACCGTCGCCGTGACCCAGCGCTTTCAGCAGGCTGGCCAGCAGGCTGGAGGCACCGAAGCGGTAGTGACGGGAATCGGCCCAGTCGGCGCCAAACAGCTCGTCGGCAATCGCCAGGAACTGCTGCGCGTCTTCCGCGGTACGCACGCCGCCCGCAGGTTTGAAACCAACGGTTTTGGACACGCCCATGTCGCGGATCACTTCCATCATGATGCGCGCGCTTTCCGGGGTCGCATTCACCGGTACTTTACCGGTAGAGGTTTTAATGAAATCCGCACCGGCTTTGATGGAGATTTCAGACGCCTTACGAATCAGCGCCTCTTCTTTAAGCTCGCCGGTTTCGATGATCACTTTCAGCAGCACGTTTGCCGCCGCACACGCGTCTTTACAGGCTTTCACCAGGTCAAAACCGACCTGCTCGTTACCGGCGATCAGCGCGCGGTACGGGAACACTACGTCAACTTCGTCTGCGCCGTAGGCAATCGCCGCGCGGGTCTCTGCCAGCGCAATGTCGATATCGTCGTTGCCGTGCGGGAAGTTAGTCACGGTTGCAATGCGCACGTCCGGGGTGCCCTGCTCTTTCAGCGTCTTACGGGCAATCGGGATAAAGCGCGGGTAGATACAAACGGCTGCGGTATTACCCACTGGCGTTTTCGCCTGATGGCACAGGGCGATGACTTTCTCATTAGTGTCGTCATCGTTCAGGGTGGTCAGGTCCATCAGTTTCAACGCGCGCAGGCTGCTTGCAGTTAAATCGGTCATAACATTCTCCAACGGCAGTGCCGTATAAATTTTACCTTGCGGGTCTGTGAGTATTCTAACATTCACCCGCATCCACACTTCGACATTCATCACAGTTAATGAAAAATGCGTACTAATTTGCATTACTGTAATGAGATCTTCTTCAAACTTTAGTGCGCAAATTGCCGACTAAAGCAGCAATACCCCCTGTGGGATCAAAAGCGCCAACAGGCAGGCTTTCTACAATCCGTTCATCATCCGCAGAACATTCAAGGAAGCGAATATGCCCCACTCCAGCCCCGACGCCCTGCAGCAACGTTGCCAGCAGATTGTGACAAGCCCGGTGTTAACCCCGGAACAAAAACGTCATTTTCTGGCGCTGGAAGCGGAAAACAACCTGCCGTATCCGGCACTCCCTGAAGCTGCGCGCGCCGCGCTGGACGAGGGGTTTATCTGCGACATGTTCGAAGGCCATGCGCCTTACAAACCCCGTTACGTTCTGCCGGATTACGCAAAGTTTCTGGCTAATGGTTCAGAATGGCTTGAGCTGGAAGGGGCAAAAGATCTCGACGATGCCCTCTCGCTGTTAACCATCCTCTACCATCATGTTCCGTCCGTCACATCGATGCCGGTCTATCTCGGTCAGCTTGATGCGTTGCTGCAACCTTATGTTAGAATTCTAACACAAGAAGAGATCGATAGCCGAATAAAACGTTTCTGGCGCTATCTCGACCGTACGCTGCCCGATGCGTTTATGCACGCAAACATCGGGCCTGCTGACGGCCCCATCCCCCGTGCCATTTTGCGGGCCGATGCAGAGCTGAAGCAGGTCGCGCCAAACCTGACCTTTATCTACGATCCGGATATCACCCCGGATGATTTGCTGCTTGAGGTGGCGAAAAACATATGTGAATGCAGCAAACCTCATATTTCTTATGGCCCGGTGAATGATAAAATTTTCACAAAAGGCCGTTACGGCGTGGTGAGCTGTTACAACTCCCTGCCGCTTGCAGGCGGTGGCAGCACCCTGGTGCGCCTTAACCTCAAAGCCATTGCTGAACGCAGCACATCCATTGAAGACTTCTTCACCCGCACGCTCCCGCACTACTGCCAGCAGCAAATGGCCATCATCGATGCACGCTGCGGTTTCCTGTACGAGCAATCTGGCTTCTTTGAGAATAGCTTCCTGGTGAAAGAGGGGCTGATTGATGCCGATCGGTTTGTGCCGATGTTTGGCATGTACGGCCTGGCGGAAGCGGTAAACGCGCTCTGTGAGAAAGCAGGAATAGCGGGACGCTACGGAAAGGATGAACAGGCCAACGCGCTGGGCTATCGCATCAGCGAACAGCTTGCGGCGTTTGTCGAAAACACGCCGGTGAAGCACGCCTGGAAGCAGCGCGCGATGCTTCATGCCCAGTCGGGGATCAGCTCCGATTCGGGTACCACGCCAGGCGCGCGCCTGCCCTACGGCGACGAGCCGGATCCCATCAGCCACCTGCTGGCGGTGGCTCCCCATCACAAGCACTACTCTTCCGGGATAAGCGATATTCTGACGCTGGATGAAACAGTAAAACGCAACCCGCAGGCGGTGGTTCAGCTGTGCCTGGGCGCGTTCAGGGCGGGTATGCGTGAGTTTACCGCCAACGTAGCGGGTAACGATCTGGTGCGCGTAACCGGGTATATGGTGCGGCTATCGGATCTGGAGAAATACCGCGAAGCAGGGTCGAGAACGAACACCACGTGGCTGGGTGAAGAAGCCGCACGTAATACCCGTATTCTGGAACGTCAGCCTCGCGTGATTAGCCATGAACAGCAGATGCGCTTTAGTTAGTCAGGTCATTCCTTTTTCCTGCGTAGACGGGCCGGGCAGCCGCCTGGCACTGTTCCTGCAGGGCTGCAACCTGCGCTGTAAAACCTGCCACAACCCGTGGACGATCGGCCGCTGCAACGACTGCGGGGACTGCGTGCCCCACTGCCCGCACGACGCGCTGATTATGCATGCGGGACGCGTCTGGTGGCAGGAGAGCGACTGCCACCAGTGCGACACCTGCCTGCGCCTGTGCCAGCAGCAGGCAACGCCTATGGCGCACCGCCTGAGCGTGGAGGAGATCCTCGCTCAGGTCCGCAAATCTGCACCGTTTATAGAGGGGATCACCGTAAGCGGTGGAGAAGCCACAACGCAACTGCCGTTTTTAGTAACGCTGTTCACCGCGATCAAAGCCGATCCCGCCCTGCATCATCTGACCTGCCTGGTAGACAGCAACGGCTTGTTAAGCGAAACCGGCTGGCAAAAGCTGCTGCCGGTACTGGATGGCGCGATGCTGGATCTCAAGGCGTGGGGTAACGCGCACCATCGCTTCCTGACCGGGCGCGACAATCCGCAGATCAAGCAGAACATCCGCTGGCTGGCAGATCGTCGCCGTTTGACGGAGCTCCGCCTGCTGGTGATTCCGGGGCAGTGTGACTATCTGGAACACCTCAAGCCGCTGACGACCTTTATCCACGGGCTGGGAAACGTGCCGGTACGCCTCAATGCGTTTCATGCGCACGGCGTGTACGGCGAGGCGGCGTCATGGCGCAGCGCCACGCCCGAGGACGTTGAACCGCTGGCGCGGGCGCTGGAAAAACAGAAGATAACGGTGATCCGCCCGGCGCTTTATCTATAGCGTGATGCCAAATACCGAACGCGTATTTTCCAGCAGCGCATCGGCAATCACCTCTTCCGGCTCCTGACGCAGTTCATACAGGGTGGTGAACACGCGCGCCGCCTGTTCCGGGCGATTCGGCTGTCCCTGAAAACCGTTCAGCGGCATATCCGGCGCGTCAGTTTCCAGCAGAAGCGCCGACAGCGGAAGCTGTGCCATCACGTCACGGGTTTTACTGGCGCGCGGATAGGTGATGGTGCCACCTACACCAATTTTGTAGCCCAGTTCGATAAAACGCTGCGCCTGCTGCAGGCTGCCGGAGAAACCATGCACGACGCCCCTGCGCGGCAGATCGATGCGTTTCAGGTGCATCGCCAGCTTATCGTGCGTGCGTCTTGAGTGGAGGATCACCGGCAGATCGTGGCGCTTCGCCAGCCTGAGCTGCGCGTCGAGGATCGTCTGCTGGCGCTCAAACTGCGGATCCTCGCGATAAAGATCGAGGCCGATCTCACCGATGGCGACAAGCTTGTCGCCTGCGGTCTGCACGATCTCATCAAGCCTCTCAATGTGCTCATCCCGATGCCGCTCAATCACAATCGGATGCAGGCCGAGCGCGGCATAGAGCGCGGAATGCCGCATGGAAAGATCCAGCACGCGGGAAAAATAAGCCGCTTCCACTGAAGGCACAATGATGGCCTGAACGCCTGCCTCGGCCGCTTTCGCAATACTGCGTTCTTCATCCCCCGTAAACGGCGGGAAATCGAAGTGGCAATGGGTATCAATAAAGCGGTACATCACGCCAGATCCTCGTTATCCAGTAAAGCGTCATTCGCCTGCGGAATATCCATAAGCGGCATCGTCAGGGCGTCGTTAGCGACAATCGCAGGCGGCGTAATAATGCGTTTATGGCGATGAAGCGGCGGTTGCTCCGCCAGCATTTTCCCCACCGTCGCCAGGAAGTAGCGTCCGCACAGCCGCCCCGTTTTGTAATCCATGCGCAGCGCAGGGACGCGGCTGCCCAGCGCCATGCTCAGCAGCGGCTTAGGCGGATAAATTTCAAAAATACGCAGCTTACCCGGCGGCTTTTCAATGAATCGCTGCATCGCGCCGTAGGTTGTTTCATGCTGCTTCGCGATGTTCACCAGCGGCTGGAGGCTGCTGTCGCCCAGCCAGCGCTCCATCCGCTTAAACCACTGCGGGGTGTAATACATTTGCGACGGCACGGTACGGATCACCACGATGGTTTTCGCCCCGCGACGGGCGGCTTCCTGCACCGGCACCGCGTCACTGATCCCGCCGTCAAGATAGCTAATACCGTCCAGCAGGGCGCCGGTACGATAAAAGCCGGGGATCGCGCTGGAGGCGCGGATGATGTCCAGCCAGTTCTCCTTTTGAGGAGAAAAATAGCCCGGCGAATAGTCATCGCCCCGGCTGGCGCACATCCAGAATTCTTTGCCGCTATCAAACAGACGCGCGGCGGTGTCCATGGCCAGCGGCATCTGGCTGGAGGTCGACTCCAGCAGCCAGTCGAGATCGATCAGGTTGCCGCCGCGCACAAAGCGCACTGGATTAAAAAATTCTTTCGCCGTGGTATAGCGCATGATGACCTTTCGCGCGTAGCCGGGCTGGTTACAGACATAGGCAGAGAGATTCTGCGCGCCGGCAGAGGTGCCGAAGTAAAGGTCAAACGGGTTGAACTGCGCGCGCATAAATTCATCCAGCACGCCGGCGGTGAAAATGCCGCGCTGTCCGCCACCCTCGCAGACCAGCGCGAGTTGACCTGCGCGAAACGGCTTTAACGTCAGCGGCGCAATATTGCCGAGCGTAACGGGAATTCGTTGCCCCACCTCTGCTTTCCTGTTTTGATTATTTTATAACACCACAGTAACGCACCCGACCTGTTCCGCAAATAAGAAAAAGCCAGTCACAGTGACTGGCTTTATTTTGTTGAAGGAATATTGCGTTTGCTATGGACGTCGACGTCCCGTAAACAGGCTGACCAGGAACAGAATAATACCCACAACGAAGACAATTTTAGCTGCCCATGCCGCTGTACCTGCCAGTCCACCAAAGCCCAATGCGGCGGCAATTAACGCGATAACCAGAAATATAATGCCCCAACGAAACATAAGCTTCTCCTTTACCATAGTTAATGTCGGCCGCTAAACGTGAGCGCTCAGGTCACTCACCGGCGTTTTTCCAGAGTCGTTCTTATTTCGCCCGCTGGTGTTAGCCAGACGGGCGAATGGTCAAGATTTACTTCGTTTTCAGATCGTTTTTAACGCTTTTCACACCGTCAATCGCTTTCGCGATGGACTCGGCACGTTCACTTTGCGCCTGCGAATCTACCGTACCGGAAAGCTGAACCACGCCATCGGTGGTTTCTACTTTCACCTTACGGGACGGCACGATGTCATCCGCTAAAAGTTTAGCTTTGATTTCGCTGGTGGTGGCAGCATCACCGGCATAACCTTTCACCGACGCGTTTTTGCCGTCACGGACGTGCAGCTTATCGCTGACGGAGGCGACACCTTCGACGCCCTTCGCCACTTTTACCGCCTGTTCAGCCTGAGCCTGGCTTTCGACAAAGCCGCTCAGCGTGACCACTTTCTTGTCGGTCTTAACGGAAATGTCGGTGCTCTTAATGGCTTCATCATCCACCAGTGCGGCTTTCACTTTTGCTGTGATTGAGCTGTCATCCATGAAATTGCCGACTTTATTCATAGAGCTATCGATTTTTTGCCCTGCGCTATCGGCCGTGGATTGTGCTTTATCCATGGTGCTGCTTTCCGCCAGGGCGGAGCCGCTCACCAGAACGCTACCCAGAGTTACAGCCAGCAGAGTTTTAGAAATCTTCAGTCTTGTCATATTCATCGATCTATTCCTGTGTTGACCCGTTATTCGGGCTGCATACTTCCTTAGTAGTTTTATATATTGCGAATAAACACGCGGGCAAAATGGATAACCTAAAGTCATGCATTGAACAGTTAATTTATCCACGCCCGGTTTTAAACACTGAGTTAAATATAGATCACTCTCACACAGCCGCTTTCAGAATTGGGCAAAAAACGCGCGAATAGCGTGAAATTGCGTTGAATTAAGAACATTCCGCAAGGGATTAATAAGACAGGAATTAAAGAAGAGCACGGCGGGAGCCGTGCTCAGAGAGGGGATTAGTGCTCGCGGGTTTTACGGAACTGAACGTCAGGGTAACGTTCCTGCGTCAGGTTCAGGTTCACCATCGTTGGCGCGATATAGGTCAGGTTATCGCCGCCATCCAGCGCCAGCTGGACTTCATTCTTACGCTTAAATTCTTCGAATTTCTTCACGTCAGAACACTCAACCCAGCGCGCGGTCGCGACGTTCACCGATTCGTAAATCGCCTCCACGTTGTACTCGCTCTTCAGACGCGCAACGACCACGTCAAACTGCAGCACGCCGACCGCGCCAACAATCAGATCGTTATTCGCGATTGGGCGGAACACCTGCACGGCACCCTCTTCGGAGAGCTGAACCAGGCCTTTCAGCAGCTGTTTCTGCTTAAGCGGATCGCGCAGACGAATACGACGGAACAGTTCTGGCGCGAAGTTCGGAATACCGGTGAACTTCATCATTTCGCCCTGGGTGAAGGTATCACCGATCTGGATGGTGCCGTGGTTGTGCAGCCCAATGATGTCGCCCGGATAGGCCTCTTCAACGTGCGAACGGTCACCCGCCATAAAGGTCAGCGCGTCGGAGATTACAACGTCTTTCCCGATACGCACCTGGCGCAGCTTCATGCCCTTTTCATATTTACCGGACACCACGCGCATAAAGGCCACGCGGTCACGGTGTTTCGGATCCATGTTGGCCTGAATCTTAAACACGAAGCCGGTGAACTTCTCTTCTTTTGCTTCCACTTCACGGGTGTCGGTTTTGCGCGGCATCGGCTGCGGCGCCCACTCCACCAGACCGTCGAGCATGTGGTCAACGCCGAAGTTACCCAGTGCGGTACCGAAGAAGACTGGGGTAATTTCGCCGCTCAGGAACAGCTCTTTGTCGAATTCGTGAGACGCGCCCTTCACCAGCTCCAGCTCGTCGCGCAGCTGCGCGGCCAGCTCTTCGCCAACCGCAGCGTCCAGATCCGGGTTGTCCAGACCTTTAACAATGCGCACTTCCTGAATGGTGTGGCCTTTACCGGTCTGATACAGGTAAGTTTCGTCTTTATAGAGGTGATAAACCCCTTTGAACAGCTTACCGCAGCCAATCGGCCAGGTGATTGGCGCACAGGCGATCTTCAGCTCGTTTTCCACTTCATCCATCAGCTCCATCGGATCGCGGATGTCACGGTCAAGCTTGTTCATAAAGGTGAGGATCGGCGTATCGCGCAGACGGGTGACTTCCATCAGCTTACGGGTCCTGTCTTCTACACCTTTCGCGGCGTCGATCACCATCAGGCAGCAGTCCACCGCCGTCAGGGTACGGTAGGTATCTTCGGAGAAGTCTTCGTGGCCCGGGGTGTCCAGCAGGTTCACCAGGCAGTCGTGATACGGGAACTGCATTACGGAGGTGGTAATCGAAATACCACGCTGTTTTTCCATCTCCATCCAGTCGGATTTTGCATGCTGGCTGGAACCACGGCCTTTAACGGTACCCGCAGTCTGGATCGCCTGTCCGAACAGCAACACCTTCTCGGTGATGGTCGTTTTACCGGCATCCGGGTGAGAGATAATGGCAAAAGTGCGGCGCTTGGCCACCTCTTGCAGATAAGGAGACAACGTCATAATTAAATCTTCTTTTATAAGCACGGCAGCACGCCACGCATCATGGAATATAAAATTGCGGCTATTTTACCCATCAACGGGGGGCAGGCAATCATTGTTTACACAGGAGTTGCTCCAGTTCGTTCAACGACGTCACGGTCCAGGTCGGCTCGATGCCTTCAGGCTTCACGCGGCCATGCGCGTTGAGCCACACGGTCGACAGACCTGACTTCATGCCGCCCAGGATATCTGACTCTGCCGTATCACCCACCATCAGGACGCGATCGCGGTCGGGATTTCCGGCCTGCGCCAGCGCATAATCGAAAATACGCGGATCCGGCTTCGGCACGCCAACCTCTTCCGAGATCACCAGCGCGTCGAAATGATCGCGCAGGCCGGTGCGCTCAAGGCGGATCTGCTGCAGGGCGGTAAAACCGTTGGTGATGATCCCCAGTTTCACCTTGCCTTTCAACGCATTCAGCAGGGAAACCGCACCCGGCAGTGGCGCACAAATATCGGCCATCGCGTTCAGGAACGCATCGTTCAGCGTCCCCGGACTGACCTTTAAGCGTTCCGCCCAGACGTCAAAGCGCTGGTGCTGAAGCTGTAACGCGGTGATGGCACCGTTCTGGTAATCCACCCACAGCGGCTTATTTACCGCCTGATAGTCCTGAAAATCTTCAGCGGTGAAGGTCACGCTATAGTCGAGAAACATCCGCTGCAGGCCGCCGAACGAATCAAACGTAAACAGCGTTTCGTCGGCATCAAAGAAAATCCAGTCCCATTTCATCGTTACAACCTTATATTCGTTATCCAATCGGCAGAGCCATGATAATGGCGTCTTCACGTCCCTCTGCGGTGGGGTAGTAGTTACGGCGGATTGTCGCCTCGTTAAAGCCTAAGCTTTGATAGAGCGCGATGGCGGCGACATTCGACGCGCGCACCTCCAGCCACAGGGTGAAAACGTCACGGGTTTCGAGCTCACGGATGAGGTGCTCAAGCAGTTCTCTTCCCAGCCCACGGCGCTGAAACGCGGGATCAACCGCGATATTAAACAGCGTCGCTTCATCAAGAACAACCTGCGTGATCGCGAAAGCGGCCATGGTGCCGTCAACGTCCAGGCGGTAGTTCAGATACCGTTCGCCCTGATTGCTGGCGAAGGTTTTTTCGCTCCATGGAAACGCATGGGCGCGTGTTTCAATCGCGAACGCTGTGGACAGGTCAGGCGTCGTGAGGGAAGAAATCGTGTTCATATTCACAGATTTGTTGCCATAGCGCGCTGCGCGCTTTTGGGTTGGCTTTCAGTTCGTCCAGCGCTGGCGAGCAGATCTGGCTCCCCTGAAGAGAGATCTCATTTGCCTCTCCGATACGCCAGCTGTTACAGCGGCTATCAGGAGGCAGCATCGCGACACGCTCTGGCGTCAGCGGTAAAACCTGGTCGGCCGTCAGCTTCAGGCTGCGAAGGACATCACCGATCAGGGGGTCATTCAGGGCAGGCAGTTCTTCTGCCACCATCACCAGACGAACGTGCGCCGGGATGGAGATGGCGATTTCGCCCTGCAACGCCGTCGGGCGACGCAAAGCCCACTGGGTAATGCCCAGCTGCTGCAACTGCCAGTCTCGTCGGGATGTCATAGGGAAAACTCCTGTCTCTCAGGCGCGCAAATATAGCAAATGTGTCGAAAGTGCGCCATCTACCTACTATAATCCCCGCCTGAGTTTATTGAGGAACAATTCATGTCTGCATTTACCCCGGCAAGTGAAGTCTTGCTGCGTCACAGTGATGATTTCGAAGAAAGCCGTATTCTGTTTGCCGGAGATATGCAGGATGACCTGCCTGCGCGTTTCGACTGTGCTGAAAGCCGTGCCCATACCCAATACTACCACCACTGGCAGGTGCTGAGCCGCCAGATGGGCGAGCGCGCGCGCTTTAGCCTGGTGGCAGAGCAGAGCGATATTGCCGACTGCGATACGCTGATCTACTACTGGCCGAAGAATAAACCTGAGGCCCAGTTCCAGCTGATGAACCTGCTCTCCCTGCTGCCGGTCGGCTGCGATATTTTCGTGGTCGGTGAAAACCGCAGCGGCGTGCGTAGCGCTGAACAGATGCTGGAAGGCTACGCGCCGTTGAATAAAGTCGACAGCGCTCGCCGCTGTGGTCTGTACCATGGCCGTCTGGAAAAACAGACAACGTTTGATCCCCAGGCTTACTGGGACGAGTACCAGCTTGACGGCCTGACCATCAAAACCCTGCCGGGCGTGTTCAGCCGCGACGCGCTGGATACGGGCAGCAAGCTGTTGCTCTCCACCCTGACGCCGCACACCAAAGGCAAAGTGCTGGACGTGGGATGCGGCGCGGGCGTGCTCTCTACCGTGCTCGCCAGCCATTCACCAAAAGTGCGCTTAACCCTGTGTGACGTGAGCGCTCCGGCGGTAGAAGCCAGCCGCGCAACGCTTGCCGCAAACGGTATTGAAGGCGAGGTGATTGCCAGCAACGTCTTCTCCGACGTCACCGGTCGCTTCGACATGATCATCTCTAACCCGCCGTTCCACGACGGCATGGAGACCAGCCTGGAAGCCGCGCAAACGCTGATCCGTGGCGCGGTCCGTCACCTCAACAGCGGCGGTGAGCTGCGTATTGTCGCGAACGCCTTCCTGGCGTACCCGAAAGTGCTGGACGAAACCTTCGGTTTCCACGAAGTGATCGCCCAGACCGGCCGCTTTAAGGTCTACCGTACCGTGATGACGCGTCAGGCCAAAAAGTAATCTCCACTCATGCAGGCCGGATAAGTGCAAGCACCATCCGGCTCCGCATGGCGTCTGCATCGGCCATTTTTGCAGCAATCAAGGCGTCGCGCGCACTTTTCTGTTGACGTAAAGCTGAAAACATCTAGAATGCGCCTCCGTGGTTACGATACTTTTACAGTATCGATGGTATGCGAAGGTGGCGGAATTGGTAGACGCGCTAGCTTCAGGTGTTAGTGTCCTTACGGATGTGGGGGTTCGAGTCCCCCCCCTCGCACCAACGAGGCGATATCAACAATAGTAAGATGACTGTGCGAAGGTGGCGGAATTGGTAGACGCGCTAGCTTCAGGTGTTAGTGTCCT
Source organism: Enterobacter sp. 148H3 (assembly GCF_034107425.1). Taxonomy (NCBI): domain Bacteria; kingdom Pseudomonadati; phylum Pseudomonadota; class Gammaproteobacteria; order Enterobacterales; family Enterobacteriaceae; genus Enterobacter; species Enterobacter sp. 148H3. The sequence continues at coordinate 111,341 of NZ_JAWNEI010000005.1, read as the reverse complement.
TAGGATGTGGGGGTTCGAGTCCCCCCCCTCGCACCAATTATCTTACATCCCTTCTGTAGTTCCTCTTCTTTTCCCTGTTATTTCAAGCTCATCAGTATCACCAGAATTCCACTGACCAGTGCTACACATGATGGTAGTAAAACAAAGTGCCGCAGTTGCTTATGCCAGATCATGCCTGACGTGACTAACAGTCCTGACACAATGATCGCTTTCCATGTATCAAGGGAGAGATCGGCAAACATCAACCCGCAGAGAATGGCTCCCGGTAGCAATACCCCCCAACCACTGCCAAGCGCCCTGTTCAACATGCTCTGCCCTCTAAAACCGATAATGATAACCAATATCATATGACACGGATTATCATTTGTCAGCTGAATGAATCAAAATCCATCGTCCTTTACCTTTCCCGTAATGACAGGAATTGCCTAAGGTGATAAATTGCACACCTGTTAACAACATCTAAAGATTTTCTGATAATTACTCTTTGAGTTTTTTTCATATTTTATTGCGATACAGCACCTACTTATTTGTTTTAATTAAATTTTAATAAAAACGCACGACTATGACATCACAATCCTGGCGGTCTTTGGTTCACAGAAAATATCAATTGTCGTTACGTTTATTTTTATTTCTGAACGCAACCTCGGCAGTGTTCTCGGTAACAAATCCGCTCAATTCTGTACGCCTGTTATCAGCCCCACTTATTGCTATTTTCTCCATCAGCACCGGTCTGTTCGTCTGGCACTGGAGAAAGCGCGCGCGGAAGATAAATATTCCTGTTGTTTCAGGGATATTCGGTATTTTGTGGGCCTGGCAAATTGTGTCTAAATTCACCTTAATTACCCACGATCACGCGACGTATTTGTTAATCGCCCTATTAACGGTGCTTTTTATCGGAACGCTGGCATTCGCCAGTAATATCAAAGCCTTTACGCTGCATTCACTGCCTACGTTTATTGTCTGCCTGTGGTTAAGCGATCATGATATATGGCTGAGAATGACCTATTCTTTCGCACTTCCTGTGGTGGCAATTGCTATTCATAACATTTTGCAAACACGTAACGACCGTTTTGCTCAGGAGCTGCTCTCACGTCTTCTGGAAGAGCGAGAAACCCTTACCGATCTCAGCATGATGGACCCGCTTACCGGGCTTTATAATCGTCGCGGTCTGCAAAGCCGTCTGGAGAATCTGCCGACGGTTGAAAATGGCGAGCATTTTGTCCTGCTGATGGATATCGATCACTTCAAAGCCTATAACGACCATTATGGCCATATGATGGGCGACCAGGCGCTGAAGCGTGTCTCTGCGGCAATCCGCGATGCCGTGCGTTCCCGCGATATTGTGGCGCGTTTTGGCGGGGAAGAGTTTATGGTGCTGTTGACTAATATTTCTCTCGAACATGCTCGCCAGACGGCCGAGCGGATCCGTCAGAAAGTCTACGATTTGAAAATCCCGCATCTGTTTAACGAGAGCGTCGCGACAAACGTCACCATCAGCATTGGTATTGCCATTTTCGAGGATGAAGACGTAGAAGGCGCGCTGGAAAAAGCGGACAAAGCCCTCTATGAAGCCAAGCATATGGGGCGCAATAACATTCTGCTGAGTGAAGAGCTGCAGACGGCTTAAACATCACGACGATGTCACCCGGACAAAAGTCTTGCCATTGGTATAAGCAATAGTTAGGATTGGCAATCATTATCATTTAGATTTCTATCTATACTATGGCTACGCATACCGCACACATCATCGAACCACTCCTCTGGCGAGCGCCCCTCACCAGCGGGAATGTTTCGCTTGCGGATGCCATACGGGATAAGATTGCGGAGACGCGCGCCCACCTGCTGGACTTCATCAGGCTTGATGAAGCGCACCCGAATCACGCCATGACGCTCTCAGAGTGGCGTCACCCGACAAAACTGCAGTCTCTGCTGGCTACCTATTCCGACCATATCTATCGCAATCAGCCCACCCTTACGCGGGAAAATAAACCCCTGCTCTCTCTCTGGGCGCAGTGGTATATCGGGCTGATGGTGCCACCGCTGATGCTGGCGCTGTTAACACAGAAGAGCATGCTGGAACTCTCGCCGGATAATTTCCACGTCGAGTTCCACGAAACCGGACGTGCGGCCTGTTTCTGGATTGATCTCCACGAAGACCAGAACGCTGAACGCCTGACGGCTCAGGAGCGTATGGAGCAGCTTATCATCCAGGCCCTGATTCCGGTGGTGGAAGTGCTTGAAGCGACGGGAGAGATTAACGCAAAGCTTATCTGGAGCAATACGGGCTATTTAATCCACTGGTATTTAACGGAAATGAAGCCTCTGCTTGGTGATGAGAACGTTGATGCCCTGCGTCAGTCCTGTTTCTTTGCAAAACGGCTTTCCGATGGCCGTGACAACCCGCTATTCCGCACCGTCGTGCTCCGTGATGGGCTTCTGGTTCGCCGCACCTGCTGCCAGCGCTATCGCCTGCCGGACGTTAAGCAGTGTGGGGACTGTACGCTGAAGTAGAGCAGTGAATTGCCCGGTGGCGGTTCGCTTACCGGACCTAAAAACGGGCCCGGCCTGATGCCCTCACCCTGACCCTCTCCCACGGGAAGAAGGAACAAACACTAAAAACGGCAACGTGCGTTGCCGTTTTGCTTTTACCTATGCCACCTGCTGATTGTCCTCTTCCGCGTTACGCTGCGCTTCTTCCGCTTCCTGCTCCAGCAGCTGTTTCTCGTATACTTTGAAGAACGGGAAGTAGATGATTGCCGATACGCAGGCAAGAACAACAACCAGAATAGCCGCGCGGAAATCCCAGCCCAAAGCCCACGCTGCACCTATTGGCGCCGGTGCTGTCCAGGGGACTACTGAGATGACGCGGCCAATCAGATCAAACGTCATCGCCGCCCAGGCCAGCACGGCATTTACCATCGGTGCCAGCAGGAACGGAATAAAGAACACCGGGTTCATCACAATCGGCGTACCGAAAATGACAGGTTCATTGATGTTAAAGAAGCTGGGTACCACGCTCAAACGCCCGATAGAGCGTAAATGCGCTGAACGGCTACGCAGATAGCAAATCACCAGCCCCATCGTGGCGCCCGACCCGCCAATCACGATAAAGAACGTCCAGAACGCCTCCATAAAAATATGCGGAAGAGGCTGGCTGGCGGCCAGAGCGGTCTGGTTCGCGCCGAGGTTCGTGAGCCAGAACATCTGAAGCATCCCGGAGACGATGGCGGCTCCGTGGATCCCGGCGAACCACAACAGATGACCAATCAACACGGCCAGCAGGATCGCAGGCAGGGAATCCGCTGCGGAAACAAGAGGTTTAAAGATCGACATAATGGCCTGCGGGATCAGCATGCCGAACTGAGACTGAATGACCAGGCTCAGAGGGTAAAGCGTCAAGACCACCACCAGCACAGGGATGAGCAGATCAAAAGAGTTTTTGATCATCGGAGGTACCTGGTCTGGCAGGCGAATACCGATGTTGTGCACCTTGAGGAAACGCATCATCTCAACGCAGTAGATCGCCACCAGAATCGCGGTAAAAATCCCCGTTCCACCAAGGCTGTCGACAGGCAGCGTGCCTTTGGTTTTCGGTGCCGCGACCAGCAGAAATGCCATCAGCGACAGCATGGCGCACATAAACGGGTCTAACTGGTGCGATTTGACATAGTGTTTGCCAAGGTTATAGGCAATGGCCGCACAGATATAAATGGACATAATGCCCATCGTCATATCAAACGGCGTCAGGATCTGACCTTCAAACTGCTTCGCCATATCCAGCCAGGCGCGGGCGAAACTCCAGGTGGTATCAGGCGAAAACGGCGGGTATGCGAACACTAACAAAAATGAACCCACAATCATGAATGGCATCGCGGAGATGAACCCATCACGAATGGCCATCACATGACGCTGGGAAGAAATCCGCCCGGCAATCGGGCTGACGTAATTTTCAACAAAACGGAATATCAGGTTAAACGCAGCATGGTTGGCAGACATGGCAGATCTCCTGTCAGACGTTTGTTACGGGCACATTTGCGCCGCACGTTGTTCCATAAATCACCTTCACAACCTTGCTGGCTTGTGTACCAGTAGTACTGCTAAGACGGAATGGTTTCATAATTTGCTCTTATTATTAGATACAGGGGACGTTACGTACTCAGTATTAATCGACGCATCACGCTCTGCAACCGGTTACTGTAACCGGTTTCCGTGATTGTGAAGAGGATCCAGAAATCAGCCGTTCGGTATATTTGTTACTGAAGAGATATTTACAGAGCATAAATTCTTATGACAGATTACGCAGGATATTTGTCAGGAGGAAACAATGAGTTTGCAGTCTGTACAGCAGTTTTTTGCCGACAACGCGCCGGATATAGACGTCATTGAACTTAACCAGAGTACCGCTACCGTTGCGTTGGCTGCTGCCGCCCACCGTGTGCAACCGGGACAAATCGCCAAGACCTTGTCACTAAAGGTGAAAAATGAGGTGATTCTGGTGGTAGCGAAAGGCGATGCGCGTCTGGATAACAAAAAGCTGAAAGACACCTTTGGTGCAAAAGCGCGCATGCTCAGCAGTGATGAAGTGGTGACCATAACTGGTCACCCCGTTGGGGGCGTGTGCCCGTTTGGCCTGGAAAACCCGCTCGCGGTTTACTGCGATGTCTCGTTAAAGCAGTACGCCGAAGTGCTGCCCGCCGCAGGCGCAATTCACAGCGCTGTGCGTATCTCACCTGACAGAATGGCAGAGCTGACTTCCGCAAAATGGGTGGATGTTTGCATCTGATTGATGCGCCAGAGACTGTCTGGCGCGCAACAGGCAGGTTATAAAAAGGTCGGCTTGCTAAGCGTCGGACTTCGCGGTTCTCTTGCCGAAAGGTGGGTAATAATATCTGCCGCATCGAGCAACCCTACGTCAGAGTTCACCCCCAGCTTCACCATCGCATTAAACTTATGCGCCCGGATGGTCTTAATATTGCGTTCAAGCCGTGCCGCGATTTGAGGAATGGAATACCCGCAAGACATATAACGCAATATTGCCCTTTCCGTTGGGCTTAACATTCTGCTTTGACTCCGGTACCAGTGATTCATCATATTGTCATTGATGCGCAAGGTTTCACTCAACAACACCATGAGTTCCTTCTGCAGGTGCTCAAGCGTCAGCGATTTACTAACCACACCGTGAAGGCGTGACGGGGAAAGATGGCTAATTAATCTTGCTTCCATCTCGTCTGCAACCAGGATGATGCGCTGGATATGACCATGCGTAAACGCAAAATCCCGCAGGTGCGCCAGGCAGCTACGACGCTTTTCCCGAGCATCGGAATAGGAATAGATCAGCGAGAAAAAATTGACGTGCTGAAGTGCTTTCTTAAAGCTGTCAAATTCACTAAACAGATGCAGTTGATAATGATTCAGGCCGGGCATCGCAAAAAGATGCTGTAGCCCAACAGCACTCATCGTGCAATTTTCGACGATGGCAATATGGCTTGTTGAATCGGTTTTTTCCATTCTTCGAACTCTCCATAGGCTGACATCAAACTCAGCTCTCGCATTCCCTGTGAACTGTTTATCCAGGCGTACATATCTGCATTACTACGTAATGAAAGTCGTCGCATCGCACTGTTTTTCTGCGCACTGATGGTTTTATTGCTCTTCTTGAGCAATGTAGCGATTTGGTTGATCCCCCATCCTTTACCTAAAAGTCTCAGTACCTTGCGTTCGGAGTGCGTGAGAGCGATAAGATGTTCGTTTTCCTCCTCTGAACTTAGAGGTTCCGGGGTTAACAACATCTGGCTTACCCGCTCTGCGCGTTCTCGTCCTGCCCGTACAGCGTTAACTAAGCCTTCAATAGGTTCCATATCAGAAAGCAACGTACTTTCAGGGCGCACAAGTAACTCAACGGCAATAGGGTTAAGTGGTCGCGAAACTAAAAAGATCCAGTGAATATCCCGGTATTGATTCATTAAACTGAAATACTCTTCGAGCGCGCCCCGAGGATTCCAGTATTCGCCTGAAATGTCTGCAATGATGACGTCAGCGCGGCGTAACTGGAGCAGAGTTAACTCCTGCAATGAGCTGCAATAGGTCAATTCAAAATCGGGGAAATTGCGAGTCATCACGCCCCCTAACCCGTTTTGCATCACAGGTATCCGGCTAATGATAACGCTATGCTTACCGTGCAATGACAACATAGACCCTCCGTGTCCATTCTTCGTTTGATGAGTGACATTAAAACGCATCAACGTATGAGTATTTTTGTCCCTGATTGAAATGCAGGTTAATACAAGCAGAAGATGAGATGTATTCTTAGTATAAGAAATGCCTAAACAGCAGTAATATCTCACAAAGCGAAACTAAATTTAATTGCAGTGCCATTAAAATAACTACAATATAAAATTAGAATAACTAAATATAAATAACTTATCTTTCAATATTAATTATTCATGAAAATGATAAATTAATCCCAACCTCCTCCGCACTAAGGGGCGGCAACTGTTTGCATAAACCTTGATCTGACCCACAGCAAGAGACACTGCACTTTGTGTTAAAAGTAATCGCTATGGGCCAACCGGCAACTTTCACCCTTTTTCAGGACAATACATGCAGGCAGATCGGTCAACGCAGCGTGCTATCACGCGGCTATGTATCCAGTGCGGTCTTTTTCTGCTCCAGCACGGCGCGGAAAGCGCGCTGGTTGAGGAGCTTTCCACCCGACTGGGACTGGCGCTGGGTATGGATAGCGTTGAAAGCGCTATTTCATCCAACGCCATTGTGCTGACCACGATCAAAGACGGTCAGTGCCTGACCTCCACCCGCAAAAACCATGACCGTGGCATTAACATGCACGTCGTGACCGAAGTGCAGCACATCGTCATCCTTGCTGAACATAAGCTTCTCGAACTTCGGGAGATTGAAAAAAGGTTCAGCCAAATTAAGCCATTACGTTATCCGCGCTGGCTTGTCGTGTTGATGGTAGGGCTGTCGTGCGCCTGCTTTTGTAAGCTCAATAAAGGCGGCTGGGACGGTGCGATCGTCACCTTTTTCGCCAGCAGCATCGCCATGTATGTTCGCCAGCTGCTGACGCACCGACAGCTGCATCCGCAAATTAACTTCTGTATTACCGCGTTTGTCGCCACCACGGTTTCCGGTCTGCTGCTGCGCCTGCCGCAGTTTGCCAGCACCCCGACGATTGCTATGGCCGCCAGCGTGCTTCTGTTGGTCCCGGGCTTTCCGTTGATAAGCGCCGTCGCCGACATGTTTAAAGGGCACATCAATACAGGTCTGGCACGCTGGGCTATTGCCAGCCTGCTGACGCTGGCGACCTGCATCGGCGTGGTCATGGCCATGACACTCTGGGGGTTACGCGGATGGGCGTGATAGATTTTCTGCTGGCGCTGGCACAGGACATGCTTCTGGCCGCCATTCCTGCCGTCGGATTTGCGATGGTATTTAACGTTCCGCAACGCGCGTTGCCATGGTGTGCACTGCTGGGCGCGATTGGGCATGGCTCGCGAATGGTGATGATGACGGCGGGTTTTAACATCGAATGGTCAACATTTATGGCTTCCATGCTGGTTGGCAGTATCGGCATCCAGTGGTCGCGCTGGTATCTGGCGCATCCCAAAGTGTTCACCGTCGCCGCCGTTATCCCGATGTTCCCGGGCATATCTGCGTACACAGCGATGATTTCCGCGGTGAAAATCAGCCATTTTGGCTACACCGAACCTCAGATGATCCTCCTCCTGAGCAACTTTCTTAAGGCGTCGTCCATCGTTGGCGCGCTCTCTATCGGGCTGTCGATCCCCGGGCTGTGGCTGTACCGCAAACGCCCACGCGTTTGATATTTGTGTTATTTCGCTGCCGTGGAGATAATCCTTCTGGTCCGTTTGGTGAAAATAAGGAAAGGATGTGGCTAACCCTGGCAGCGAACACCCCGAGCACAGCGAAGAATCTAGCCTGAAAGAGAAAATCTTTCAGAGCGCCATCGCGCTTTTTGCCGAGTATGGATTGAACGGTGCCCGCATGGAGCAGATCGCGGAGAAAGCGGGTACGACCAAACGCATGGTGGTTTACCATTTTAAGAATAAAGAGAACCTCTATCTCCTGGTCCTGGAACATGTTTACACTCAGATTCGCGCCAGTGAAAAAGCGCTAAGCCTGGCGGGAATGCCTCCCGTCGAAGCGCTGGTCAATCTGGTTGAAGCTACCTTTGACTATCATGCCGACCATCCGGATTACATCCGTATTATCTGCATGGAAAACATGCAGCGCGGCCGCTTTATGCAGCAGTCGAACTATCTTCGTCAGGTCAACCGTAGCGCGCTCGACCTGCTGGAGGGCATCCTGCACCGGGGCAAAGAAAAACAGCTATTCAGCCAGACCGTTGACGCCCGCGATCTTCACCGCCTGATAAGCAGCTTCAGCTTTCACTACGTTGCCAACAGCTACACCTTTACGCTGTTGTTTGAAGATGGCGCAGACGAACAGGCTCAGCGCGAGCACTACCGCAAAATGGCCGTTCAGGTAGCGCTCCGTTACACCTGCCCATAAAATTGCTTGCAATTAAATCGCACACTATCTATATTCATCTCATGAACGCGAAAACGAACGACGCAACCGCTGCGCTCAAGCTGGATAACCAGCTCTGCTTTGCTCTCTATTCGGCAAATCTGGCGCTTAATAAGCTGTACCGGCAGCTGCTGGCACCGCTGAACCTGACTTACCCGCAATATCTGGTGATGCTGGTGCTGTGGGAGCAGGATGACATAACGGTGTCGGACATCGGCGAACGGCTGTTTCTGGACTCTGCGACGCTGACGCCGCTGTTGAAGCGGCTGGAAAGTGCCGGCCTAATCAACCGTCACCGTTCGCGTAAAGACGAACGTCAGGTCGCCGTCACCCTGAGTGAAGCGGGACGTGAGCTCCAGCAGCAGGCATTGGGTATTCCCGATGCGGTGGGTTGCGCAGCGCAGTGTGATACTGACACCCTGCTGGCGCTCAAACAGCAGCTCGAACTTTTGCGACAACAGCTACACCGCGCGTAACGCTATACTTTACGCGTTATTATTTACCCACATATATCGCACGCTATTTAATAGCACATATCAAAACAAGATGAGGAACCTGCCATGTCTTTAGAAAAAGTTGTTTATACCGCCAAAGCAAAAGCCACCGGTGGCCGTGACGGCCGTGCCACCTCCTCCGATGGCGTACTGGACGTCAAACTGGGTGTGCCAAAAGAGATGGGCGGCATGGGCGGAGAAGTGACTAACCCTGAGCAGCTGTTTGCTGCGGGCTACTCTGCCTGCTTCCTGGGCGCGATGAAGTTCGTGGCCGCACGCGACAAATTCACCCTGCCAAAAGATGCCTATATTGAAGGCGAAGTGGGGATTGGCCCGCTGCCAACCGGTTTTGGTATCGAAGCAAAGCTGAACATCCATGTTGAAGGTATGGATCCGGCGGAAGCTAAAAAGCTGGTCGATGCGGCACACATTGTTTGCCCGTACTCTAACGCGACCCGCGGCAACATCGACGTCACGCTGAACATCATTGCGTGATAACTGCCTGATGGCGCTGCGCTTATTCGGCCTACAACTGTAGCCCCGGTAAGCGCAGTGCCACCGGGGAAATCCCCTCCTTCCCTTTCCCCTCTCTGTGCTACCATAAGCCCATATCACGCCCGTAGTAATCAGTAGAGTAAGCGTTATGTCCTCCAGAATTCTGACCACCAGCATTGCTGGCATTGATGCCTTTATGCGCGACCCACGCGGTGTGTTGACCCACGCCGAAGGCGGCACGGTAGCCGTTTTTGCCGACAACGCGCCGGCGTTCTACGCAATCACGCCGGAACGCCTGGCACAGCTTCTGGAGATTGAAGCGCAACTGTCACGCCCGGCGAGCGATGTCACGCTGGACAACCAGTTCTTTGATGAACCGGTCAACGTTCCCGTGACCGTTCCAATGGGAAAATTTGCCCTGTACGCGGGCTGGCAGCCGGATGCGGATTTTCAGCGGCAGGCCGCGCTGTGGGGGATTGCGTTAACCCAACCGGTCACCGCGGAAGAGCTTGCCGCGTTTACTGCCTGGTGGCAGGCGGAAGGGAAAATCTTCACCCATATTCAGTGGCAGCAAAAGCTCGCGCGTCATCTGCAAATTACCCGCGCCGGCAACAATGGCCAGCCAAAACGCGACATCAACGCGTTTTCAGAACCGGATAAACAGATCCCCAGCGGATTCCGAGGTGCGAAATGAAGAACGTCGGCGACCTGATGAAACGTCTGCAAAAAATGATGCCTGCCAACGTGAAGCCTGCTTTCACCACCGGAGAAGAGCTGCTGGCGTGGCAAAAAGAGCAAGGTAAGATCCGCGCCGCCGCGCTTGCCCGCGAAAATCGGGCAATGAAAATGCAGCGCACCTTTAACCGTTCCGGTATCCGTCCCCTGCACCAGAACTGCTCGTTCGATAACTATAAAATTGAGACCAACGGGCAGATGAACGCCCTTGCCGCCGCCCGTCAGTACGTGGATGAATTCGACGGCAATATCGCCAGCTTCATTTTTAGCGGCAAGCCGGGCACCGGCAAAAATCACCTTGCTGCCGCCATCTGCAACGAGCTGCTTCTGCGCGGTAAATCGGTCCTTATCATCACCGTGGCCGATATCATGTCCGCGATGAAAGACACCTTCAGCAACCGCGAAACCAGTGAAGAGCAATTGCTTAATGATTTAAGCAATGTCGATTTACTGGTCATCGACGAGATTGGCGTTCAGACGGAATCCCGCTATGAAAAAGTGATCATCAACCAGATTGTCGATCGCCGCTCCTCGTCCAAACGCCCCACCGGCATGCTGACGAACCATAACATCGACGAAATGACCCGCTTATTAGGTGAACGCGTCATGGACCGCATGAAGCTGGGTAACAGCCTGTATGTCATTTTCGACTGGGAAAGCTACCGCAGCCGCGTCACCGGCAAAGAGTATTAAGACAGTTCCAGGAATCGCCGACAGGGCATAGGTATATACTGGAACCCCTCGGCCCAAAACGGACCTTTTTGAGAGAGCCATAATGAAAAAACAGATTCTAATCAGCACCTTTTTAGGCGCGCTGCTGGTGACCGGCGCAGTGCAAGCGGCGTCCTGGCAGGAGTCCCTGTCAAGCGCAGCAAATGAGCTGACCAAAGAGAGCAGCAGCTCTCAGGGTGGACTCTCCGCCTCTTCTCTTACCAGCCTGCTGGGCAACAGCTCCCAGAGTCTGAGTGCGGGCACGATGAACAACGCGGCGGGGATTCTGGAATATTGCGCGAAGCAAAAGCTGGCCTCCGTGACCGACGCGCAAAACGTGAAAAACCAGGTGTTGGGTAAACTGGGTCTGGATACCCAGGAGCAAAAAGCGGACACCAACTATATGGACGGCATTCAGGGCCTGCTTAACGCACAAAACGGGCAGCAGCTGAATCTGAGCACCCTCGGCAACTCTTCTCTGGCAAAACAGGTGAAAACCAAAGCCTGCGATCTGGTGCTGAAACAAGGCGTTAATTTCATCTCCTGATCCATCCCATTTTCTGCCACAACACGCCGCGTTTAATGCGATAGTCTTGCAGCGCGGCGCTAAATGAGCGTTTTCCCCACCTGCCACCGCCTCAGCGTCCGTTTGTCAGGATGTGCACGTCTTCATAAAAACGATTTTCTAAACCAAATCCTAACAACAGCACACTTTCGTGACACTAAAATTGCAGCTTAACGACATCGCAATTACATTGTATGACCCAAAAAATAAATAGTTAGCCAGCGAATTATCTGGCGTCACGAGGATATGCTGTTGTCTGAATTCATGTCTCTTATCCTTTTTCTGGCTTCTGTCGGCGTTTACGCGTGGAAAGCCGGCCGTAACACCTGGTGGTTTATCGCCACGCTGGTGGTGCTCGGCATTTTTATTATTTTAAACATTACCTTATACGCCAGCGATTACTTTACCGGTGACGGTATTAACGATGCGGTACTCTACACGCTGACGAACAGCCTGACGGGCGCGGGTGTGGGCAAGTACATTCTGCCGGGGCTGGGCCTTATCGTCGCGCTGGTGACGATATTTGGCGCACTGGCCTGGGTGCTGCGTCGACGTCGCCATCATCCGCACCATCATGGCTACAGCCTGCTGGCGTTATTCCTGGCGCTGGCCTCCGTCGACGCCAGCCCGGCATTCCATCAGATCACCGAGCTGGTGAAATCGCAGTCGCGCGACGGCGATCCGGATTTCGTGGCTTACTACAAAGAACCGTCGAAAACGATCGCCAACCCGAAGCTCAACCTGGTCTATATCTACGGTGAAAGCCTGGAACGCACGTACTTTGATAACGATGCATTCCCGGAGCTGACGCCGGACCTGGGTGCGCTGAAAAATGAAGGGCTCGATTTCAGCCACACCATGCAGTTGCCCGGTACGGATTATACGATTGCCGGGATGGTTGCCTCCCAGTGCGGTATTCCGCTGTTCGCGCCTTTTGAAGGTAACGCCTCAGCCTCCATGTCGACCTTCTTCCCGCAGAATATTTGCCTCGGCGATATCCTGAAAAATTCCGGCTACGAAAACTATTTTGTGCAGGGGGCAAACCTGCGCTTTGCCGGAAAAGATGTGTTCCTGAAATCCCACGGTTTTGACCACCTGTATGGCTCAGAAGAGTTAAAAACGACGGTTGCCGATCCGAGCTACCGCAACGACTGGGGCTTCTATGACGATACGGTACTCGACGAAACCTGGAAGAAATTCGAGGAGCTGTCCCGCGCGGGCAAGCGTTTCTCTCTCTTTGCGCTGACGGTGGACACACATCATCCGGACGGATTTGTCTCGCGCAGCTGCAAACGCAAAAGCTATGACGTGGACGGCAAAAACAACAAATCTTTCAGCGCCGTCACCTGCAGTCAGGAACACATTGCCGCGCTGGTCGAGAAAATCAAAGCCTCGCCCTGGTTTAAAAACACCGTCATCGTCGTTTCGTCTGACCATCTGGCGATGAAAAACAGCGCGTGGGATCAGCTCAATAAGCAGGATCGCAGCAACCTGTTCTTCGTGCTGCGCGGTGACCAGCCGCAGCAGGAGGTGATCGCCACCAAACGCAATTCCATGGATAACGGCGCAACCGTGCTGGACATTCTGGGCGGCGACAACTTTATTGGCCTTGGCCGCAGCACGCTGTCGGGGCAGTCCCTGTCGGAAGTGTTCCTCAACATGAAGGATAAAATCCTCGCCTGGAAGCCAGACATTATCCGCCTGTGGAATTTCCCGAAAGAGATGAAGGACTTCACCGTCGATCGGGATAAAAACACGATTGCCTTCTCGGGCAGCAGCTTCCGTCTGCCGCTGCTGGTGCGCGTGTCGGAAGGGCGCGTTGAGCCGCTGCCGGAAAGCGAATATTCCGCGCCGCTGCGCTATCAGTTGGCCGATTTCGCGCCACGCGATAATTTTGTCTGGGTCGACCGATGCTACAAAATGGGCCAGCTCTGGTCGCAGCCGCTGGCGCTTTCTACCGACTGGTGCGTCTCTCAGGGTCAGCTCGGCGGGGAGCAAACCGTGCAGCACGTGGATAAGGCGCAGTGGAAGGGCAAAACCGCGTTCAACGATACGATGATTGATACCGCGCGCTATCAGCACAACATCGACATGCTGAAAATCAGCGATAACGATATTCGCTACAAAGCGGATAGCTTTATCTTTAACGTGGCCGGCGCACCGGAAGAAGTGAAGCAGTTTAGCGGCATCTCGCGTCCGGAGTCCTGGGGGCGCTGGTCCAACGCGCAGCTGGGCAATGAGGTGAAAATTGAATACGCCCATCCACTGCCGGAACAGTTCGACCTGGTGATCACCGCCAGAGCGTATGGCCCCAATGCTAACAAGCCCGTACCCGTGCGCGTGGGGGATCGGGAACAGACGTTAACGCTTGGATACGACGTGAGCACGCACACGCTACATTTTGAGAACCCTTCGCGCAGCAATACCCTGGTGATCGTGCCACCGGACCCTCAGTCCACGAATGAGGGAAATATCCTTGGGCATTCACCGCGCGAGATCGGAATTGGCATGGTCGAAATCAAAATCATCAGCAAAGCGGGTTAATGCGCGTTGCGCCCGGCATTCTGTCGGGCGCTTATGAAAATAAATAATCCTTTATAAGTGTTATAAATTAGATAAAAACACTTTATATAAACCATTTTTATCTATAAATATCCCGCCAAAAACCAAATCAATAAAATGTGCAGCTCCTGAAATCACCACGGAGCGTTACGCACTTTTATCATGCTAACCGGCTATAAGTTCGAATCCATCCGGGCACTGCGCAGCGAAAATGTGATTGCCTGGGAGGTATTGTCCACGGCAAAGCCCCACGTCGATCTTGAAGACTACTTTGCCGCGATGTCCTCGACGCAGCGTAAGGCGCACTTCTTTGCGCAGCTTCGTCATGCCATGTTTTGCGAAGAGGGCGACAAGTATTACCTCAATGCGACATCGGATTTACTGCTGGAAACGGACTTCCTCGACAGGCTCAAAGAAGAAACACCCTGCCCGGAGAGACTTGCTATCGAGGTCACCGATCTCCATACGATGGTACAACTCGACGATACGCAAAGCCGGGCGCTGAGGAAATGCATCGCAACGCTCCATCAGTGGGGAATAGAAGTGTGGGCAGACGATGTTTGCGAAGACCTTCTTCCCGAACTTTTGACCAGCCAGATCCGCTTCTGCGGCATCAAAATTGACAAACATACCTTCTGGAACGGACGGACCGAGCAGGCAAAGTTTCTGCATCTCACCCGCCAGTGCAAGCGCGTCGCCAGCAAGGTACTGATCGAAGGCATCGAAACCGCGGGTGATTTCGCGCTGGCCCGCGCCAGCGCGGCCGATTACGGCCAGGGCTATCTGTGGGGTAGAAAATGACCCCTTTCATTCTGAATGCTGGTTATCAGGTTATCGTTCTGAGCGGGAATACGTTTTTATGGCTTGGCCTCACTTCGCTGATCTCGACGGCCGTTACCCCTCGCCCGGAGATGTATTGGATCCATGACGTTAATCCGGAAGGGCTTTTGCGCCTGCAGGAACGGCTACTCAATACACACGCTGGAGAGAACTGGCTGGTATTTACGGATGCAGCGCGGGTCTGCGACGTTCACGCCTTCCTGCGCAACGAGCGGGTCCGAGTGGTCGCGGACAACCTCTCTTTTGCGCAGCTAAGCCACTGTTTTAGCGACACGACATTCGCCTTCGAAAACGCCGCCATGCTCTCGTATCAGGAGAGACGGGTTTGCATGTTGCTCCATAAAGGATTCAGTCCGGTTCGCATCGCAAAAATCATGAATAAGTCCCCTAAAACGATCTACACCCACAAGCGTAACGCGATGAACAAATTTTGCTGCCACAGCCTGGCGGAATTCCATCGAAAACTCTGCCTGCTGGACGCTCAGTCATTCGCTTTGTAATTCCACTGTTACTCACGTCAGGAAATAAAATCATGAAAATTATTCCCACCGTTGCATGTTGTTCCGTTCTCCTGCTTCCTGCTGCTGCGATCGCCGCAGACAGTAGCGCAAGCGCGACGATGCACGTATCACTTGAGGTCGTAAAGTCATGCACCCTAAAAGCCAACGACCTCAACTTCTCACGTCACGGCTCCGATGAGTCGAGCGAAATCCAGGCCAAAACGCAGGTCGATATCGTCTGTACCAACGGTACGCCTTTCACCCTCACCGCCACCAGCAACGACGGGGAAAATGGAACCTTCTGGCTGAAGCCGGAAAACGGCGAAACGGGCGCACAGAAGATTGCGTGGAAACTCTTTGCCGACGAAGGCAAACAGACGCAAATCACCGGCACGAATGGCCTGGACGATACCGGCAACGGTGCGGAACAGGAGGAAACCCTGTATGGCGTCATTGAAGCCGGGGCGCTGACAACCGCCCAGGCAGGTACCTACAGCGACGATATCACGTTAAAACTGGAGTACTGATCGTGCGTCGCTACCTTCCCTGCTTCATTCTGTGGCTCATGATGCTGGCGCTGCTGTCACGCTACGCGCTGGCCGCCACGCTTCAGGTGGCCCCGGTAACGCTCGATCTGCAGAGCGACCAGCGGGCAGCGGCGGTCTATCTCACTAACAGTGGGAAAGCGGCCATCCATGCGCAGATTCGGGTGTACGAATGGACGCAAAAAAACGGTAAAGATGTTCTGGTGAACACCGGGGAGGTGGTCACCAGCCCGGCGATGACATCACTGGCGCCGGGCCAGCAGCAGCTGGTGCGCATTATCGTCATGAAGCCAGGCAACCGTGCAAAGGAGCAAAGTTACCGGCTGGTCATCGACGAACTGCCGGACGCCACGTCCCGCGCCGCCAATCCCACCGCGGTGCACTTCCTGCTGCGCTACTCGATTCCGGTGTTTATTGCCGGGAACCAGAGCGCGCCAGCCAGCCACGATGCCCTGAGCTGTGAGCAGGCAGACATACCGGCCACTCTCCGCTGCTTTAACGCCGGAAACCGCCATATCCGCCTGAGCCACCTTGAGGCCCTGACGGCCGATGGGCAGGTTGTAGGGTCGATTAAAGGCCTGGCGGGCTATGTGCTCCCGGGACAAATCGCCCTTTTATCGCTCAAGCAGCCCTCACGACACGCGCTCAGCTCGCTGCGCGTCTATCTCAATGATGACCATCATGCCAGCCAGATACCCCTGCGCCCGCTCGCTTCTCGCGCTCCTGTTTTGGCTACCGCTCATGCTGTCAGCCCGGACTGAACCCGCCGACACCGTACAATGGCTGGCCATTACCGTGAACCACGCTCCGCGAGGCGAGCTGTGGGCCTGCCGGGTGGTGGATAATGCGCTATGGATAAGCCGCAGCGACATGAAAAAGCTGGGGCTTCACGCCCCGGACGATCGCGCAGAGTGGGTTGAGCTGACCTCCCTGCCGGGCCTGAAGGTCAATCTCGACGCGCTGTCCCAGCAGGTGTCGATTACCGCAGAGGCAGAGGCGCTCGAGGGCCAGCAGCATCTGACCGTCTCAAGGCCCACGCCGATGTACCGCTATCCTGATGCGCAGCCCGTCAGCGCCTATACGCTCGGATACGCGCTCTACGCCAGCGACGCGCAGGGGAAGCGCCAGCTTAACGCCCAGACCATGCTGACCGCCTCCGGAGGGCTGCCCGGAACGTTCAGCAGCAGTTTTTCAAGCCATGCCGGGGAGGAAAACAGCGCCGGTCGGCCTACCCACACCCGTCTCGAAACCCGCTGGCAGTGGGACAACACCGACTCGCTGACAACGCTGGCGCTGGGCGACAGCATCACCACCGGCACCCGCTGGAGCCGGCAGGTACGCTTTGGCGGGCTGCACTGGGCACGTAACTTTGAGCTTAATCCCCAGCTCAATACCGAACCGCGCAGCCGCTACAGCGACACGGCCGTGCTGCCTTCCACGGTCGATCTATATATCGACGGACTTAAGCAGAGCAGCCAGCGCGTCACGCCGGGAGACTTTCTGCTGGATACCCTGCCGTCCTTCACCGGCAGCGGGCAGGCGGAGGTGGTGATTACCGATATCAACGGTCAGCGTCGCGCCGTACAGCTCGATCTCTACGGCGCCCCGGGCATGCTGGCGGAAGGGCTCAGCAGCGGTTCGCTGGACATCGGCTGGATGCGGGAAAACTACGCCCTGCACTCCGACGACTATGCCGCCTCGCCGCTGCTGGACGCGGGCTGGCGCTATGGAGTGAATAATCACCTGACGCTGGCGCTGCATACGGAGCAGCAGCGCAGGCTGCGCAACGTGGGTACGGGCGCTGACTGGCTGGTCTCCCCCGCCGTAGGGGTGGTCAGCCAGCACGTTGCCGTGAGCGACAGCCCTTACGGGCAGGGCGTTCAGTGGGGCCTCGGCTGGCAGTGGAACGGCAGAGGAACGGGCATTTCTGCCAGCACCGTCCGTACCGGGGCGGATTTCGCCGACAACGCCCGCATGAGCGGTGCCGCGCCCGTCAGGCGCAGCGACAGCGTGTGGGTAAGCCAGTCCGTTCCCCACTTCGGCACCGTGGGCGCGGGCTGGGTACAGCAGAACATTCAGGGCAGCACAGAGCGCTACCTCAACGCCTCCTGGTCGGTGTCGCTGCCGGCACACATCTCCACCACGCTGAGCTATACCCGCTCGTTTACGGACGCGTCGAGCCACGTTCAGCTGCTGCTTTCCGTCCCATTGGGTCGCGAGGACACGCTCTCCGCTCAGGCCAGCCGGGATACGCCGCGCATGGATTACCGCCACCAGCCGGACGATGAGGCCGGCGGCTGGTCATGGGAGCTGGGCCAGGGTTTTGGCGAACGACGTGAAAGATATGCGGACGTAGGCTATCTGGGCCGAGCGGGCGAATGGCACGTTGGGCTGCAGCAGGGTGCCAGCCAGGGCAACCAGTACGCCTCCGCCGAAGGTAGCCTGACGCTGCTGGACGGCAGCCTGCACGCGCTGCGCTACATCCAGCAGGGCATGGCGCTGGTCTCCACGCACGGTATTGGGCACGTACCGGTGATGCTGGAAAACCGCCCGGCCGGTGAAACGGATGAGGACGGTTATCTCCTGCTGACCGACCTGCCGCGCTACCACAACAGCAAAGTCAGCATTAACCCGCTCGATCTGCCCGCCGATGTGATCGCCCCCGTCACCGACATGCATGCCAGGCCGGGCAACAGCAGCGCGGTCAAAGTCGATTTTAACGTCCATCACGCCGTCACGGTTCAGGCCCGGCTGGTCGACAGCCGCCGCAGGCCGCTCCCGCTGGGCAGCGTCGTGTCAATGCCGCAGGGTGCCACCATCGTGGGACGCGATGGCTTTATCTGGCTTGAAGATCCGCCCCTGCCGGGTGAACTGGTGGTGAAAACCGGTGAGGGAGCGTGCCGGGTCACGCTTCCGGCGCCCCGTACCGCGTCATCTATACAGAATATCGGAGAACAACTGTGTCATTAAGAGCACCGTTATTATTGCTGCTCGTCCTGTCCGTGAAGGCGATGGCGGCGGCCTGCTGGATAACCTCCATGCCCGCCATTAACTTTGGCAACGTCGTGGCGGGCAATACCACCTCCGTCAACACCGAGGTCAAATTTAGCTGCCAGGCCGACAATGAGGGCAGGACAGAATATCTCAACGTCTGCCTGAGCAGCGTAGACGCCCCGCCCTTTGAGATGATCTCGCCGGGGGATCAGGAGGGGAAACAGTACACCCTCCTCTTCCGCCTGCTGAACGGCGCAGCGCACTCTCAGGAGCTGGGGCCTGCCAGCAGCGGGAACCTGATTCAGCAGACTCTGGCCGCGCAAAGCAATGCCAACGTCAGCGGTACCTTTCCCCTTATCGCTACCATTCCGGCAGGGCAAAGCCAGCTTCCGGCCTACCACTATTACAACTACAACATGAATCTGCGTATCGCCTGGCACAGCGCCCTGCGTCAGGATGCCCTGCAAAACTGCTCGGACGGTTCCGCAGAGCGGGAGCAGGTGCAGGGCGGCACCAGCGCTCAGGCCGAGATCAGCCAGGGATGCTACATCGAGCGCGTGACGCCCCTTAACTTCGGCACCCTGACCAGCACCGCGACCCTGCGTCCGACGCGTTCCACCGCCACCCTCACCACGCGCTGTCCGGCCGGAACCGCGTTCACCCTTGCCATGGGCAAAGGCAACCATGCCAGCGGTAACCAGCGGCAGCTCTGCAACAGCGAGGGCCAGTGCCTGCGCTACGGGCTCTGGCAGGATGAGGCGGCCACGCAACGCTGGGGAGATCGAAGCAGCGGCGATGCGCTGCAGGTCACTAATCCCGCTGGCGGCACCCAGAACTACACCGTTTATGGCGAGGTCCCGGCACAGCCGCTAACCGGTACCGGGGAATTTATTGATGACGTGATTATCACGCTGACTTATTAAACCACCCAAAATCCTGTCTGGATCAATGTTATCGGTAACAGTGGCGTTAAAATAGCCAGCAATGCAGCCCGGAAGGCGTAGACCTTCTCTTTTTATTTTTTATCTCTGTTTTTATTACAACAACTTATGAAATACCTGCTTGCTGACGCCATCGTCTATAACGACGAGGACGGTTCTGTTTCTCTTATC
The DNA here is from genome assembly GCF_034107425.1 of Enterobacter sp. 148H3. Classification (NCBI taxonomy): domain Bacteria; kingdom Pseudomonadati; phylum Pseudomonadota; class Gammaproteobacteria; order Enterobacterales; family Enterobacteriaceae; genus Enterobacter; species Enterobacter sp. 148H3. Next base: position 91,220 of record NZ_JAWNEI010000005.1, on the reverse strand, counting down.
AATGCGCCGGATGAGGATGCGCAGCTCCTCACCTGTACGGCCAATACCATCATGAAGCTGCTGGTTCAGCATCATGGGAACGTGGTTGAACGGGAAACCTTTCTCCAGGAAGTCTGGGATCGGCGAGGGCTCCAGGGATCTAACAACTCCTTAAACCAGTACATCAGCATTCTGCGCAAGATGCTGGCGACCCTGCTTCCCGACGCGCTGCTTATCGTTACCGTACCGAAAACGGGCTTTATGCTCAGCGCAGACGTCACGGTCACCCCGCTGGAGGAGGCCCCGCCGACCGCCGAAACGGCAAAACCTGCATGGCGCGTTCGCCCGGAATGGCTGTTCTGCGGCGCGCTCACGCTGGTCGTCGTTGCGCTATGCCTCTGGATCGCGCTGATCAAGCCAGAAAATTCACAAAAGGAGCTCCATCTGCTGACGCATATCGGCACCTGCCCGGTCTACACCTTTACGCCGCTGGCGGATGTATTTCACGGGAAGGCAATAACGCTGGCGCAAACGCTTCAGAAGGACGGCCATCTTCCGTGCCTGAAAAATTCAATTTTCTACATGCACATTCAGAGAACGCTTTTCTACGGCCACGAAGGGCGGCTGGTGCTCTCCCAATGTTCCCTCACGCGGGGTAAAGCCAGCGCCTGTCGTACGCTTTACTATTACGAGTGGTGATATGAGACACAAAAAAGTTTGGCTAATCCTGTTCCTCAACCTGCTGCTGCTGGGCGCCGTGACGGCGTGGTACTTTCACACGCCCCCGCTGTCGGTGGCCTGCGATGGAAACCTGACCTTCTCCGACCGGCGCGACAGCCACGATTTCACCTTTGACGGTGAGATCATTATGCGTTTTCATCCCGACAAAACGGGGTACATCACGGTTAACGGCAGCGTAGTGAATGCCCCGCGCAGCTGGGAGGTTTCCCGCCAGGAGATGTTTAAATGGCGTCACGTGGAGGGCGAACTGTATGAGATTGCTATTCAAAAAGTGGAGCGTTTTAGCCATGACGCCATGCCGCCCGGGGTCTTTGAAAAATACGTTGCCGGCCTGACGCTGGGCAATAAAAGGCTCCTGACAATAGAGCGCACGCCGGAAGACGCGCTGGTGATCAGCAATTTCTATTCGCCGGTGCTGATCTGCTCGGAATAATGTCGACGGGTCAGGCTATACTTGCCGCCATGACTATTCGCATTCGCCCTACCACCCGCAACGACGCTGCCGCCCTGTCCGCCATTGAACGCGCGGCGGGGGAGCGCTTTCGTGAAGACCCGGAACTCGCCTGGCTTGCCGATGGCGAGGTCATTTCCACTGACCAACACCTCGGCTATGTCGAACGCGGGCTAAGCTGGCTGGCGCTGGCAAACGACCAGCCCGTCGGGTTTATCCTCGCCGAAGCCCATCCGTCATCACTGTTTATTGTCGAACTCTCGGTCGATCTGCACTGGCAGGGAGAAGGGATCGGCAGGCAGCTCATCGCCTGCGTGGCAGACTATGCACGTAAAAGGGGGCTGACAGCGCTGACGTTGACGACGTTCAGGAACGTACCGTGGAATGCGCCGTTCTATGCTCGGCTGGGGTTTGAAAAAATGACGACGCTGACGCCTGAACTGCGTCGGAAAAGGGAAGAAGAGACAGCGCACGGCTTCGCGTATGAAACGCGCTGCGCCATGCGCCTGCCTCTGTAATATCGCCCGGTAGCGCTGCGCTTACCGGGCCTACAAAACCCTGAACCGTAGGCCGGGTAAGGCGCAGCCGCCACCCGGCACAACAAACGGCGTTAGAAGGTTTCCCAGTTATCACCTGCATCAGCGGTAACCGCTTTACGCGCCATCGCCGGTGCTGCAACGGTTTTCGCAGAAGCGAATTCGCGCGCTTTCATCTGCTCCTGCTGAATGCGGAATACCGCTACGGCCTGAGTCAGACGGCTCGCCTGCTCTTCCAGTGCGGCCGCCGCTGCGGCAGATTCCTCAACCAGCGAGGCGTTCTGCTGGGTCACGCGATCCATCTCTGCTACCGCCAGGCCCACCTGGTCGATACCGCGGCTCTGCTCGTCAGACGCAGAGGCGATTTCACCCATGATGTCCGTGACGCGTGTTACCGCATTCACGATCTCACCCATGGTTTCACCGGCGCTTTCGACAAGCGTTGAGCCCACTTCCACGCGGCCCACGGAGTCTTCAATCAGGCTCTTGATCTCGCGTGCCGCCTGGGCGCTGCGCTGGGCCAGGTTACGTACTTCACCTGCCACCACCGCAAAACCACGGCCCTGCTCGCCCGCACGCGCCGCTTCTACCGCCGCGTTCAGTGCCAGAATGTTGGTCTGGAAGGCAATGCCGTCGATCACGCTGATAATGTCGGCAATTTTCTGCGAACTGCCCGCGATATCGCGCATGGTCTGCACCACGTTATCCACCACTTTACCGCCTTTCTGCGCGGTTTCGGAGGCGCTCAGCGCAAGATGGCTTGCCTGACGAGCGTTCTCGGCGTTCTGCTTAACGGTCGCCGTCAGCTGCTCCATGCTGGCAGCGGTCTCTTCCAGGGAAGCGGCCTGCTGTTCAGTACGGGAGGAGAGGTCGTTGTTGCCCATCGCGATTTCACTCGCGCCGCTGTAAATCGCATTCGCGCCGTTACGCACGTCGCCAACGGTACGCACCAGCTCGCCCTGCATATGACGCAGCGAGTCGGCCAGTTCACCCATCTCGTTGGTGCCCTGAACCTCAATGCGCTTCACCAGGTCGCCGCTGGCGATATGGCGAATGTTGTCGATCAGACGATTCAGCGGGGAGATCAGCGTCTGCTTGATGTTCAGCCAGACGGCCACGATCACCACCAGCACGGCAATCAGGACGCTAATCAGCACCCAGATAGCCTGGCTGTAGGAGCTGTTGCTGTCTTCGACCGCCGCCTGATACAGCTTGTCGTTCTGCTGCAGGTAGCTCACGTACTGCTTCTCAAAACCGTCCTGATAGCTCTGGGTCGGCTGGTCGAAGAAGGCGTTGATTTTGCCCGCGCCCAGCAGCTGAATCAGCTCCGCCAGCGCGCCGTGGTAAATATCATAGTTACGCTTGATCTCCATAGCATCCGCATCGCCTTGACGCGGATCGCGCGGCAGGGCTTCATAGGCAGCCCAGTTTTTTTCCGCCTGTTTCAGAGACGTAGACGCGATTTGCATCAAATCGTTAACGGTCGCGCCGCTGCCGATATTGCTCTGATCCATCATGTAGCGGATACCCGCACGGTTCAGGGTATTACGGGTTTGCAGCAATGCTACCCAGCTGGCGTTCAGCGTGGATTGTTGCTGGCGAATGGTTTGCAGGACGGTGAAATTCTCTTTGTCATTCTTAAGGGCATTAAAGAAAAGACCACCGGACGTGAGTTGTAAAAGGCCAAATATCGCTAAAACCAGCATTAAGCTGGTGACAATCTTGATACGGTTTAACATGTTTTCTCTTTCCTCAGACAGATACAGAATTTTCGGCCTGGAAAGGGAAAACTTTACGAAAATCATCCTGGAATTTGTGGTTTTTACTCTTCTTCCCGCGCTGCGTTATGCCGGTTTCCGAGTTCAATAAACTCTTCCAGCAGCGCCGTCAGCTGTTTCATCTTCTCCGGCGTGTATTCCGCCTCGATCTGCTGATACGCCTCTTCGACCTGCGCCTGGGCGTGTTCATACAGCGCATTTCCCTCTTTGGTCAGCGATACGTACAGCTTGCGCTGGTCGTTCACCGGCTTTAAGCGCAGCACCAGGCCGTCGCGCTCCATCCGCGTCAGGATGCCGGTCAGGCTGGGACGCAGGATGCAGGTGCGAAACGCCAGATCGTGAAAATCCATCGACGGATGTTCAGCCAGCACGCGCACAATGCGCCACTGCTGCTCGGTCAGGTTATGGCGCTTCACGATGGGGCGGAAATAGGACATCGCCGCTTCCCGCGCCTGCAGCAGCGCGATGGTTAATGAATCATGCATAGCGTCTCCCCTTCACATCATTAACAAGTAAACAATCACTAAAAGATGTTTTTATAAACAACGCGTTTTCCGTCAAAAAGTCTAACAGAAACCCGTCAATTTTATTAACTCTATGATTTAAATATTAATAAAGTCCAACATGTAAATTTATTGTTATTCATATCACAAATTTTTCACTTCTGATTGCGAAATAAACAGCAAAAGCATAAAACCATATCATTAACATATTAATGAAATCCAAACCGGACATCCGGCCTGAGGAGTATGTGAATGAAAGGTACCGTTTTTGCCGTCGCCCTCAACCATCAAAGCCAGCGTGAAGCCTGGCGTGAGGCCTTTGAAAAAGCCCCCTACAACACGCCGCCGAAAACAGCGGTGTGGTTTATCAAACCGCATAACACGGTGATCCGCGCGGGCGAGCCGATCCCCTTCCCGCAGGGTGAAACGGTGCTGAGCGGCGCCACGGTGGCTCTGGTCGTGGGCAAAACCGCCAGCAAGGTGCGCGTGGAGGACGCCGCGGAGTACATCGCCGGATATGCGCTCGCCAACGAGGTGAGCCTGCCGGAAGAGAGCTTCTACCGCCCTGCCATCAAGGCGAAATGCCGTGACGGATTTTGCCCGCTCGGTGAAATGGTCGCCGTTGGTAACGTGGATAACCTGACCATCATCACCGAGATCAACGGCCGCGAAGCGGACCACTGGAACACGGCCGACCTTCAGCGTAACGCAGCCGAACTGCTGAGCGCCCTGAGCGAGTTCGCCACCCTCAATCCCGGCGATGCGATCCTGCTCGGCACCCCGCAAAGCCGCGTTGAGATCCGCCCGGGCGATCGCGTGCGTATTCTGGCGGAAGGTTTTCCCCCGCTGGAAAACCCGGTGGTGGATGAGCGTAGCGTCACTATTGCGCACAGCACGCCGCCGCACGCCACGCTGTTTGCCCTCGGTCTGAACTATGCCGATCACGCCAGCGAGCTGGACTTTAAGCCGCCAACCGAGCCGCTGGTATTTATCAAAGCGCCAAACACCTTCAACGGCGACGGCCAGACGTCGGTGCGCCCGAACAATATCGAATACATGCATTACGAAGCGGAGCTGGTGGTGGTCATCGGTAAAACCGCGCGTAAGGTCAACGAAGCCGAGGCGATGGACTATGTTGCGGGCTATACGGTCTGCAACGACTACGCCATCCGCGACTACCTGGAAAACTACTACCGCCCGAACCTGCGGGTAAAAAGCCGCGACGGGCTAACGCCCATTTCCCCCCACATCGTGCCGAAAGCAGCGATTCCCGACCCGCACAATCTCGCCCTGCGCACCTTCGTCAACGGCGAGCTGCGCCAGGAAGGCACCACGGCGGATCTGATCTTCAGCATCCCGTACCTGATTGCGTACCTGAGCGATTTTATGACCCTGCAGCCTGGCGACATGATCGCCACCGGCACGCCGAAGGGGCTGTCCGACGTGGTGCCGGGCGATGAGGTGGTGGTGGAAGTGGAAGGCGTGGGACGCCTGGTGAACCGAATTGTGAGTGAGGAGACGGCAAAATGAAAAAGATAAACCACTGGATCAACGGTAAAAACGTCGCGGGCAGCGACTACTTCCACACCACTAACCCGGCCTCCGGCGAGGTCCTGGCAGAAGTGGCCTCCGGCGGCGAAGCCGAAATCCATCAGGCCGTTGCCGCCGCCAAGGAGGCGTTCCCGAAGTGGGCCAACCTGCCGATGAAGGAGCGCGCGCGCCTGATGCGTCGTCTGGGCGATCTGATCGACCAGAACGTACCGGAGATCGCCGCCATGGAAACCGCCGATACCGGGCTGCCGATCCACCAGACCAAAAACGTGCTCATTCCGCGCGCCTCGCACAACTTCGAGTTCTTCGCCGAGGTGTGCCAGCAGATGAACGGTAAAACCTACCCGGTCGACGACAAGATGCTCAACTACACCCTGGTGCAGCCGGTGGGCGTCTGCGCGCTGGTGTCGCCGTGGAACGTGCCGTTCATGACCGCCACCTGGAAGGTCGCGCCGTGCCTCGCCTTAGGCAATACCGCAGTGCTGAAGATGTCTGAACTCTCCCCGCTGACCGCCGACCGCCTGGGCGAGCTGGCCCTCGAAGCAGGTATTCCGGCGGGCGTTCTGAACGTGGTGCAGGGTTACGGCGCGACGGCAGGCGACGCGCTGGTGCGTCATCACGACGTGCGCGCGGTCTCCTTCACCGGCGGCACAGCCACCGGGCGTAACATCATGAAAAACGCCGGGCTGAAGAAGTACTCCATGGAGCTGGGCGGCAAATCACCGGTGCTGATTTTTGAAGACGCCGACATCGAGCGCGCGCTGGACGCCGCCCTGTTCACCATCTTCTCCATCAACGGCGAGCGCTGCACCGCGGGCTCGCGCATCTTTATCCAGCAGAGCATCTACCCGGAATTCGTCAAGCGCTTCGCCGAGCGCGCCAACCGCCTGCGCGTGGGCGACCCGACCGATCCGAACACCCAGATTGGCGCGCTCATCAGCAAGCAGCACTGGGAAAAAGTCTCCGGCTATATCCGCCTCGGCATCGAGGAAGGCGCAACCCTGCTGGCGGGCGGCCCGGACAAACCGGTCGATCTGCCTGCACACCTGAAAGGCGGCAACTTCCTGCGCCCGACCGTGCTGGCAGATGTTGATAATCGCATGCGCGTGGCGCAGGAGGAGATCTTCGGGCCGGTGGCCTGCCTGCTGCCGTTCAAGGACGAAGCGGAAGGGCTGCGCCTGGCCAACGACGTGGAGTACGGCCTGGCGTCATACATCTGGACCCAGGACGTCAGCAAGGTACTGCGCCTGGCGCGCAATATCGAAGCGGGCATGGTGTTCGTCAACACCCAGAACGTGCGCGACCTGCGCCAGCCGTTTGGCGGCGTGAAGGCCTCCGGCACCGGCCGCGAGGGCGGCGAGTACAGCTTCGAGGTATTCGCGGAGATGAAGAACGTCTGCATCTCCATGGGCGACCATCCGATTCCAAAGTGGGGGATCTGAGCATGGGTAAACTAGCGTTAGCGGCAAAAATCACCCACGTGCCGTCGATGTATCTCTCCGAGCTGCCGGGCAAAAACCACGGCTGCCGCCAGGGCGCTATCGATGGGCATAAAGAAATTAGCAAGCGCTGCCGGGAGCTGGGCGTCGATACCATTATCGTCTTCGACACCCACTGGCTGGTGAACAGCGCCTACCACATCAACTGTGCGGACCATTTTTCGGGCGTCTACACCAGCAACGAGCTGCCGCACTTTATCCGCGACATGACCTACGACTACGACGGCAATCCGGAACTCGGCCAGCTCATCGCCGACGAGGCGGTGAAGCTTGGAGTGCGCGCCAAAGCGCACAACATTCCAAGCCTGAAGCTGGAGTACGGCACGCTGGTGCCGATGCGCTACATGAACGCGGATAAGCACTTCAAAGTGATCTCCATCTCGGCGTTTTGCACGGTTCACGACTTCGCCGACAGCCGCAGGCTGGGCGAGGCCATCGTCAGCGCCATCGAAAAATATGACGGCACCGTGGCGGTGCTCGCCAGCGGCTCGCTGTCGCACCGCTTTATCGACGACCAGCGCGCCGAGGAAGGGATAAACAGCTACACCCGCGAGTTCGACCGCCAGATGGACGAACGCGTGGTGAAGCTGTGGCGCGAGGGTCAGTTCAAAGAATTCTGCAGCATGCTGCCGGAGTACGCCGACTACTGCTACGGCGAGGGCAACATGCACGACACGGTGATGCTGCTGGGCATGCTCGGCTGGGACAAATACGACGGCAAGGTGGAGTTTCTCACCGAGCTGTTCGCCAGCTCCGGAACCGGCCAGGTCAACGCCGTTTTCCCGCTGCCCGCCTAAGGAGCCACCATGCCGCACTTTATTGCTGAATGTACCGACAACATCCGCGAGCAGGCCGACCTGCCGGGGCTGTTCGCCAAAGTGAACGAGGCGCTCGCCGCCACGGGCATCTTCCCCATCGGCGGTATCCGCAGCCGCACCCACTGGCTGGACACCTGGCAGATGGCCGACGGCAGGCACGATTACGCCTTTGTGCATATGACGCTGAAAATCGGCGCCGGGCGCAGCCTGGAGAGCCGGGAAGCCGTGGGGGAGATGCTGTTTGGCCTTATCAAAGCGCACTTCGCGGAGCTGATGGCGAGCCGCTACCTGGCGCTGTCGTTCGAGCTTGACGAGCTGCACCCGACCCTTAATTACAAACAGAACAACGTGCACGCGCTGTTTAAGTAATACCGGCACGGTCAGTCCCCTCTCCCACAGGGAGAGGGTGAAAACAAAGATAAAACAGGATATCGCCATGCTCGACAAACATACCCATACTCTGATCGCCCATCGTCTGCATCAGGCGGAACAGTCCCGGGAGCAGATCCGCGCGATCTCGCTGGACTACCCGGAGATTACCATTGAAGACGCCTACGCCGTCCAGCGCGAATGGGTCAGCCTGAAAATCGCCGAAGGCCGCGTGCTGAAGGGCCATAAGATCGGCCTGACCTCCAAAGCGATGCAGGCCAGCTCGCAGATTAGCGAGCCGGACTACGGCGCGCTGCTGGACGACATGTTCTTCCACGACGGCAGCGACATCCCGGTCGACCGCTTCATCGTCCCGCGCATTGAAGTGGAGCTGGCCTTCGTGCTGGCAAAACCGCTGCGCGGCCCGAACTGCACTATCTTCGACGTCTACAACGCCACGGATTACGTCATCCCCGCGCTGGAGCTGATCGACGCCCGCTGCCACAACGTCGACCCGGAGACCCAGCGCCCGCGCAAGGTGTTCGACACCATCTCGGATAACGCCGCCAACGCGGGCGTCATCCTCGGCGGCCGTCCGATTAAGCCCGACGAGCTGGACCTGCGCTGGATCTCCGCCCTGCTCTACCGCAACGGCGTGATCGAAGAGACCGGCGTGGCAGCAGGCGTCCTTAACCACCCGGCCAACGGCGTGGCGTGGCTGGCGAACAAGCTGGCGCCGTACGACGTGCAGCTTGAGCCGGGGCAAATCATCCTCGGCGGCTCGTTTACCCGCCCGGTGCCCGCCAGCAGAGGCGACACCTTCCACGTCGACTATGGCAGCATGGGCTCCATCAGCTGCCGTTTTGTCTAGGAGATAGCCATGCAAAACGCATTCAAAGCGGCGCTGAAAGCAGGCCGTCCGCAAATCGGGCTATGGCTGGGGCTGACCAGCAGCTACAGCGCCGAGCTGCTGGCGGGGGCAGGCTTCGACTGGCTGCTGATCGACGGCGAGCACGCGCCGAACAGCGTGCAGACTGTCTTAACCCAGCTGCAGGCCATCGCGCCCTATCCCAGCCAGCCGGTGGTGCGCCCGTCGTGGAACGACCCGGTGCAGATCAAACAGCTGCTTGACGTGGGCGCGCAAACCCTGCTGGTGCCGATGGTGCAAAACGCCGACGAAGCGCGGCTGGCGGTACGTGCCACCCGCTACCCGCCTGCAGGCATTCGCGGGGTGGGCAGCGCACTGGCGCGCGCCTCGCGCTGGAACCGAATCCCGGATTATCTGCAGCAGGCCAACGACGCCATATGCGTGCTGGTGCAGATTGAAACCCGCGAGGCGCTGAAAAACCTGCCGCAAATCCTGGACGTGGAAGGCGTCGACGGCGTGTTTATCGGCCCGGCGGATCTTAGCGCAGACATGGGCTTTGCCGGCAATCCGCAGCACCCGGAAGTGCAGGCCGCCATCGAGCAGGCGATCGCACAGATACGCGCTGCCGGTAAAGCCCCCGGCATCCTGATGGCGAACGAGCAGCTGGCAAAACGCTATCTTGAACTCGGCGCGCTGTTTGTTGCCGTCGGCGTCGACACCACTCTGCTCGCCCGCGGCGCGGAAGCGCTGGCGGCACGTTTTATCGAAAAACCGGTTACGTCAGTTAATAACAATAAATCCGTCTACTAAACGTAAGATCTGGAGCGCACCATGACGACCTCTACCCTGCAAACCCATGATAATAAAGCTGTTGAACATCGCGTCATTCACAAGCTGTTCCGTCGCCTGATCGTTTTTCTTTTTATCCTGTTTGTCTTCTCGTTTCTCGATCGCATCAACATCGGCTTCGCCGGGCTAACGATGGGTAAAGATCTTGGCCTCACGTCAACCATGTTTGGCCTGGCCGCGACGCTGTTTTACGTCACCTACGTGCTGTGCGGCATTCCGAGCAACATCATGCTGGCGAAGATCGGCGCACGCCGCTGGATCGCCGGGATCATGGTGGTGTGGGGTATTGCCTCCACCTGCACCATGTTCGCCACCAGCCCCGAAACCCTCTACGTCCTGCGCATGCTGGTGGGCATTGCCGAAGCGGGTTTCCTGCCGGGGATTCTGGTCTATCTCACCTGGTGGTTTCCGGCCTATCACCGCGCCCGCGCCAACGCGCTGTTTATGATCGCCATGCCGGTAACCATGATGCTCGGCTCGATCCTCTCCGGTTACATTCTGGCGATGGACGGGCTGTGGAACCTCAAGGGCTGGCAGTGGCTGTTCCTGCTGGAGGGGCTCCCATCAGTGGTGCTCGGCGTGGTGACCTGGTTTTACCTCAACGACACGCCGGACCAGGCCACCTGGCTGGATGAGGACGAAAAGCAGGCGCTGAAAACGATGATCGCCCGCGAGCAGGAGGTCGCGATTGCCCAATCCGTCACGCCGCGTTCCACGCTGCGCGAGGTGCTCACGCCCGCCGTGCTGCTCTACACGCTGGCCTACTTCTGCCTGACCAATACGCTGAGTGCGATCAACATCTGGACGCCGCAGATCCTGCAAAGCTTTAACACGGGAAGCAGCAACATCGTCATCGGTCTGCTGGCGGCGATCCCGCAGTTCTGCACCATCCTCGGGATGATCTGGTGGAGCCGCCGCTCCGACAGGCTGAAAGAGCGAAAAAAGCACACCATCCTGCCGTACCTGTTCGCCGCGGCGGGATGGATGCTAGCCTCCGCGACGGATCACAGCCTGATCCAGCTGCTTGGCATCATCATGGCCTCAACCGGATCGTTTACCGCCATGGCGATATTCTGGACCACGCCGGATCGGGTTATTAGCCTGCAGTCCCGCGCGGTGGCGCTCGCGGTGATCAACGCCATCGGCAACGTCGGCTCCGCCGTCAGCCCGCTGCTGATTGGGATCCTGCGCGACGCGACCGGCAGCTTTAGCTCGGGGCTGTGGTTTGTGGCCGGGCTGCTGGTGGTCGGCGCGCTGGTGCTGACGCGCATCCCGATGACGCAGCGCGAAAGCCTTGAACGCGAGCCGGGCATCGCGGCGCAGAAGATCCACTAGGAAGCCGCTATGTGCCAGAGCCCCATTACCAACATCGATATCAGCAAGGAGTACGACGAAAGTCTGGGCACCGACGATGTGCACTACCAGTCGTTCGCCCGCATGGCGGCCTTTTTTGGCCGCGACATGCAGGCGCACCGTCACGACCAGTACTTTCAGATGCACTTTCTCGATACCGGACAGATTGAGCTCCAGCTCGACGATCATCGCTACTCGGTGCAGGCCCCGCTGTTCGTCCTCACGCCGCCGTCGGTACCGCACGCGTTTATCACCGAATCCGACAGCGACGGTCACGTGCTGACGGTGCGCGAGGATCTGATCTGGCCGCTGCTGGAGGTGCTCTACCCCGGCACGCGGGAGGCGTTTGGCCTCCCGGGGATCTGCCTCTCGCTGGCGGATAAGCCGGACGAGCTGGCGGCGCTGAAGCACTACTGGCAGCTGATTGCCCGGGAATCCACGGAGCAGCTGCCCGGGCGCGAGCATACCCTGGTCCTGCTGGCGCAGGCGGTATTTACCCTGCTGCTGCGCAACGCGAAGCTCGACGACCACGCCTCGGGCGGCATGCGCGGCGAGCTGAAGCTGTTCCAGCGCTTTACCCAGCTGATCGACACCCACTACCACCAGCACTGGACGGTGCCGGAATACGCCAGCGAGCTGCACCTGACCGAATCGCGCCTGACCGATATCTGCCGCCGCTTCGCCAACCGCCCGCCAAAACGGCTGATCTTCGACCGCCAGCTGCGGGAGGCCAGGCGCCTGCTGCTCTTCTCCGACAGCACCGTCAGCGAGATTGCCTGGCAGCTGGGGTTCAAAGATCCGGCCTATTTCGCCCGCTTTTTTAACCGCTTAGTGGGATGCTCGCCCAGCGCGTATCGGGCGCAGAAAGTACCGGTTTCCTGAACGCATCACGGTTCGTAGGGCGGGTAAACGTAGCGCCACCCGCCGAAAAGCCGCACAGATCACAAAACCACATCCCACCCGAAAAGTACCCGTCGTTGTCCCAATCGTCCCTTCACGTTACGCCCCTCTCAGGCTTCAATTAAACAACAAAAACAAAACATAAATTTAACAACACAATTCCGATACGAGGTTCCCTATGAAGCCTGAAGAGTTCCGCGCAGACGCCAAACGCCCGTTAACCGGTGAAGAGTATTTAAAAAGCCTGCAGGACGGTCGTGAGATTTATATCTACGGCGAGCGCGTCAAAGACGTCACCACCCATCCGGCGTTTCGCAATGCGGCGGCCTCCATCGCGCAGATGTACGACGCGCTGCACAAGCCGGACATGCAGGACACGCTGTGCTGGGGCACCGACACCGGCAGCGGCGGCTATACCCACAAGTTCTTCCGCGTGGCGAAAAGCGCCGACGACCTGCGCCAGCAGCGCGACGCCATCGCCGAGTGGTCGCGCCTTAGCTACGGCTGGATGGGCCGCACGCCGGACTACAAGGCCGCGTTCGGCTGCGCGCTCGGCGCCAACCCGGCCTTCTACGGCCAGTTCGAGCAGAACGCCCGCAGCTGGTACACCCGCATTCAGGAAACCGGCCTGTACTTCAACCACGCCATCGTTAACCCGCCGATCGACCGCCACAAGCCGGCGGACGAGGTGAAAGACGTCTACATCAAGCTGGAGAAAGAGACCGACGCCGGGATTATCGTCAGCGGCGCGAAAGTGGTAGCCACCAACTCGGCGCTGACCCACTACAACATGATCGGCTTCGGCTCCGCGCAGGTGATGGGCGAAAACCCTGACTTCGCGCTGATGTTCGTCGCGCCGATGGATGCCGAGGGCGTGAAGCTGATCTCCCGCGCCTCTTACGAGATGGTGGCAGGCGCGACCGGCTCCCCTTACGACTACCCGCTCTCCAGCCGCTTTGACGAGAACGACGCGATCCTGGTGATGGATCACGTGCTTATCCCGTGGGAAAACGTACTGATCTACCGCGATTTCGACCGCTGCCGTCGCTGGACGATGGAAGGCGGTTTCGCCCGCATGTACCCGCTGCAGGCCTGCGTGCGTCTGGCGGTAAAACTCGACTTCATCACCGCCCTGCTGAAGAAATCCCTGGAGTGCACCGGTACCCTGGAGTTCCGCGGCGTGCAGGCAGATCTCGGCGAAGTGGTGGCCTGGCGCAACATGTTCTGGGCGCTGAGCGACTCCATGTGTTCCGAAGCCACCCCGTGGGTCAACGGCGCGTATCTGCCGGATCACGCCGCGCTGCAAACCTACCGCGTGATGGCGCCGATGGCCTACGCCAAAATCAAGAACATCATCGAGCGTAACGTGACGTCCGGCCTGATTTACCTGCCGTCCAGCGCCCGGGATCTGAACAATCCGCAGATCGACCAGTATCTGGCGAAATACGTGCGCGGCTCCAACGGCATGGATCACGTTGAACGTATCAAGATTTTGAAACTGATGTGGGACGCCATCGGCAGCGAGTTCGGCGGTCGTCACGAGCTGTACGAAATTAACTACTCCGGCAGCCAGGATGAAATTCGCCTGCAGTGTCTGCGCCAGGCGCAGAGCTCCGGCAACATGGACAAGATGATGGCGATGGTCGACCGCTGCATGTCCGAATACGACCAGCACGGCTGGACCGTACCGCACCTGCACAACAACAGCGATATCAACATGCTCGACAAGCTGCTGAAATAGCGCAGCGGGAGGTTGCAATGCATTCAGATGAACAACGCCTGCGTTTTCGCGACGCAATGAGTAGCCTGTCGGCGGCGGTAAACGTGGTCACCACCGAGGGTGAGGCGGGCCGCTGCGGCATTACCGCCACCGCCGTCTGTTCGGTCACAGACACCCCGCCGTCAGTGATGGTGTGCATCAACGCCAACAGCGCCATGAACCCGGTATTCCAGGGCAACGGCAGGCTGTGCGTTAACGTGCTGAACCACGAGCAGGAGATCATGGCTCGCCATTTCGCCGGGATGACCGGTATGACGATGGAAGAGCGCTTTGCACTCTCCTGCTGGCAGAAAGGGCCGCTGGCGCAGCCTGTGCTCAAGGGTGCGCTCGCCAGCCTTGAAGGTGAGATTAGCCAGGTGCAAACCATCGGCACGCATCTTGTCTACCTTGTTGAAGTTAAAAACATTATCCTGAGTGACGCGGGACACGGCCTGATCTACTTCAGGCGCCGTTTCCACCCGGTCATGCTGGAGGCAGAAGCCGCCTTGTGATGCCCCCTCGCGCTGGCCTTTTTTTCCGGCCAGCGCCGCTTTCTACAAAAACTCCTAAGGTTTCCCCTAAAACACGCCGTTATATAGCCATAAGAGAAATTTTCTGTGACTGAATACTGACACTACCTGTCAGTGCATCCGCATCATTCAGCGCATACCTAAATATACAGGATGACCTTATGGCTAAAACGACGCGTAGCCGCTCGGCTGAACGTCTGGTCGATATTCTGGTTGAGCTACATTTAAACGGTGTGGTAAACCGCAGTGCGCTAATGGAGAAATTTAAAATTACCGAGCGTACCGTCTACCGGGATTTAAATGCCCTCTCTCCCATTGTTGAACATTTCGGTAACGGGCTATATCGGCTGATCCATTCTGCACAATCGCCCGGCGGACAAGGCTTACATCACACCCTTGCTAACTTCCTGAATGCTGACAGCTTTTTCCCTGAAAGAAATACGGAATTCTGGCAGAAGCTTGAAACGCGCGTTGACGAAAACCATATTCTTATTCTTGGCAATGAAGCAGAACACACGGTAGAGCGTGATATTCGCCGTCATTTAACGAAAATCGAGAAATCGATTAAAAACCATAATGTTTGTCAGATCGTTTATAAGGGTAAAACCCGTCTGATTAATCCCTATAAACTCATTAACAAAAAAAATATATGGTATTTACAAGCCACCGAAAATAGCCGCCTGAAATCCTTCTCTTTGAGCCAGATTAGCTGGTTTGATATTCAGAAAACGACCTTCACTCCTGAAGAAAATGTCCTTGAGCTGCTGGAGAAAAGCCTCGACCCCTGGGTATCTGAAGATACTTTCGCAGTGAAAATATTTATTAAAGATAATATTTCACATTACTTCCTGCGCCGCGATCTTCTGCCGGAACAGGAGCTGCTGGAGGAGCAACAGGGCGGCGTCACGCTGCGCTGCCAGGCGGCCCACGAGAACCAGATCCTGCCGCTGCTGTTCTACTGGCTCCCCCATATTCAGATACTGGAACCGAGCTGGCTGAAGGAGAAGCTCATCAGGACGCTGGAAAGCTATCTGGCCGTGGAGCGTACCCCGAATAATCAAGTGATCTCAATCACATAATTTCGCCCACTGGCGGCGAGCCGAAACCGCTCGTCGCCTCCTTTGACCGCTCACCCGGCACTTTCAACCACTCATTCACTTACCGTCCTTTACGCGCGCGTTGATCTGGCACGATCGCTCCAGCATTAATCAATACCTCCTCACAACGAACCCTGACCCTTTTTTCTTTACATAAAAAACCAGGTCTTACTATGGATACTAAAAAACTACTGAAGCACGTGCCCTGGGCCTTACTCGGGATCCTCGGCGCTTTTTGTCTGGCGGTTGTCGCATTACGCCGGGGCGAACACGTAAGCGCCCTGTGGATCGTGGTCGCGTCCGTTTCCGTCTATCTTGTGGCTTATCGCTACTACAGCTTATACATCGCGCAGAAGGTCATGAAGCTCGACCCGACGCGCGCCACGCCGGCGGTCATTAACAATGACGGCCTGAACTACGTGCCAACCAACCGCTACGTGCTGTTTGGTCACCACTTTGCCGCTATCGCCGGGGCAGGCCCGCTGGTCGGCCCGGTACTGGCCGCGCAGATGGGCTACCTGCCGGGTACGCTCTGGCTGCTCGCTGGCGTGGTGCTGGCGGGTGCGGTGCAGGACTTTATGGTGCTGTTTATCTCTTCTCGCCGTAACGGCGCCTCTCTGGGTGAGATGGTCAAAGAAGAGATGGGCCGCGTGCCGGGGACTATCGCCCTCTTTGGCTGCTTCCTGATTATGATCATCATCCTCGCGGTGCTGGCCCTGATCGTGGTGAAAGCGCTGGCCGAAAGCCCGTGGGGCGTCTTCACCGTCTGCTCTACCGTACCGATTGCGCTGTTCATGGGGATCTACATGCGATTCCTGCGTCCGGGCCGCGTGGGTGAGGTGTCGGTGATTGGTATCGTGCTGCTGGTGGCCTCCATCTACTTCGGCGGCGTGATTGCGCACGACCCTTACTGGGGCCCGGCGCTGACCTTCAAGGACACCACCATCACCTTCGCGCTGATTGGCTATGCGTTTATCTCCGCACTGCTGCCGGTCTGGCTGATTCTGGCCCCGCGCGACTACCTGGCGACCTTCCTGAAAATCGGCGTGATCGTCGGGCTGGCAATCGGGATTGTGATCATCAACCCTGAACTGAAAATGCCGGCGGTGACCCAGTACATCGACGGTACCGGTCCGCTGTGGAAAGGCGCCCTGTTCCCGTTCCTGTTCATCACCATCGCCTGCGGTGCGGTCTCCGGCTTCCACGCCCTGATCTCCTCCGGTACCACGCCTAAGCTGCTGGCAAACGAGAAAGACGCACGCCTCATCGGCTACGGCGCCATGCTGATGGAGTCCTTCGTGGCGATCATGGCGCTGGTTGCCGCGTCTATCATCGAACCGGGTCTGTACTTCGCGATGAACACCCCTCCGGCGGGTCTCGGTATTACCATGCCGAACCTGCACGAGATGGGCGGCGACAACGCGGCGCTGATTATGGCGCAGCTGAAAGACGCCAGCGCACACGCGGCGGCGACCGTCAGCTCCTGGGGCTTCGTGATATCGCCTGAGCAGATCATGCAGACGGCGAAAGACATCGGCGAACCGTCCGTGCTGAACCGCGCCGGTGGCGCACCGACGCTGGCTGTCGGTATCGCACACGTGTTCCACAAAGTGCTGCCGTGGGCGGACATGGGCTTCTGGTACCACTTCGGTATTCTGTTCGAAGCGCTGTTCATCCTCACCGCGCTGGACGCCGGTACCCGTGCGGGCCGCTTCATGCTGCAGGATCTGCTGGGTAACTTCGTGCCGTTCCTGAAGAAAACCGACTCTCTGGTAGCGGGCATTCTGGGTACGGCGGGCTGCGTCGGCCTGTGGGGCTACCTGCTGTATCAGGGCGTTGTCGACCCGCTCGGCGGCGTGAAGAGCCTGTGGCCGCTGTTCGGTATCTCTAACCAGATGCTGGCGGCTGTAGCTCTGGTGCTCGGTACCGTTGTCCTCGTGAAGATGAAACGCACCAAATACATCTGGGTCACCGTAGTCCCTGCGCTGTGGCTGCTGCTCTGCACCACCTGGGCGCTTGGCCTGAAGCTGTTCAGCGCCAACCCGCAGCTGGAAGGCTTCTTCTTCATGGCTAACCAGTACAAAGAGAAGATTGCCGCTGGCGGCGCAGATCTGACCGCCCAGCAGATTGCCAACATGAACCATATCGTGGTGAACAACTACACCAACGCGGGTCTGAGCATTCTGTTCCTGGTGGTGGTGTACAGCATCATCTTCTACGGCATCAAAACCTGGCTGAAAGTGCGTAACGCCGACGGCCGTACGGACAAAGAAACCCCTTACGTGCCGGTGCCTGAAGGCGGCGTGAAGACCTCTTCACACCATTAATCCGCAATCCTCACCCTCTCCCTTGGGAGAGGGCTGGGGTGAGGGAAACACAAGCCCAGCGGACTCACATCGCCGGGCTTTTTCTGTCTGGAACCCACAATGTTTGGTAACTTAGGCGAAGCAAAAAAATACCTCGGTCAGGCGGCGAAAATGCTGATTGGCATTCCGGACTATGACAACTACGTTGAGCATATGAAGACCAACCACCCGGATAAGCCGTACATGACCTACACTGAATTCTTCCGCGAGCGTCAGGAAGCGCGCTACGGCGGAAGTGGAGAAGGCGGCGTCCGCTGCTGCTAAAGGAGAGACCATGACCCCGATTGCCGTTACCCTGCTGACCGGTTTCCTCGGCGCCGGTAAAACCACCCTGCTGCGCCACATACTGAACGAGCAGCACGGCTTCAAAATCGCCGTCATCGAAAACGAATTTGGCGAAGTCTCCGTAGACGACCAGCTGATTGGCGATCGCGCCACGCAGATCAAAACCCTGACCAACGGCTGCATCTGCTGCACCCGCTCTAACGAATTAGAAGATGCCCTGCTGGACCTGCTCGACAGCCGCGATCGCGGGGAAATCGACTTTGACCGCCTGGTGATCGAGTGCACCGGCATGGCCGATCCCGGCCCGATTATTCAGACCTTTTTTTCCCACGAGATCCTCTGCCAGCGCTATCTGCTGGACGGCGTGATTGCCCTGGTTGATGCGGTCCACGCCGACGAACAGATGAACCAGTTCACCATCGCCCAGTCTCAGGTGGGCTACGCCGACCGCATCCTGCTGACCAAAACCGACGTGGCGGGCGAAAGCGAAAAGCTTCGCGAGCGCCTGACCCGCATTAACTCCCGCGCGCCGATTTTCACGGTGACGCACGGCGATATCGACCTGTCCCAGCTGTTCAACACCAACGGCTTTATGCTGGAGGAGAACGTCACCGCGAAACCGCGCTTCCACTTTATGGGAGACAAGCAAAACGACGTGGCGTCGATTGTGGTGGAGCTGGATTATCCGGTGGATATCAGCGAGGTCTCCCGCGTGATGGAGAACCTGCTGCTGTCGTTTGCCGACAGGCTGCTGCGCTACAAAGGAATGCTGTGGATTGACGGCGAACCCAACCGCCTGCTGTTCCAGGGCGTGCAGCGCCTGTACAGCGCCGACTGGGACCGACCGTGGGGCGATGAAGCGCCGCACAGCGTGATGGTGTTTATTGGCATCCAGCTGCCGGAGGAAGAAATTCGGGCGGCGTTTGCGGGGCTGAAGAAATAACCGCACCGAACATCCCCTCTCCCCTATGGGGAGAGGGGTAAGCCCTGGTATTATTTCACCGCCTCCGGCAGCGTCACAATCCACAGCTCGCTGTCCGACTCCGGCTTCTTCAGCGGCTTCACGCTGAGCGTGGTTTCCACCGGTTTATCATCCAGCGTCAGCTTGCCTTCCGCGTTCACCCTATAATCCTTGAGCTTCTTGCCCTCGACCGGGTTTTGCATCGCTACCTTTACGCCAAAGTCGTTATCGTTCGCCACCGCAAGCGTTTTGCTGTCGATCAGCGCCAGCCCTTCGGCCTTCTCCTGCTGCCAGCCCAACGCGCGCAAATCGACGACCTGCGTTTTAGCCGCAAGGGTAATGCCGCGCTGCGCCAGGGTTTTCTCATCATCAAACTCAGGGTACTCGCCCGGCTTGTCGAAGGCGGAAAGGTCGCTCGCCTTGCTGAGATCCACCTTGTAAATCAGGTTACGCATTCCGTCGTTTTTATCGCTTCCCTGCTCAATCAGCAGGATGTGCTGGTCATCAAGCGCCACGATATCGCCGATTTTGGCGTCGCTGTTTTTGTCGTAGGCCGCGCTGTCGATGGGGTAACCGTACATTGCGGTTTTGCCGGTTGCCGGATCGAAGCTCACCAGACGCGTAAACAGCGCCTGCTTTTTGCTCTTACCGTCGATATCCAGCGTGCTCTGCACCGCGGCGATAATGCGTCCGTCCGGCATCCGGGTCAGGCCTTCAAAGCCCCGGTTGGGCTGGCGCCATTTGATGATGTTTGGCAGACCGCCCGCGATGGATTTCTCCCCTTCCGCGGCCTGCGGCCCGTGGATCGCGAGGATCTTGCCTTTGCTGTCGACGTTAATCAGGAACGGACCATATTCGTCGCACAGCCAGTAGCCGCCTTTGCCGTCCGGCGTGATGCCTTCCGTATCCAGTCCGCGGTTGTCACCCCTGAGCGTCTTTAAGGTGTCGCTGAACGCCACTTCATTGGTGGAGCCAATCACGCCGCTTTGCAGCGGCAGACCGTTAATCTCGCCTTTATCATCATGCAGCGGGCGGGCATCAACCGCCTCCGCTTTGCCGTTCTGGACGCGGATGGTCATCAGCAGCGGCGCGAAATCAGGCGTGACAAATATTTTGGCTTCGTTTTTACCCATTTTTGGCGCATCGGCGTTGGGACCGCGATCGGTCACGGTCGCAAAGGTCAGGGCATCGCCCTGCTTGCCCGTAAACAGCAGGCCGGAGCCAATGCCCACCGGGAGCCCGTTCGGAAACGCATCGGCAAACGCGCCGCTGTACTTCACATGTGAGCCGTCAGGGAAGCTGACGACATAGCGCTCAGCAGTGGGCTGCGCCGCCAGGCCAGAGAAAGAGAGCGCACAGCCGATTAGCACAGGAATAATTTTTCTTTTCATATTGTTAGCATCCAGTTAGTGAAGCCAACAACGTAAAGAATAAACGTGTCAGAAAAATGACATGGAAGGGAAACCGGCCTGCGCGATTGAACGTATATTCATCGCTCGAAATGTAAGGCTTTGTTGTTTTGTGTGACAGGCGAAACATTTTTGGAAATTATTAGAAACCCAATTAATTCATCTCAAATCACTATCCCCGCCTCGTTCAGTTTATGTTTAGTCAAAAAACTAAACGGTTCCTAAACGCTAAAAACATCCCCTGTTGACACCCCGACAATCAAACATCATTGCAACAACTTCAATAAAAAAGTTAACAATATCAGTATAAAACCGCGATTTATATCACATTTGCAGTCATTAACATCGCTTGTTAAGGTGCGCCCAGATGAATTTAATGACGAGGCATAAAACATGAAAAAACTGAATATCCTTCTTCTTTCTGCTCTGGCTGCCGTATCGGGTTCCGCACTGGCGATGGGCGGCACCGTTGAGCAGGGTAAAAACTTTACCAACCTCAATCTGGAAATGGGGAAATCCTCATCCGGTGTTTATCTGGAAAGTAACTGGCTGAAAAACACCGATGACGGTACCCAGACCGGCGGCGTGGGCGCAGGCTACAACCTGGATCTTGGCCCGGTCATGCTGAACGCGGGCGCAAAAGCCATCTACCTCGGCCCGAAAAAAGGCGATAACGGCGTGGCGTTCCCGATTGGCGGCGGCGTAAACGTTGCCCTGACCGACAGCATCCACGTGTACGGTGAAGGCTATGTGGCGCCTGAAGGGCTGAACAACAGCGTGAAAAACTACGTCGAAGCCAACGGCGGCGTAAGCTGGACGCCGATCGCGCCAGTGACGCTGAAAGTGGGCTATCGCCACGTGAGCGTGGACGGCAAAGACGGTCGTCCGAACCACACGCTGATTGACGGCGCATATGTAGGCGGTGGAGTCACCTTCTGATGAAACACCGCATGACCGCGCTTTGCGTTCTGAGCCTAACGCTGATGCTCACCGGTTGCGTCCAGTACAAATGGGTGAAACCGGGCGTCAGCGATACGGAAATGAATAAAAAGCTCACGGAATGCGAAGCGCAGGCGCTGATCGATCTGCCCCCGGATAACGTCGTGACCGGTTCGAGCTCGGAAAAAACGGACAAAAAGAACAAGAAAAAGGATATTTCCACGAGCTACACGGTTGAAGACGCGAATGAATATCGCCGGGATACGCTGGTTGACAGCTGCATGTTTAAAAGCGGCTGGGACAAGATCGAAGTGCAATAATCCCCTTAAAAAAACCTGCCGGCTGGCAGGTTTTTTATTACCTCTTACTGACGCACCACCACCAGCTTCTGGTTCACAAACTCTTTGATCCCCAGATCCGACAGCTCGCGTCCGTAGCCGGAGCGCTTCACGCCGCCGAATGGCAGCTCTGGCGCGGTATCGGTAAGCCAGTTGATGTACACCATCCCGGTCTCGATCCGCGACGCCATCTTCTTCGCGCGCTCGATATCCTGGCTGAATACCGCCCCGCCCAGGCCGTAGTGGGAGTCGTTCGCCAGCGCGACCGCCTCGTCGTCGTTTTTCACCACGTACATCTGCGCTACCGGGCCGAAGAACTCTTCGAAATACGCCGGGTTGTCGCGCGAGATATTCGTCAGGATAGTCGGCTCGAAGAAGCTCCCGTCGCGCTGCACCGGCTTGCCGCCATAGTGCAGCGTCGCGCCGTTTTTCACCGCCTCGTTAACCTGTTTGGTCAACGTTTCCAGAGCATCTTTCGACGACAGCGGCCCCAGCGTGGTGCTTTCGTCCAGCGGATCGCCAATCTTCACCTGCTTAAACGCCTCGGTGAATTTGCTCAGGAAGGCGTCGGCGATCTTTTCATGCAGGATAAAGCGCTTCGCCGCGGTACAGACCTGCCCGGCGTTGTTGAGCCGCGCATTCACGCCAGTCTTGACGGCTTTGTCCAGGTCCGCATCGTCCAGCACCACGAATACGTCGTTACCGCCCAGCTCAAGCGTGGATTTCTTGATGTGCTTCGCCGCCTGCGCGGCCACCACACTGCCGGCTTTTTCAGAGCCGGTTAATGCGGCGCCCTGCACGCGATCGTCGGCAATGATGTTCGCCACCTGCTCGGACGAAATAAACAGGTTAGTCCATGCGCCTTCCGGCGCGCCCGCCTCGCGAACCAGATGGGCAAAGGCTTCGGCGCAGTGCGGCACAATGCTGGCATGTTTGGCGATGACGGGGTTACCCGCCGCCAGGTTTGGCGCCAGAACGCGCATCAGCTGGTAATACGGGAAGTTCCACGGCTCAACGGCCATCAGCACGCCGATGGGATGATGCTCCACCCATGCTTCCCCGAGTTCGGATTGATACTTCACCGGGGCCAGAAACTGCTTCGCGTTGTCGGCGTAGTAGCGGGCGATCTGCGCGCACAGCTTCACCTCGCCGCGGCTCTGTTCGATGAGCTTACCCATCTCCTGGCTGGCGATTTTCGCCAGTTCCTCGGTACGCTCGTCGATCAGGTCGGCAAGCTTATGCAGCACCGGCAGGCGCTGGCTGATGTCGCCTTTCGCCCAGTCCGAATGATAAAGCGCATCGGCCGCCTTCAGCGCCGCTTCGATATCCGCGTCGGTATGCGAGGGGTATTCTTTGATGAGCTGGTTAGTGGCAGGGTTTACTGTCTGATAAGCCATGTCGAATCTCCTTGTTTTACCGCTTAGGGTATTAAGGGTAGTCAACATGACTGGCCGTGGGCGTAAAGTTGGGTATATCCGGAAGGTTCTTAATGAAGCGCTGCCAGACGGTTCGCTGACGTGGTATAAAAAATGTCCAGAAGGAGTACTTATGACCGATACCCGACACATCCGGCAGACTTTTCACCGCGCCTCAGGCCTTGAGCTGCGCAGCACGTGGCGGAGCACGCAGGCGTATAAACGCCATAGTCACCCTCAGCTCTCTATCGGCGCGATTATGGAAGGCCAGACCTGCTGCGTGTGCCATGACAGAGAATACATCCTTAACCCCGGGGACCTCATTGTGATCCCGGCCTCTGCGCCGCACAGCTGCAACCCCGTCGCCGGGCAACCGCGCAGCTACCATATGCTCTATATCGACACCGATCTTCCTCTGGCGCTCCAGGTGATTCGCGACCCTACGCTCATTAAGCGCTACCTTGATATTGTTGAGACGATGTCGCCTGCATCCGTGGATACGCTGCTTTCAGCCCTTCCCCGATGCGAGGAAAACGCAGATGCGCTTCGCTCAACCAGCCAGCACGTGCGGCTGGCGTTTCTTGCCGACCTGGCCGCACCGCCTTCCCTCGATGAACTTGCCCAGCGATTCTCGCTGCGCAAGGAGACGCTGATCCGCACCTTCCGGCAGGATACCGGCCTGACGCCGGGCAGCTTCCTCAACATCTCCCGCGTGGAGTTCGCCAAAGCGCGGCTACGTGCCGGGGACGACATCGCCGACGTTGGCTACCAGAGCGGCTTTGCCGATCAGAGCCATTTTCATAAGATCTTCGTCAGCTATACCGCCGCCACGCCGCGCCAGTACGCTACGGGCCGATCAATATCCGACAATAAATAGCGTTTGCAGCGCCGTAGTCTGACCGCAGATTTTTAAACTGAGGTTGCTATGGAACTGTTCTTCCCTTCCGCTTTTCTCGCCCTGGCGCTGGCGCACTTTGTCGCCCTGCTAAGCCCGGGCCCGGATTTCTTCCTGCTGGTGGGCTACGCCGCGCGCTACCGGCTTCGCGGCAGCGCCGGAGTGTGCGTCGGCATCGCCGCGGGCAACGGGCTGTATATCTTACTGGTGATTATCGGCTGGAGCGCGCTGCGCCAGTTTGCCTGGCTGTTTACGCTTATCGAGCTTTGCGGGGCGCTGTACCTGCTGTGGATAGGTTGGCATCTGGTGCGCAGCCAACCGCAGGCGCTTGCATTGAATGAAACCCGTCAGCATCGCCCCTCGCTGCGCAAGCAGATCCTGCTGGGGCTCGGCTCGGCGCTGCTTAATCCGAAGAACGCGCTGTTCTATCTGGCCCTGATGACGGCGCTACTGGGGCCGGACGTCACGCTGCTTCAGCAGGCGACCTGCGGCATCTGGATGGTAATGGTGGTGCTGGCGTGGGATCTGGCGCTGGTGTCGCTGATGGGGCTATCGGCGATTCAGCAGAAGCTTAGCCGTTCTCTGTGGTGGATTGAGCGCACGGCGGGGGCAGTGCTGATGGGGTTTGGCGGGTGGGTGCTGTGGCGGTTTTTGCACTTTCCCCCCGCTTACCTCTATCCTTAACCCATGGAAAAAATAGCTGAACTCAAACGCGCCAAGCTGCTGGCGCTGTCGCTGCTGCTGGTTGCCGCCGCGGCCTTTATCACCACCCTGTTCCTACCGCAGACCTTCTGGGTGCGCGGCGTCAAGGCCATTGCCGAGGCGGCAATGGTCGGCGCGCTGGCTGACTGGTTTGCGGTGGTTGCGCTGTTCCGCCGGGTGCCCATTCCGTTTATCTCGCGCCATACGGCGATTATCCCGCGCAATAAAGACCGGATCGGCGACAATCTCGGCCAGTTTGTGCAGGAGAAGTTTCTGGATACCCAGTCGTTGGTGGCGTTGATCCGTCGCTATGAACCTGCGCAGATGATCGGCGCCTGGTTCAGCAAGCCCGACAACGCTCAGCGCGTCGGGCTGCACTTGATGCAGGTGATGAGCGGTTTTCTCGAACTGACCGACGACGGGCGCATTCAGCGCCTGCTCAAACGCGCTGTGCATAAGGCCATTGATAAGGTCGATTTCACTGAAACCAGCGCCGTGATGCTGGAGAGCATGACCAAAAACAACCGCCATCAGGTGCTGCTCGACGCCATCATCAATCGCCTGATTACCCTGATTCAGCGGGAGAGCACGCGGGAGTTTATCTCTGACCAGATAGTCCACTGGCTGAAGACCGAGCACCCGCGAAAGGCGATGGTGCTACCCACCGAGTGGCTGGGCGATCAGAGCGCGGAGATGGTGTCGAACGCGGTGAACACGCTGCTGGACGATATCAGCCACGACCGCACGCACCAGATCCGTCAGGCGTTCGACCGCGCCACGCTGAAGCTTATCGACAACCTGAAAAACGATCCGGAGATGGCGGCAAAAGCCGACAACATCAAGCACTACCTGAAAAACGACGAGGCGTTTAACCGCTATCTGGGCGAGATGTGGGCCGATCTGCGCCAGTGGCTGAAGGCAGATATGCAGAGTGAAGATTCGCGCGTGAAGCAGCGCATCGCCAACGCCGGGCTGTGGTTTGGCGAAACGCTGTCTAACGACGCGAGCCTGCGGGCATCGCTGAACGAGCATCTGGAGCAGGCCGCGCACCGCCTCGCGCCGGACTTCGCGGCGTTTCTGACCCGCCACATCAGCGACACGGTGAAAAGCTGGGACGCCAAAGACATGTCACGCCAGATTGAGCTGAACATTGGCAAGGATCTGCAGTTTATCCGCGTCAACGGAACCCTGGTGGGCGGGACGATTGGCCTGATCCTGTTTTTACTCTCGCAGCTGCCTGCCGTGCTGGGGCATTAATCCGTTTTTGGCGGCGCGATGACGTAGCGGGTCGCCTCGAAGCGGTTCAGGATCAGGTGCACCAGAAAGACCATCGTCAGCGTCGCCACCAGCGAAAAGGTGACAGAGGTGATGCGGTACAGATCGCTGAACACCAGGTCAGTGTCGGGGTGCATGTTCTGCCCGAACATAATGCCGATGGTGGTGATGCTGGAAAAGCCCACGCCCGCCCCCACCTTTTCCATCACGTGGAGTCGCGCGCCAAACGCCAGGCCGAGGCCAATCAGCGGCATCATCAGCAGCATATGGCTGCTGTGATCGTAGAGTATTAGCTGCACCACCAGAATGTAGAGACAGCCCAGCACCACGCCGACCACGCGCCAGATCGAGCTCATTACCGAACCTCGGTAGTGCATCGGGAACAGGATCAAAATCCCCGCCATCAGCGCCGAAAGCGAATCGCTTAAGTCGCTAATCTGAAAAACCACAAAAATCAGCGTCGCGACGGTACCGGAGAGCAGCGACTCGTGGCGCACGCGGGCGTCGTCTTTCTCAATCAGCGGCGGCGGCTTGCGGGGCTCCACGTCCGGCAGCAGATAGTTCATCAGCGCGCTCAGGCACACCGCCATCACGCTGGCTTCGATGTTGGAGAACAAAAGCGTGTGCCAGTTGGTGGTGGGGTAGCTCATAAAGTTGAGCATCACGCTCTGGCACACCACGCCCATTGAGCCAAACAGGAACAGCGGCCCCTTGCTCATAAAGCGAAAACGCATCACGTACAGGGCAAAGACCACCAGCGTCATGATGACCGGCCATTGCGACAGATAGCCGATGATGAAGATCATTTCGACGCAGTTGAGCGATGCGCTGAAGATAAACTGCTTTGCCACGTGGCGATTAAACACCGGTACCAGCGACAGCAGCATGATCGGATAGACCACGAAAAACACGCCGTAGCTGGTGTTGTAAAAGCTGGAGATGCTGAGCGCAATCATCCCGGCAAAAACGATGCGCAGTGTCTGCCGGAAATCGTTTGCCGTATAAACGATATTGCCGTGCGGGGTAAATACCCGCGCCAGGGTACTAATAGACATAGTGAAGCAGGCTCACCAGGTGGATCTGCATCCCGGAGAAAAAGCGCGCAAACGGCCCTTCGCTATTGTAGAGCTGCACGGTCGCTCGGGCGCCGGTCGGCAGATGCTTCGGCAGCGGCTCGTCCAGCGTCACGTGAATGCGCATGCGCTGGGCGTCGCGCACCCAGCGGTTGGAGGTTTCCGGCTCGGAAAGCTGGCCGTTAACGGCCTCCTGCCCCGCCAGGATCCCCGCGTCGCTGCTGGTGACGTGGGCGCGGAAAACGTGTCCCGGGAAGGCGTCAAACACCACGGCCGCATCGGTGCCCTGATGGGTATGGCGCAGGCTTTTTTCACGGAAATCGGCCACGATATCGGTCTGGTTGTTCACCAGCGCCAGCGCGGCGGAACCGGATGAAGCGTAGAAGCCGGGGCTCAGCTGCAAATTACTGACCGTGCCGTCCGCCAGGGCATAGACCTTCGTCCAGCCGAGGTTCAGCTCAGCTTCATCCAGCGCGTTGCGGTATTTTTGCAGCGTCACGTTGCGGTGTTCTTCGCGCTCACCACGCTGGATGCGCAGGTTCCGGATGTTGGCCTGAATCGTGCTGACGGACTGCTCGCTGCTCTGCCAGGTCGTGCGAACCTTATCCAGATCCGCCTGCGAGACGTTCTGCAGCGTGCTCAGCTTCTGGTAGCGGTCGAAGGTCACTTTGTCGTTACGCGCGGTCAGCACGGCGGTTTTCAGGCTGGCCTGCGCGGCGGCGATCTGCGCGTCCAGCTGTTCATTGGACAGGCGTGCCTGCTCGAGCGCGATTTGCGCCGCTTCCACCTTATTGCGAAACGGCGTGTCGTCGAGCTCAAACAGCAGATCGCCTTTCTTCACCTGGCTGTTGTTGTGGACATGTACCGCCGCCACGTAGCCGGAGACGCGCGGAGACACCGGCGTCACCACGCGCATTACGGTGGAGTCCGGCGTCAGCGGGATCCAGATATCCGCGACGATAAAGTAGACAAACATCAGCAGGAAAGAGGCAATACTCACCCTTACCCAGCGGGCAAACTTTTGTTCAGGGGTCATTATTTTTCGGTCTTGTTATCTTCTTCGCGGATTGTCCGCAAATTGCAGGCGATTTGATTCAACGTGGCGCTGAAAATGTCGAGATGTTCCGGCGCGATGTTTTGCGATACGCGCGCCTGATACGTCTCAATCACCTGAGTGAGCCTTTTTAATATGGCTTTTCCCTCAGGCGTCAGCGTCAGAAGCCGGATGCGCTTGTCATAAGGCGATGTGGTGCGCAGCAGGTAACCCTGTTTTTCCAGCTGTGTCAGGGTGCGCATCAGCGGCGGCAGTTCAATGCCCTGCACCTCCGCAAGCTCACTCATTGAGACGTTATCCCCGAGCTGATGAAGCTGCATCATCACCGTCCAGCTCGACTGGGTTAACCCGGTATCGAGAATGGCGTCGTCGATGACGGCACGCCACTGGCGCACGATCATCGCCATCCGCATGCCCATCGGCCTGCGGCAGAACAGTTCTTCTTCACTCATGGGGAAACCTCTCGTCACACGCGGTCAAGATAATAGTTATCAGGATAAGCATCAAGAAACGAGAAGTTAAAGCGCAGGAATTGCGAAAGGTATTACTGGAGGCAATGTACACGTAGGCCCGGTAAGCGCAGCGCCACCGGGCATTTTTAGCGGCTAAAAAGTCTTTTTACAGCGGCCTTCCCCGACGCCGTCACCACCACCTCCCGATACCCCGCCACCCGCTGGATCCAGCCTTTGCTTTCCATGTGGATGAGCAGCGCAGCGCCCGCCTCACCGCCCAGGTGAAACCGCCGCTCGCTCCAGTCCAGGCAGGCGCAGCAGGCCTTCCGGCGGGGATGCGCGCTTAACGGAATACCGAGCGCCAGGAACTGCTCCCGGCCATAGAGGGTCAATGCGGAACCGTCAGCCTCCAGCCAGCCTTCCGCCTGCATGAAATCATAAATCTGCACCGCCACGGCGCCTGCGAGATGGTCGTAGCAGGTCCGGGCTTCACGCATGGCTTTCGGCGCGCTGGTTTCCGGCGGGGTAATGCGGCTCCACGAAAGCCCCATCATCTGCTCCACCAGCGCCGCCACGTCGTGCCCGGCAAGACGATAATAGCGATGCCGCCCTTGCGACAGGCAGATTATTAGCTGCCCTTCAACCAGCCGGGCAAGATGCCCGCTGGCGGTCGACGGGGCGACGTCTGCCGCGGCGCTCAGTTCGGTAGCGGTCCACGCCCGTCCGTCCATTAGCGCACAGAGCATCTTCACGCGCGACGGATCGGCCATTGCAGCCGCTACAGCGGCAATCGCCTTTTCCAGCATCGCGCTGTTATCAGGGAGTAAACTCGTCTTAAGCATGGGCCGCCCAGGGTTCGGTGATCTCTGCGGCCAGCTTATCATCATCCGTCAGCAGAATAAGGTGATTCGCATGGTCGCTGTACTGAGTCAGGATAGACACGCCGCGTGCCGCCAGCGCCGCTGCGATCTCGCCCAGCTCACCAGGGCGTTCCTGCTTAAGCTTTCTGATCACCGGCTGTCGCACCGCCTGTACGGTAAACCCGGCGTCGAGCAACACGCGTCGCGCTTTTTCCCCGTCTTCCACCAAGAAATGGGCATGTGTACCAAATACGCCACCGCCCTCCAGCCCCACGCCGTTGCGGCCCAGCAGCTGTCCAAACCGCGCCAGTTCACCGGGGGTATCGCGAAAAATGACATGAACGTCATACATCGGCATGCCCTCCGGTTTCGGAACTGTATTCCCGCACCAGCTGCGCCACCCGGATGCGGTAGTACGCAAAAATCGACTCCCGCCCTTCGGCCTGCGCCGCCTGATGAAAGACGTTCTGCTTCCAGCGGCGGACGGCCTCTTCATCCCGCCACCAGGAAAGGGACAGAATTTTGCCGTCGGTGGTCAGGCTCTGAAAACGTTCGATATCAATAAAGCCGTCGATGTCCGCCAGCAGCGGCTTAAGCTCTGCGGCAAGCTGAAGATAGCGCGCCTGATGGGCAGGCGCGGCTTTAGCTTCAAAAATGACTGCGATCATGAGGGTCTCTCCGTGGTGATGTTGAGGAGAGCATGCGGGATGGAAAAGCACAATGCTTCGGTAAAGAGCGAAGTTTTAGCCCACAATCGACCTCGGCTCCATAAACGCCCGAATTCCCCACTCGCCCATCTCGCGCCCCAAACCGGAGTGCTTGAAGCCACCGAATGGTGCTTTCGGTTCATGAGCCAGGGTGTTCACCAGCACGCGACCGGAAACAATCTGCTGCGCCACGCGTCGCGCGCGGTTTACATCACCACCCAGCACCATCGCGCTCAGGCCGTAGTCGGTGTCGTTGGCAATGGCGATCGCCTCCGCCTCGTCACGATAGGGGATCACGCACAGCACCGGACCGAAAATCTCGTCACGGGCAATCGTCATCCGGTTGTTCACGTCGGCAAACAGCGTCGGACGCACGAACCAGCCGTCCCGCTTGCCTTCCGGTCGCCCTTCACCGCCCGCCAGCAGGCGTGCCCCCTCTTCGATACCTTTCCGGATATAGCCCTGCACCCGCAGCCACTGCTTTTCGCTGACCATGGGGCCAACGTCCGTCGCGCTGTCGCGCGGGTCGCCGGATTTCACCGCCGCCACGGCCTGCGCCAGCGCGGTTTCAATCTCCGCCTTACGCGCCTGCGGCACCAGAATGCGCGTTCCGGCCACGCACGCCTGCCCGCTGTTCATAAACCCGGCCTGGATCACCAGCGGGATCGCCTGCGCGAGATCCACATCATCCAGCAGGATCGTCGGCGATTTACCGCCTAACTCCAGCGTCACGCGCTTAAAGCTTTCCGCCGCGTTACGCAGGATCGCCTTGCCGGTATTCGTGGAGCCGGTAAACGAGATTTTCGCGACGTCCGGATGGCGGCTGAGGGTTTCGCCCACCGTCTCGCCGCGTCCGGTGACGATATTAAATACCCCTGGCGGTAATTCAGCATCGCGCAGCGCTTCAGTGACAATCTGCGTTTGCAGGGCGCTCATTTCGCTCGGCTTGATCACCGCCGTGCAGCCCGCAGCCAGCGCGGCCGCCAGCTTGCCGCAGATAAAGCCCGCGTCGCTGTTCCACGGCGTGATAAGCCCGGCCACCCCAAGCGGCGTCATCTGCACCGTCGCTGCACCTGCGGGGGTGACAAACTCAAACGCCTCCAGCGCCTCGATGGCCTGAGCAATCACCTCCGCCGGATAGCTGGCCATCCACGCCGATCGCGAGGCGGGCGCGCCGTACTCTTCAATGACCGCTTCCAGCAGATCGTCGTGGCGAGCGGCCACGGCGGTGTGCATACGTTTTAGGGCTGCGATGCGTTCCTGCTTTGTGGTTTGCGACCACGCCGGAAACGCCGCTTTTGCCGCCGCAATGGCGCGCTCAGCGTCAATCTCATCCGCCAGACGAACCTGCCCCATAACCTGCGCCGTCGCCGGGTTGTACAAGTTAAAACGTTCGGTACCGTGCGGGGTAACAAACTCGCCGTTAATAAAGATCTGTTCGATGGTGTGCATATAAACCTCCTCAGGCTGTGTGAGTCCAGTCTGTCACGCCTTCTCCGTTGCGATAATCCACGCTATGCTGCAAGGGTTGTTTCGATTTTCAGGATAATCTATGCATCGTTCAGGTCTGACAGAGCTGGAAGTAGTGATGGCGGTGGTGCGGCGCGGCAGTTTTCGCGGTGCGGCGCAGGAGCTGGGGATGTCCGCCACGGCGGTAAGTAATGCCGTCGCCGGGCTGGAGAGCCGCCTTGAGACGCGACTTTTCAACCGCACCACCCGCAGCGTGGCCCTCACCGACGCCGGGCAACGGTACGTGGCGCGTATCGGCCCTGCCCTGCAGGAGATCCGTCTCGCCGGGGAGGAGATCCACAGCGAAACAGGAGAACCCGCCGGAACGCTACGGCTGAACGTGCCGAACCATATCGGCACGCTTTTTCTGGACCAGCTGCTGATCGACTTCATGATCCGCTACCCGAAGATGCGCGTAGAGACCGTCAGCGAAGCGCGAATGATCGACATCGTCGCGGAAGGCTATGATGCGGGGATCCGCCTCGAAGAGTCCATCCCGCAGGACATGATCGCCGTACCGCTGACCGGTGAGATCCGCCAGCTCGTCACCGCCACGCCGGCCTATTTCGCCCGTCACGGCATACCCGAAACGCCGGACGATCTGCTTTCACATCAGGGGATCGGCATGCGCATGGCCCACGGCGGGATCTACCGCTGGGAGCTGGCGCGTCGGGGGGAAACGTACGCCCTTGCCGTGCCGCCGCGCTTTGCGACGTCCGATCTTTTTGCCTCGATCCGCGCCGTGAAAGCAGGATTAGGGGTGGGATTTTTGCCGGAACTCTATATTCGGGACGAGCTGAAAAGCGGGGAACTGGTGAGCGTCTTAAACGACTGGGCGCAGCCGTTTGCCGGGCTGCGCCTGTACTACCCCGGCCATCGCCACGTCCCGCCGGGACTGCGGGCGCTGGTGGCGATGATCCGCGAGCGCGGAATTATTCCAGGTTAGCCTTGTTCAGCCCGTACGCCGCGTCCAGCGCGCCGGGCGCCATGCGGGAGGTGATCCCCAGACGGTTCCAGGCGTTGATCGCCACGATGGCGAAGTTCAGCTCTGAAATCTCGACATCCGAGAAGTGCTCCGCCACGCTGCGGTACAGCGCATCGCTTACGCCGTGAACGCTAATCTGGGTCAGCGCTTCGGTGAACGCCAGCGCCGCTTTCTCGCGGGCGCTGAACAGCGGGGACTCGCGCCAGGCCGCCAGATGGTACAGGCGCAGCTCGCGCTCGCCGGCGATTTTGGCCTCTTTTGAATGCATATCCAGACAGAACGTACAGCCGTTCAGCTGCGACACGCGAATGTCAATCAGGTGCTTCAGCGCCGGGTCGATGGAGGTTTTTGCCACCTCCATGCTCAGGGCAGACAGCGCGTTGGCGAGGGCAGGTGTAACTTTATGGTGGTTAACGCGATTGCTCATTGTCTTTCCTCTTTTTGTGCGGCATGTGTCATGCGATGAGGCAAATCTACGCCGTTCATGACATAGTAAAAAGATACAAAAAGCGTGAAATGAGGTAGGACATGAAGCCAGGCTATCACGAGATTTATTCCCGCTATCGCGATAACATCATGCGCGGCGTGCTGAAGCCGGGCGATAAGGTGCCTGCCATCCGCGTGCTAGCCGAAGAGCTGAAGGTGGCGCGTAAAACCGTCGAAACGGCGTATGCCATTCTGACGGGCGAAGGGTATCTGGTGAGCCAGGGGGCGCGCGGCACGCGGGTTAACCCGGACTTACTGTTGCCGGACCAGACAGCCCCCGCGGAACAGCCCACCGGCACGCTTCCGGCATCGCTCATCAGCCAGCGCGAGCGGGCGGGGTTTCTGCGCCCCGGCATCCCGGCCCTCGACAGCTTTCCATATAAAAAATGGCTGCTGCTGGCGGGCCAGGCGACGCGGGCCATGCGTCAGGAGGAGATGCTCAACCCGCCCGTTCTGGGCTGGTATCCGCTGCGCCAGGCCATCGCCAGCTATCTCAACATTTCGCGCGGGCTGTCCTGCAGCGCCGAACAGGTGCTGATCACCAGCGGCTACAGCGGTAGCCTGCGGCTGATCCTCGACACCCTAGCCAGCCGCAGCGACAAGGTATTGTTTGAAGATCCGGGCTATTTTATGGGCCAGCAGCTGCTCAAGCGGATCGTGCCGCGCCTGCACACCGTGCCGGTCGATCGCTGCGGCATCGATACGGACTACCTGCTCCGCTACCATCGCGACGCACGTTTTGCCATCGTCACCCCGTCGCACCAGAGCCCGCTGGCGGTAACTCTCTCCCTGCCGCGCAAGCAGCAGCTGCTCGACTGGGCCAGCCAGAACGAGGCGTGGATTATCGAAGACGATTACGACGGGGAATTCCACTATACCCGCAAGGTGCTGCCGTCGCTGAAAAGCCTCGACCAGCACGACCGGGTGATTTTTATGGGCACCTTCAGTAAAACAATCATGCCGTCGCTGCGCATGGGCTACGTGGTCATGCCCGCCAGCACCGTCGGAGCCTTTACCGACTGCGCGGACATCACCACCAGCGGCCAGCCGGTGCTGACGCAAAAGATCCTCACCGCGTTTCTCAACGAAGGGCATTTTTTCCGTCATCTGAAAAAGATGCGTGCGCTGTATCAGACCCGCCGCGACTGGATGATTGCCGCCCTGCAGAAGGTGTATGGCGATCTGTTTTTCACCGAGCAAAACGACGGCGGGATGCATATCGTGGCGTTCCTGACCAAAGGAAGCCGTGACCGGGAAGTGGCGCGCTGCTGGCAGGAACAGCAGCTGCAGGTCAATGCCCTTTCGGAGTGGTATCGCGGGTCGGGCAAACGCTACGGGCTGGTGATGGGCTATAACAACGTGCGGTCGTATGAAGAGGCGGTTGAGCTGCTGGAAAGGCCGAAACGACAGACGTTTGAGCTGTTGCGCTGAACATCGCCGGGTGAGGCTGTGCCTTACCCGGCCTGGGGTTTAAATATCATTGCGGGATAAACCAACGTCCTTCAGCTGCTCGTCGCTCATCTGGCTCAGGATGCGGCGGGTACGGTTGATGCGATACCAGTTGCAGATCGTTTTTCCGATCCACACAAACACGACGAACGGACGTTTTGAACGATTCTCGTAGAATTCCATGATGCTCTCCTCACTGTGCCAGTGGGGTTATCATCCCGGAAATCCACCCGTGCAATACAGATGCAAAAACAGCTTTTGTTTAACATACAGATCCGCTAAAACAGTATCTGCATGCCAATTTTTGCAGCAATCTGTACTGGTTTTATAATCTGTATGGTGAAAACAAAGGATACAGCATGACGCGCTATCAACATCTCGCCAACCTTCTGGCAGAACGCATTCAACAAGGTCTGTATCGCAGCGGTGAACGTTTGCCGTCGGTGCGTGCGCTGAGCCAGGAGCACGGCGTGAGCATCAGCACCATACAGCAGGCCTACCAGATCCTCGAAAACCTCCAGTTGATAACCCCTCAGCCGCGCTCCGGCTATTTTGTCTCACCGCGAAAAGCCCAGCCGCCCGTCCCGGCAATGACGCGCCCGGTGCAGCGCCCGGTGGACGTTACCCAGTGGGATGAGGTGATGATGCTGCTGGACGCCCGCGCCGACAAAGAGATGATCTCCTTTGGCGGCGGTTCGCCGGACATTAACCAGCCGAGCCTGAAGCCCCTGTGGCGCGAGATGAGCCGCATCGCGCAGCATAACCCCGGCGAGATGCTGAGCTATGACGTGCTCGACGGGCGCCTGGAGCTCCGCGAGCAGATCGCGCGCCTGATGCTGGACGGCGGCTCCACCGTCTCGGCAAGCGACATTGTGATTACCAACGGCTGCCACGGTGCGCTATCAATCGCCCTGCTCTCGGTATGCAAACCTGGAGATATCGTGGCGGTGGAATCGCCGTCGTTTCACGGCACCATGCAGATGCTGCGCGGGTTTGATATCAAGGCGATTGAAATTCCTACCGACTCTGAAACCGGGATCAGCATCGAAGCGTTAGAGCTGGCGCTGGAGCAGTGGCCGATCAAAGCAGTGATTCTGGTGCCCAACTGCAATAACCCGCTCGGGTTTATCATGCCGGAGGCGCGGAAAAAACAGGTGCTGGCCCTCGCCCAGCGGCACGATATCGTGATTGTTGAGGATGACATTTACGGCGAGCTGGCGGCGGAGTACCCGCGCCCGCGCACCATTCATTCGATGGATATCGACGGACGCGTGATCCTCTGCAGCTCGTTTACCAAAACCGTGGCGCCGGGCCTGCGCGTCGGCTGGATTGTACCGGGACGCTACTACGACCGGGTGATGCACATGAAATACGCCGCCGGCGGGTTTAACGTGCCGGGCACGCAGATGGCGGTGGCGGCGTTTATTCGCGACGGTCATTACCATCGCCACGTGCGCCGCATGCGCCAGATTTATCAGCAGAATATGGAAACCTACACCTGCTGGGTGCGGCAGTATTTTCCGGCAGAGATTTGCGTCACGCGCCCACAGGGCAGCTTCCTGCTGTGGATTGAGCTGCCGGAGAAGGTCGACATGGTGTGCGTCAGCAAGCAGCTGTGCCGGCTGAAGATCCAGGCCGCGGCCGGGTCGCTGTTTTCCGCATCAGGGAAGTACCGCAACTGCCTGCGGATCAACGTGGCGCTGCCGCCGACGGAGAAACATCGCGAGGCGTTGAAGAAGCTGGGTGAAGCGATTGTGATAGCGATGGAGGAGGGCTAGTGCGGCCTGATGCCCTCACCCCGGCCCTCTCCCACAGGGAGAGGGAGAAAACCGTCCGCACTACTCGTCGAAGTACCAGTACCCCTGGTTAATCAGCCCGGTGAGCTCTTCGACAAACGCCGGATTATTCAGCGCATCGCCCAGCTCGGCCTGGCCGAGTTCGGTGTAGCGGCACAGCGCATCCGCCGCCTTCGCGTCAACCGTCTCCAGCAGTTCGCTGTTGATGAAGAAGCTGCCGTTGACGTTCAGCACGCGCAGGCCGCTCAGGCGAGACAGCGTTTCGCCGCCCTGCAGCGCGTCCAGCACCTCTTCCGGCGCGTAAGGCGGCTCGGCGGCGGCGATATCCAGCTCATGACGCGGCGTGGAGACAAAGCTGCCGAACCATTTTGTGAAATCATCAGGCTTGCCGATCATGTCGATCATCATCTGACGAATGCGATCGAGCTCGTACTGCTCCACGCGGCCCGGGTGTTCGCGGCAGGTCAGATCCGGATCGCTGTAGTGCTCGCCGCCCAGATCGTTTTCCAGCGCGTAGTCGGCGAAGCTGCTGATCAGATCGCGGCCGTTCGGCCCGCGGAAGCCGACGGAGTAGTTGAGCGCCGTTTCATGGGTAAAGCCGTCGTGCGGGAATCCTGGCGGGATGTAGAGGATATCGCCCGGGGCCAGATCTTCGTCGATGATCGGCTCGAACGGATCGACATGCAGCAGCGCCGGATGCGGGCAGAACTGACGCATCGGCAGCTTGTCGCCCACGCGCCAGCGGCGGCTGCCCATCCCCTGAATGATGAACACGTCGTACTGATCGATATGCGGACCCACGCCGCCGCCGGGCACGGAGAAGGAGATCATCAGGTCGTCCAGACGCCAGTCCGGCAGAACGCGGAACGGACGCACCAGCTCCGCGGCGGGCATATGCCAGTGGTTCACCGCCTGCGCCAGCAGCGACCAGCCGGTTTCGCCCAGATCGTCGAAGTGCTCAAACGGACCGTTGCTGGCCTGCCATTTACCGTTGAAATGGCTTACCAGACGGCTATCGACTTCCGGCTCCATCGCCAGCCCTGCCAGCTCGTCCGGGGTGATCGGGTCGACAAAATTCGGGAAGGCATTTTTCAGCACGACGGGTTGTTTTTGCCAGTATTTCTCAAGAAATTCCGGCCAGTTCAGGTTCAGTTGATACGCCATGGGTAGCACCAGTGAGAAGGGAAACAGGCGCGATTATGGAAGAGAGCAAGCGGGAGTGCTTTGTCGTGGGTCAAGCGAGGGTAAAAAGCGTGTAGGTCGGGTAAGGCGAAGCCGCCACCCGACACAAACACGCCGCGAAAACTTAATCCAGCTTCAGCTCGTCATAATGGGTGATCAGCTTGCCCACGATGCCGTAGTCCAGCGCTTCTGCCGGAGACATCCAGAAGTTGCGGTCGGTGTCTTTTTTCACTTTCTCCAGCGGCTGGCCGGTCGCGTCGGCGATCAGCTTGTTCACGCGATCCAGCATGCGGATGATCTCGCGCGCTTCGATCTCAATATCCGTCGCCTGACCGCGCACGCCGCCCAGCGGCTGGTGGATCATAAAGCGGGTATTTGGCAGCGAGTAGCGGTGCTCTTTTTTCGCTGCCAGGAAGATGGTTATCCCGGCGCTCGCCACCCAGCCGGTGCCGATGACGTGCACTTCCGGGCGAATGAATTTGATGAAGTCGTGAATGGTGTCACCCGCTTCCACGTGGCCGCCCTGGCTGTTGATATACAGCTTGATCGGATCGTTGCTGACGCTTTGCAGCAGGATCATCTGGGTGATGACCTTCTGCGCCAGCTCCTGATTGATCTCACCGGAGATCACAATCGAACGAGACTCCAGCAGTTTTTGCTGCAGAGCGCCCGCGCCGTTTGACCCTTCAGCTTTATCCTTGTCGCTCTCTTTCAGTGTGTAGTGCATTGTTATGTCCTCAGCATTTAGCGCTCAAAACCAGAGTGTAGCCTGTTTTACCGATCAAAGTCCTCACCGACAAATAACGAGGGCGCTGGGGCATACTGCCCATGTTGCACGCGTTTCGTTCCTTCACCACTCCCGCCCCGGCTCGCTATACTTCATACGGTTATCATATTGTTAAATGATAATGATAGTTAATGTGTTAAGATGAAAGTCAGCATAAACAGTCTCTTACGTCGCCGTAGTGACTGTTTGCATCCTCGACATGTCAATCAGCACCGGGGCGGTGAATGGAACACATTGTGTATGTTGTAGATGACGATGACGCAGTCAGGCAGTCCGTGATTGGGCTGCTGGAATCGGCAGGCCTAAACGCCGTCGGCTTTTCATCGGCAGAAGCGTTTCTTCAGTACCGCTTTGAAGAGCTCCCGTCGTGCGTGGTTCTTGATATGCAAATGCCCACCATCTCGGGTTTTGAGGTGGCTGACGCCCTTAAGGATAGCGGGCGCGAGATCCCGATTATTTTTCTCACCGGCCACGGCACCATCCCGATGTCGGTGCGCGCCATTAAAGGCGGCGCGTACGAATTCCTCACCAAGCCCGTCGAATCTAACGCGCTTATCGACGCCATTGAATCCGCGCTTCAGCTGGCGGAACACAACGCCGTGCGCAATAAAGAGCACTACGCCCTGAAGCAGCGCCATATGTCCCTCACCCCGCGCGAACACGAGGTGCTGACGCTGGCGATAAGCGGCATGCTGAACAAGCAAATTGCCGCCGAGCTGGGCGTTAGCGAGATCACGGTGAAGGTGCACCGCCGCCGCGTGATGGAGAAAATGCAGGTGCGCTCTGTGGCAGAGCTGGTCAGGGCCGTTGAGCGCCTGACCAAAAGCCAGCCTGCGGAGTAACGTTTACCCTTCCTGCGCCGCCAGCGGCAGCGCAAACGCAAACACAGTGCCGTACGGCTCCCGGCGGCGCGCGCTCAGCTTCCCGCAGTGGCGCTCGATGATGCTGGCGCTGATGGTCAGCCCCATCCCCATTCCCTGTGGCTTGGTGGAATAGAACGAGTCAAAAATCTGCTCCAGCCGCTCGGGCTCAATGCCGCTGCCGGTATCGGCAATCTCGACGATCGCTTTCCCGTCCGCGTTGGCGGTGCTGAGGGTAATGGTGCAGGCGCGATCCTTCACCTCGGCCATCGCCTCTACCGCGTTCATCACCAGATTCAACAGCACCTGCTGGATCTGCACGCTATCGCCGGTGATAAAGCTGTCGCTGGCGTTCAACAGATAATCAACGCTTATGTGTCGCTGCTCCAGCTCGCTGCGCGAAAGCGCGATGATATGGTGGATCAGATAGTGCAGATCGATGCGCGAGAAGGTGGGATCCTGCTTGCGCGTCAGGGACTGAATGCTGCGAATGATCTCCCCCGCCCGCGCACCTTCCGCGGCGATCTCCTCCAGCCCTTCCCGCACTTTATCCAGCCGGGCGGGCTCGCGGCTGAGCCAGCGCAGGCTCGCTCCGGCGTTCGAGACGATCGACATCAGCGGCTGGTTGATCTCATGGGCGATGGAGGAGGTCAGCTGTCCGACGGTGGTGGCCCGGGACACCCGCGCCAGATCCGCCTGCGCCACCCGCATGGCATCCTCCGCGGCGCGCTGGCTGGTGATATCGGTGATAATGCCGTAGTACTCGTTCACCTCGCTGCCCACGCCCACCGGATCGCCAATTCCGAGGATGTAGCGCGTCGAGCCATCGGGACGCTTGACGCGAAACTCCGCGCGCATGGAGAGACCTTCGCGCACGCTTTGGGTGACGATGGCGCTGATGCGGGCGTAATCGTCCTCATGGACGAAGGTCAAAAACTCTGCCATGGAGATCATCTTTTGCTGCTCGGGCAGGCCGAGAATGCGGGCGTACTCTTCCGAGACATACATCAGATCCTGCTCCAGTTCCCAGCGCCAGCTGCCGGTGTGGCTGATCTGCTCGCCCAGCATCAGCGAGGTCTGGCTGGATCGCAGCTCTTTCTCCACACGGCGGCGCTGGATGTTCTCCGCCAGCAGCTCGGCGTACAGCCGCGCCGTCTCCAGGGATACCGCTGCCTGCGCGCCCAGCAGGCTCACCACGCGCGAGTGCTCGGCGGTGAAGACCTCCGGCATCAGGCGGTTTTCGAGATAGAGCACGCCCACCAGCCGCGCCTGTTTGAACATCGGAACGCACATGACCGCCGCCCCCGAGGTCACAAGATAAGGGTCCTGGCTGAAGGGATGGAACTCCTCCGGCCTGCCGGTGCGGATCTCCTGCCCGGTGCGGATCACCGCCGCCAGCACCGACAGCGGCAGGTCGGTCGCCGTCGGCACGTCTTTCAGGATCCGCACCCGCACGCCCTCGGTGCTGGTCCAGGCGCTGGCCTCGATCTCAGGGATAAGGTTATCGCTCACGCGCAGCAGCAGGCCACGCTGCGCCCCAGCGCGTTCGAGCAGGATGGTCATCAGGTTTTCGATCAGGCGCTCAAGATTAATCTCTTCCGACAGCGCGCGGGAGGCTTTGATCACGCTTTGCAGATCGCGGATGGTCTCGTTCTGGGCGAACGCCACCGTGTCGTAGGCGCTGGCCTGCCCGGAGGCCAGCAGATGCGGGAAATCCTGCTCCAGCTGGCGCACCTTGGCCTGCGCGCCCGCGCGCCCCCAGGCGGCAATAGAGCCGCGGAAGTGAGCGTCTGAGGCGGTCGGGTAGCCGCAGGCCAGCGCAAAGCGCCCCGCCAGCTCGTGGGCCAGGGCGTTGATCGGGTTAAACCCGCCCTCGCGGGAGAGCCGGACCGCCTTCTCATACTGCTCAAGCGCAATGCTGTTCATCCCGTCCAGACGCACGATTTCGGCGTAGATCAGCGCCTCTTTATCCGCGAACGTGCCGGGATTAACGCGCGCCCAGAGGGCGATTTTGTCATAGTGGGCGTGAATGCTGCGACGGTGGTTCGCCGAGAAGGTCTCCGGCGTCAGCTGACGGGAAAGCGCCAGCGCGCTGTAAAGATGGTAATCCAGCAGATGGATGTGCCCCGGCGCAGACCACGCGTACCACCCCGCCATCTCCAGATCCGCCTGCGCGTCGGCATACTCCCCGCAGGTAAAGTGGGCCATACCGCGGTAGAGCCAGTACCAGAACAGCATGGTGGAGGTCTGCTCCGGCGCCTGCTCCGGCGACGCGGGCAGCAGCGCCTCCGGCAATACCTGCGACGCGGTCCAGGTGCCGATGACCGGCGTGCGCAGGAACTCAACGTAGCCGCGCTGCACCATCAAAATGGTCTCCACGTCCTGGAAGTGGGTTTTACGCACAAACGCCAGGCCGCGATCGATGCTGGTCAGCACCCCGTCCAGGTGATCGCCCCGCGAGAGGAAGTTAATCACCTGGTGGCAGGCCGCAAAGCAGGCCATCGTCATATCCCCGTGGGTCACCGCTGAGGTAAAACAGGCTTTCGCGCACTCGATGGTGAACGACAAAGGCTGGGTCCAGACGCTGAGCTGGTCGAGCGGCAGCAGGGTTTTGGCTTCGAACGCATCGTAGCCGTGGCGATTCACCAGCTCGCGGGCCAGCGTGCCGTACTGGAACCCGAGGCGATATTCGGCGTAGCGGTGGCCAATCAGCACGCCAAACCAGGCCATCGCCGTGGTGGAGGCGCCGGTAATACCGTGGTCGAGGGTCAGGTGCATCATGCGGCAGAGCAGTAAAAAGTGCAGGCGCGGGCAGATGAAGCTGGCGCAAATGCTGGCGCTGTAGAGCAGGTTCATCACCGCTTCGGTTTCAGGGTTATCCATCCGCGACAGCTGGGCAAACAGGTTTTGTGGCGCGTCATTCGCGCGGTTGCAGAAGTGTTCCCAGGCCTCGTCGCAGTCGGCATCCTCCGGATAGCGGCCGATCTGAATACCAAAGACCCCCAGCCAGCAGAGCGCCGCCTCCAGCGCCAGACGGCTGTCCGACTGGCGAATGTACACCTCCACCAGCAGGTTGGCCGCCAGCGCCTTTTCGGTCAGCGCGCCGGGGCAGCCGAGAATTGCGTCACACAGCTCGCGGGTCCGCTCCAGGTGCCCCAGCGCAAACTCGCAGCTAGCCTCTTCGATATCGAGCATAAAGTCCGACACCGTCCCGGCGTTACCCAGCGCTCTGGCGGTCTGAATATAGCTGAGTGCCGACGGGTAATCTCCCGAGCGC
Organism: Enterobacter sp. 148H3; assembly: GCF_034107425.1. NCBI lineage: Bacteria > Pseudomonadati > Pseudomonadota > Gammaproteobacteria > Enterobacterales > Enterobacteriaceae > Enterobacter > Enterobacter sp. 148H3. Next base: position 48,577 of record NZ_JAWNEI010000005.1, on the reverse strand, counting down.
TTCGCGCGCCGCGCGGCCAGCAGGCTCAGCTCGCGGAACATCTGGCGCTGCGGCGCGGGCTGAATGCTGTCCAGCGCGGCCGTGACGTGGTGAACGGCGCGGAACAGCAGTTCGTTCCCGGCCGCCTGGCGCGCGGCGTCGGCCAGCAGGCTGGCAGTCGTCAGGTGAATATGGCTTTTCTCATGCCGATCCAGCAGCGCGAAGGCGGCCTCCTGTACCCGGTCGTGGGTGAAGGAATACGCTTTTTCCGTCAGCACGATGAGCTGGGCCATCACCGCCGGGTGCAGCGCATAGCGCATTTCCGCCATCGACATGCCGACAACGCGGCAGACCATCTCCATCTCGCCCGTGCCGCCAAGGCAGGCGATGCTGCCCAGCAGGTGACGCGTCTCGTCGGGCAGTTCTTCGAGCTGCTCCAGCACCAGGGTGACCACGTTTTCGGTGTAATGCCGGGCGCGGATCGCCTGCAGATCGTAATGCCACTTGTCCTGATATTTGTTGTGTACTACCAGCCCGTCATCAACGATACGGCGGAAAAACTCGTGCACAAAGAGCGGGTTACCCCCGATCTTCTCGTGGATCAGCGTGGCGAGATCGGCCGTCGCCGTGCTGCGGGTGCGAAATACCGTCCCCAGCCAGCGGGACACGGCTTTGACAGAGAGCGCCTGCGGGACAATCTCGCTCGCGTTTTGCGCCGCTTCCGGCAGGCTTGCCAGCAGCGCCTGCAGGGAGGCGTCGGTCACAGAGCCGATATCCCGGTGGGCCGCGACCACCAGCAGCGGGATAGCGCCGCAGTTCATCAGCAGATATTTGAGCGTGTGCAGGCTGGCAGCGTCGCTCCACTGGAGATCGTCGAGCACCAGCACCAGCGGGCAGCCCTGCGAGGCAAAGGTCTTCACCAGCGCCAGCACCATATGGCTGAAGCGCGCCCGGGCATCAATGGTAAACGTATCCGTCGAGAAGCGCGGCTTGCTCTCAAGCAGCAGTCCCAGCTCGGGCACCAGGCTGACGGCCAGCGCCTCGTGTCCCTCCAGGGCGCGAGACAGGCGGATTTTCCACTTCGCCACGTCGTTTGCGGGCAGCCCCAGCAGGTGCAGCGTCAGGGCGCGGAACGCAGAGCTTAATACGCCGTAAGGCAACGACGGTGAAAACTGATCGACTTTGCCCACCGCCAGCAGCACCGTACGCTGCTGCAGCGTTTTAAGCGCCGTCGCGATAATGGAGGATTTGCCGATCCCGGACGGCCCGCCGATCGTCACCAGCTCCGGTACCAGGCTCTGCCCCACCCGCTCAAACGCGGCAATAACGTCATTCGCCTGCGGATGCGTCGCAAACAGGGAGTCCGCCAGATGGATCGCCGGAGTGCGATCCTGCTGACCGGGGGTAAAGGCGACGATCTCGCCCTCGCAGGTTAACGTCGCCTGACAGCGGCGGAGGTCGGCAATCAGCCCGTCGACCGTCTGGTAGCGGTTATCAGGGTTCTTTTCCAGCAGCTTCAGGATGATGGTCGACAGCATTCCCGGCACGTCCGGGCGGATCGCATCCGGGGCCAGCGGCGCCGAGGCAATATGATAGTGCGCCCAGTTGGTCTGCTCGTCCTCTCCCAGCTCAAACGGCAGGCGTCCGGTCAGGAGTTCATACAGCACCATGCCGAGGCTGTAGAGATCGCTGCGGCTGTCGACGGGGCGCTGGGTGCGGGTGGTGTGCTCTGGAGACATATAGGCGGGAGTGCCGCCGGACACGGCAAGCCGGGTCTGGGTGAAGGCTCCGGAGAGGCTACAGGAGAGGCCAAAGCTGCCCAGACGGCAGGTGGCATCGTGATGAACAAAAATCGTGCCGGGCTTGATATCGCCGTGGATCAGGTTTTGCAGATGCATCTGGCGCAGGGGAACGCAGATCTGGATCGCCATCTCGATAAAGCGCGTGATACCCGAGATCGCCCTGCCCGCGCGCCGCGCCAGCAGCTCAAACGCAAACGGCGCATACACCAGCGCGAAGCGCCCCCGGTACTGGGTGGATGCGACGGCGCGAATGGCCCAGCTGTCCTGCAGCGCGTCACGCAGCGCAAACTCGTTTTTCAGCAGCCGGGTGGCCCGCTCTTCCTCTTCATCGCTGACCGCGGTGGCGATAATAAATGAGCCGCCGGAATGAGGATGTCGCGCGTGCATCCAGGCGATTCCGCCCTCCTGCGCCAGCACGGTAAAAATCACATCCTCTTTAAGGACAAAAACCCGCCCCTGGTGAAGATTCCCCTGGGCGGGCCAGAATGCAGGCTGCTCGTGTTCGTTCATCCGCGATCCTTATTGTCGGCGGGCCAGCTCCCGCTGAATATGATCCAGCAGAATATCGATGTTAATGGGCTTACGCAAAAATGCAGCGGCGCCCAGACCGAGAGCGTACCGCTGCATATTTTCATCAGCATGACCGGAGATAAAGAGCACGGGCGGAGGCGGTACGGCCAGCAGGCGCAGCTTTTCAAACAGCTCCAGGCCGCTCATGCCCCGCAGCTTGATGTCGGTGATCACCAACGCCGCGCCGGACAGGGCAAGCGGATGGCTCAGAAATACCTCTGCCGAATCAAACGTATCGGTCGAATACCCTTCCGACTCCAGGAGATTACTCAGCCCGCTGCGGACGGAACGTTCGTCATCAATGATGGCAATGCGCCACGGCAGCGTCATGCTGTCTTTCCTCTAAAAAATCATTATACGTCGCGATCGTCCTTCGCGGGCGCAGGGGGCGCCGAGCCGCTGATTTTCGGTACGCATTCGTGACGAAACCAGGCGAGGGTGAGCGGTTCGCGACTCAGTAAACGTCGTCCCACCGGGATGAGCTGTTCGCCCACCAGCATGCCGAACAGGCCAAGCAGGGCGACAACCGGCGGTGCCGGGGAATGAACGTCGAGCAGGGCGTAAATTACCCCAGCAACCACGCCGCACACCAGCGAAATTATCCATGCCTTCATGAGGACGCTCCCGTCTGCGATTTAGCCTGCGGCACGGTCACCTGAGGAGGAGGCACGCCGTCCCGGGATAACAGATGACGCGTCGCCTGTTCACCCGCCAGCATCCCCAGCAGGCCAATCAACGCCAGCGCGGGCGGCGCGGGGGAGCGCACCTTCAGCACGGCATACATCAGGCCAATCAACACGCCTGCCGCAAGGGATATCAGCCCAGTACTCATTGTGAACTCCAGAGAAAGAGGCAGCGGCGAGCCGGATGAGGGACCAGCCCGCCAGCGGAACTTAGCGAGCCGGGACCGGCGCTAAGGTGCGGTGCTCGCTCTTCTGGCGAGACGGCGCTTTGTGCACCATGGTGTAGGCGTAATCGACGCCCATGCCGTACGCGCCGGAGTGCTCGCGCACGATGTCCATCACCGCGGTATAGGTCTCTTTACGCGCCCAGTCGCGCTGCCACTCCAGCATCACCTGCTGCCAGGTCACCGGGATCACGCCCGCCTGGATCATGCGCTGCATCGCGTAGTCGTGGGCTTCTTTGGAGGTGCCGCCGGACGCGTCCGCCACCATATAAATTTCGTAGTCGCCTTCGAGCATCGCGCAGAGGGCGAAGCTGTTATTGCACACTTCGGTCCACAGACCGGCAACCACCACCTTCTTCTTGCCGTTGGCCTTCAGCGCGTCGCGCACCTTCTGGTCGTCCCAGGAGTTCATGGAGGTACGCTCCAGAATGTCCTGACCCGGGAACACGTCCAGCAGCTCAGGATAGGTATTGCCGGAGAAGCTTTCGGTCTCAACGGTGGTGATGATGGTTGGAATGTTGAACACCTTAGCCGCTTTCGCCAGCGCCACGGTGTTGTTTTTCAGCACCTGACGGTCAATAGACTGCACGCCAAACGCCATCTGAGGCTGGTGATCGATAAAGATTACCTGACAGTTAGCAGGGGTTAACACTTCGAGCTTTGAAGAGGTCATAGCATTTTCCAGTGGTTAAGGGTAGAAATCGCCGCGAGCGCCGCGACGATAAAGTCACTCTCATCCTGCGGTTTTCCCTCTCCGCGCGTAATTATCTCTTCGTATAGTTAACCTTAGGTATAGTTATACTTTGGTATACCTATCCTATTGTATAACTGGATCTTTGCCGAAACCGGTTCCCATAATCCTGACCATTCCCCTCTCAGTCAGGAGCAGTTATGGTTACCCTCGGTAAAGCCGATCTCATTCTGGTTAACGGCCAGTTTCACACCGTCGATCGCGAGAATCCTGTCGCGGAAGCGGTTGCCGTGCGCGACGGAAAATTTCTGGAAGTAGGTACCGTCGCCGAGGTGATGCAACACCACTGCGACGGTACCAAAGTGGTGGATTTGAAAGGCCACACCGCCATCCCCGGCCTGAACGACTCGCACCTGCACCTGATCCGTGGCGGGCTGAACTACAACCTTGAGCTGCGCTGGGAAGGCGTGCCCTCGCTGGCCGACGCCCTGCGGATGCTAAAAGAGCAGGCCCTGCGCACGCCGTCACCCCAGTGGGTGCGCGTGGTGGGCGGCTGGACCGAGTTCCAGTTTGCCGAGCGCCGCATGCCGACGCTGGACGAGATCAACGACGCCGCGCCGGATACCCCGGTCTTCATCCTGCACCTGTACGACCGCGCCCTGCTCAACCGCGCCGCGCTGAAGGTGGTCGGCTACACCAAAGACACGCCAAACCCGCCGGGCGGCGAGATCCAGCGCGACGCCAACGGCAACCCGACCGGGATGCTGATTGCCCGTCCGAACGCTATGATCCTCTACGCCACGCTGGCCAAAGGGCCGAAGCTGCCGCTGGAGCAGCAGGTCAACTCCACCCGCCAGTTCATGCGCGAGCTGAACCGTCTGGGGCTGACCAGCGCCATCGACGCGGGCGGCGGCTTCCAGAACTACCCGGAAGATTACGAGGTGATTGCCGAGCTGCACGAGAAAAAGCAGATGACCATCCGCATCGCCTACAACCTGTTTACCCAGCGTCCGGGCCACGAGCTGGAAGACTTTGAAAAATGGACCGACATGCTCACGCCGGGCCAGGGCAGCGACTTCTTCCGCCACAACGGCGCGGGCGAGATGCTGGTCTTCTCCGCCGCCGATTTTGAAGACTTCCTCGAGCCGCGCCCGGACCTCGCGCCGGGCATGGAGGACGAGCTGGAGCGCGTGGTGCGCCATCTGGTGGAGCACCGCTGGCCGTTCCGCCTGCACGCTACCTATAACGAATCCATCAGCCGCATGCTGGACGTATTCGAGAAGGTGAACCGCGACATTCCGTTCAACGGCCTGCACTGGTTCTTCGACCACGCGGAAACCGTTACCCAGGCCAACATCGACCGCATCAAAGCGCTGGGCGGCGGCATTGCCGTGCAGCACCGCATGGCCTTCCAGGGGGAGTACTTTGCCGAGCGTTACGGCATTGAAGCCACCCACCACACGCCGCCGGTAGCGAAAATGCTTGAGACCGGCGTGCCGGTGGGCTTAGGAACGGACGCCACCCGCGTGGCGAGCTACAACCCGTGGACCGCGCTCTACTGGCTGGTCTCCGGTCGCACCGTTGGCGGGATGCAGATGTACGATCACAGCGCCCGTCTGGATCGCGATACCGCCCTGATGCTCTGGACCCAGGGCAGCGCGTGGTTCTCCAGCGAGCAGAACCAGAAGGGGCAGATCAAGGTCGGCCAGCTCGCCGATCTGGCCGTTCTCAGCAAAGACTACTTCCGCGTGCCGGAAGAGGAGATCAAGGGCATCGAGTCCGTCCTGACGGTGGTGAACGGCGGCATCGTCTACGCCGCAGGCAGCTTTGGCCCGCTCGCGCCGCCTGCTATTCCGGTTCTGCCCGAGTGGTCCCCGGTGGTGAAGGTGCCGGGCCACTACCGCAGCGCGCCGCCGCAGGCCGCACGCGTGGGCATGAGCGCCGTCCACCACTGCAGCGGCCCGTGCGGGGTTCACAGCCACCAGCATGATTTCGCCCGCACCTCAGAGATGCCGGTGTCAGACGATAACGCTTTCTGGGGGGCGCTGGGCTGCAGCTGCTTTGCATTCTGATGAAAAACACCACTATGCCGCCCCGAATCGACCTGGGGCTGTTCTTCCTGCGCCTGACCGGCAGCCTGCTGCTGCTGTACGTGCACGGCCTGCCGAAGGTGCTGCACTTCAGCGAAGAGCTGACGCGCATTGAAGATCCGTTCGGCTTCGGGCCTTACGCCAGCCTGATCCCGGCGATTGTCGCCGAGGTGATCTGCCCGCTGTTGATCATTGCGGGCGTCTACACCCGCCTGGCGTGCCTGCCGATTATCGCCGTGCTGCTGGTGGCGATGCTGGCGGTCCACCCGAACTGGTCAATTGCTGAAGGGCAGTTTGGCTGGCTGCTGCTGATTATCTTCACCACCCTTGCCCTCACCGGGCCGGGCCAGTGGCGACTGCAGCGTAAGGCAGCGGAGAGGTTCGCATGACCCAGGTTAACGACGTTCGCGACGCACACGTCGAGACGACGCCCGCATCGACGGTTTCTCCCTGGCAGCCGCTGAGCCAGCCGGTGTTCCGCATGCTGTGGATCGCCACGGTGGTCTCTAACGTCGGCTCATGGATGAGCGACGTCGGCATCAACTGGAGCATGCTGACCCTGAGCGCCGACCCGCTGGATATCGCGCTGGTGCAGGCGGCCAGCAGCCTGCCGATGTTCCTCTTCGCCCTGCCGTCCGGGGTGATGGCGGACATCGTTGACCGGCGTAAATACCTGCTCTTCTCCCAGCTGTGGGTGTTCATCGCCGCCGCCGGGCTGACGGTGCTTTCCTTCACCGGACACGTCACTCCCGCCGTTCTGCTGGTGGCGACGTTTCTGCTGAGCGTGGGGGCGGCGATGAGCTCGCCGCCGTTCCAGGCCGTGGTGCCCGATCTGGTGAGCAAGCCGGAGCTGGGCGCCGCCGTGGCGCTGAACTCGCTCGGGGTGAACATCAGCCGGGCGATTGGCCCCGCGCTGGGCGGTTTCCTGCTGTCGCTCGCCGGGCCGTGGATGGTGTTCGCCCTGAACGCGCTGTCCGTGATTGGCGTGGCGTGGGTGCTGTGGCGCTGGCGTCCGGCCCCGTCCATTCAGCGTCTGCCGCCGGAGCACTTCTTCTCTGCGGTGCGCACCGGCATCCGCTACGTGCACGCCGCACCGGTGCTGCGCAACGTGCTGGTGCGTACCGTGGCCTTCTTCGTTTTCGGAAGCGCGGGCTGGGCACTGCTGCCGCTGGTGGCGCGCCGCGAGCTGGGCTTAGGCCCGGCGGGTTACGGCGTGATGCTGGCGTGCATTGGCCTGGGCGCCATTGCCGGGGCCATTCTGCTGCCGCGCCTGCGCCAGCGGCTGAACGCCGACCGGCTGATGGTGGCCGCGAGCCTGGTCTTTGCCCTCACCATGCTGGCGCTGGCGTTTGTGCGCCACGTCTGGCTGCTCAACCTGTTTGAGTTCTTCACCGGCTTCGCGTGGATTGCGGTGCTCTCGACGCTGAACCTCGGCGCGCAGCGCAGCGCCGCCCGCTGGGTGAAGGCCCGGGCGCTGGCGGTTTACCTGACGGTGTTCTTCGGCTCAATGACCACGGGCAGCGCCATCTGGGGGCAGATTGCCTCCCGGTTCGGCACCCCGACCGCGCTGGTTGTCGCCACGCTTGGTATGGTGCTGGCAAGCGCCACCGTGTTCCGCTGGAAGCTGGAGAAAGACCCGGAATTAAACCTCGACCTGAGCGGACAGCCGCTGGACGGCGTGGAGATCGACCTGCCGAACGAGCGCGGCCCGGTGCTGGTCTCGCACGAGTACATCATCGACCCGCACAACGCGAAAACCTTCCTGGAGGCGGTCCACGAGCTGCGCAGGGTGCGACGCCGCGCAGGAGCGATGAGCTGGGCGGTATATGAGGATATTGAGCGCCCCGGCCTGTTTATTGAAACCTTCCTGATGGGCTCGTGGATTGAGCATCTGCGCCAGCAGGAGCGCCACACCATGAATGACCTCCTGCTGCAAAGCCGCGTTCTGGCTTTTCACCAGGGCACAACATCACCGGCAATTCGTTATCTGGTCGCGCCGGTATAACCATAACCATCACCTGCACAGGAACACACTATGGCAACGTTTAAGGCAAAAGACGGCACGCAGATTTACTACAAAGAAGGCGGCGCGGGCAAACCGATTCTCTTCAGCCACGGCTGGCCGCTGGACGGCGACATGTGGGACAGCCAGTTGAACTACCTGGCCGAGCGCGGTTTCCGCGCCATCGCCTTTGACCGTCGCGGGTTTGGCCGCTCGGATCAGCCGTGGAACGGCTACGACTACGACACCTTTGCGTCCGACATCAACGATCTGATCACCACCCTGGACCTGCGCGAAGTGACGCTGGTGGGCTTCTCCATGGGCGGCGGCGACGTGACGCGCTACATCAACAACTACGGCAGCGCGCGCGTCGCCGGTCTGGCGCTGCTGGGCGCGGTCACGCCAATCTTCGGCAAATCGGATACCTTCCCGCAGGGTGTGGATCAGAGCGTGTTCGACGGCATTCGCGACGGGCTGCGTAAAGATCGCGCCCAGTTCATCAGCGACTTCGCCACCCCGTTCTACGGCACCAACGCCGGGCAGACCGTCTCTGCCGGAGCCCTGACCCAGACGCTGAACATCGCCCTGCTGGCATCCCTGAAGGGCACCATCGACTGCGTGACCGCGTTCGGCGAAACCGACTTCCGCCCGGATATGGCGAAAATCGACGTGCCGACGCTGGTGATCCACGGCAGCAACGACCAGATCGTGCCGTTTGAAAGCACCGGCAAGCTGGCGGCAGAGATGATCAAAAACACCACGCTGAAGGTGTACGACAACGCGCCGCACGGCTTCGCGCTGACCCACCAGGACCAGCTCAACGAAGATCTGCTGGCGTTTGTGAAGTCGCTGTAATTTTCTGTAGGCCGGGTAAGGCGCAGCCGCCACCCGGCGCTTTCGCAGACGCGTTCCGCTCCGCCAGCAGCCGACAAATCTCCGCGTGCTTCTCCTCGGTAAAGGTAAAGCGCGACATAAAGCCCATGCGGATCAGCGAGCCTATCGCCGGCAGCAGGCAGATCCCGAAGAACAGCCCCGACAGCACGCTCTCGCTCTGAATTTGCGCCTGCGGCACGTAGCCGATCATCGTCAGAAACACGCCGATCAACCCGCCGCCCACCGCCACCGACATCTTGCCGGTGAAGGTCTGCCCGGAGAAGGTGATCGCCGCGCAGCGCTTGTGAGTGTGGTACTCCGCGTACTCAATGGTGTCGGCAATCATCGATGAGGTGAGGATGTTGGTCATCATCACGAACAGCGTGCTCAGGCCGAGCAGAATAAACAGCATCGTCACCTGCTGATAGCCGACAAACCACATCACCACGCGCACCGCCACGTCCAGCCCGCAGAGGATCATAAACAGCTTCCGCTTCTGCATCCGGCGCGTCAGCATTGGGGCGACCAGGCACAGCACCGCCGCGACTATCCCCATCACGCCAATCGCCATTTGCAGGCTGCCGTCGCCCAGGTTGTTGATAAAGAAGTAGATATAGAGCCCGCCCGCCACGTTGTGGAACACGCAGAAAAAGAACGACAGCAGGACGATAAACAGCGGCTTGTTCTGGCGCAGGTTGTGGAAGGTGTCGCGGATGGTCACCTTCTCCGGGCTCGGCGGCACGCGCTCTTTGATCTGCATAAAGCCGTTGAGCATCAGCGGCAGGCCCACCAGCATCATCACCAGCGCCGCCATAAAGTAGCCTTTGTCATTGCTGTACTGGGCGAAGTAGGCCGCCAGCTTCGGGAAGAAGATGTTGGCGCAGGCAATCCCGGCGTTCACCCCGAGCATCGCCGCCGTCACCGCGCGGGTGCGCTGCCCGGAGTCGTTGGTCATCACCGACGACATCGACCAGAACGGGATATCGGAGATGGCGTACAGCGTCCCCCACAGAATATAGGTCACCCCGGCGTAGAGGATTTTGGTGGTCATGTCCGCTTCGATTTTATAGAACGACAGCAGCGTGACGCCGGTGATCAGCAGCGGGGCGATCAGCAAAAAGTGGCGAAATTTGCCGAACCGGCTGTTAATGGTGTCCATGATGCTGGCAAACAGCGGATCGTGTACCGCGTCCCACGCGCGGGCAATCAGGAAGATGGTGCTCGCCGCCAGCGCCGAAATCCCCAGCACGTCGGTGTAAAAATAGTTAATAAACGAACCCACTAAACCAAAGCTAAAACACTGACCTAAACCATAACCAAAATAAGACCACAGCTCGCGAGACGGTATTTTCATTGTCGTTGCCATTGTTATATGCCTGCCTGGTTGCCCGGCGGTGGACCGCCGGGTCGATATTATTTGTCCTGCGCCTGAGGGGCGATCTTGCGCAGCTGCTGCATCAGGGCGATTTCACGGCGTGAGAACGGAATACCGTTTTCCTCAAACACGTCGTGGAACCAGAGGCGGCAGTAGTCCGTGGACTCTTTCATCACCACCGGCCACGGTAGCCAGGTCTGGGTTTTGCCGCGCACCAGCCCCCACTGGTACGGCGCGACCTTCGCCGCGTACATCAGCGGGAGCTGCTCTTCGATGGTGCTGCCCACGTGGCGCGCCAGCCATTCGGTGCAGAACAGCGGGCGACCGAGCGCCTGCAGCTGCTGGATAATTGCCGTCATGCGTCCCGTGTGGGTGTAGGCGTGGAAGCTCACCACGTCCGAGAGCGCCAGCGCGGTCTGGTCCAGCGGATGCCGGAAGAACGTCTCGCCCTCCTCTTCCGGCGGCAGACGCCAGGCGCAGACGGTGAGCGGCTGGGTCGGGTCTTCTTCTCGCACCCACTGGAACGCAAGCTTCATCAGCGCGTGGGCGCAGGTCTCCAGCTTCGCGTCGTACTGCACCTCCTGCGTGCCGGTCGCGAAAATGCCGCGGTTGCCCGGCTCGTTGTAGAGATCCCACAGCAGCACGCGCCTATCCTCGCGGAACTGGCGGACAACGTCGCGGATATAGCGTTCAATGTCTGCCCAACAGTCCGGATCGCACACCTTGTCGCGCCCCGGGCTCGCCGCCGCCTGGCTGTTGTGCTTGCCCGGCACCGGCGGCTTTTGCGGGCCGAGGTACGGCTCGTCGCCGGAGAAGCCGCAGTCGTCCATCAGGGTCAGCATGGTGCTGAACCCGTGACCGTCGGCAATCGTCAAAAACCGGTCGATGCGCGCCATCAGCCCGTCGCGGTCGTGCTCCCAGACGATAAACGGCAGGTTGATGCGCAGGGTGTTGTAGCCCGCCTCCGCCGCCCAGCCCAGCTCGCGGCCAATCGTCCCGACATCGAAGGTCTCTGCCTGCCAGATATCGGTCCAGTTCACCGCCGTCGACGGCAGATAGTTAAACCCGCACAGCCAGCCCTTCTGCTGATACCACGCCTGTGCCTGCTCCCTGCTCCACTGCTCTTTCATTACGCGTCCTCTTACTGATAATATTTAGCTAATAAATATTAGTTGCAGGATAAATGCGCAAATCACGGCGTTTAGAAAAGCGATGCCTCTCACAAAGTTCACGCTTCGATGAATGAGAAACGTGATCGACGGCGCTAAAGCGTGCGGTTAGGGTATGATGCGAAGTCGCGAAAGGGAGAGGACGGATGAAGCGAAAAACGAAAGTGACGATGAACGATATTGCGCGGGCGGCGGGCGTGTCGCAGGCGACGGTATCGCTGGTGCTTAACCAGTCCCGTAACATCAAGCTCAGCGACGACACCCGCCAGCGGGTGATTAGCGTCGCTACCGAGCTCGGCTACGACCGCCTCCCCGCCGTTCACGCCCCGCGCAACCAGGAAGAGATCGCCCTGCTGGTCAGCTCGCTGCAGAGCTTCGACCCGTTTATCGACGCCATCAGCCAGGCGCGGGAAGCGGCGTGGCGTAACGAGACCCTGCTCACCGTCTACGACTACGGCGACGACATCGAGCTGGCGCTGAACATCATCCGCCAGCTGGAGAAGCGCAACTGCATCGGGATTATCCTCGCCTCCCCGATCACCACGCTGGTGGACATGACGGCATTCCAGGACTGCACCCGCATCCCGCTGGTGCTGCTCAACCAGCGCGATCCCGGCTCGCCGCTGCTGCCGTCGTTTATCCCGGACGACTACGCCAACGCCTTCCAGGTCACTAAACACCTCATCGCCTGCGGGGCCTCGCGCATCGCCCACATCACCGGCGAGAGCTGGATGGAGGCCTCACGCCAGCGTCTGGCAGGCTACCAGGCGGCATTGCAGCAGGCCGGACTCGCGTACGACGACGGCCTGGTGCGCCAGACCAACTGGCAGTTCAGCGAGTCCTTTACCGCGACAGCTTCCCTACTGGAACTGGCCGAGCGCCCGGACGCCATCTTCTGCGCCAGCGACTGGCTGGCGATTGGCTGCTATCAGGCGCTGGCGGTGAACGGCGTGCGCATCCCGCAGGACATGCTGCTGGCGGGCTACGACGACCAGAAGATTTCCGAGCAGCTCACCCCGCCGCTGACCAGTATCCAGCTGCCCTACAGCGAGCTGGGACGGCTGGCGGTGGAGTACCTGTGCAATCAGGAAGATGCCGCCACGCACGTGACGCTGGCGGGCAGGCTGAAGGTGCGCGCCTCAAGCCTCGTCTGAGGTAAACACCATGCCCACATAGGGCTTCTCGCGGCACGCCGCCAGCCGCGCGGCGAGGCTGCCCACGTGCAGCTCCAGCTTGTGCCCGTCCGGGTCGAGAAAATAGAACGACGCCCCCTCGCTTTTGTTCTGCTTCCAGACGGTGACGCCCGCCTGCTCCAGCTTGTTCGAGAACGGTTCAAAATCAGCCTCCGCCACGGTAAACGCGTAGTGGGTATAGTCGCTCTCCTGCGGCGGCACGTAATAGCGCATCTCGTCGTACGACAGACAGACCCACAGATCGCCGGTGAGATAAGCACCGGTATTCCAGCGGGCGTGCAGCGTCAGGCCCAGCAGCTCGTGCCAGAAGGTGACGCTTTTTTGCAGGTCGCTGACCGCGAGGGTCAGATGGTTGAGTGATTGCAGCATGACGTGCCCTTTTGTTTTTCGCGCCGGACGTGGTACGGTAAAGAGATGAACATAAACCACGCCGTCCTCACCGTAAACCGCTGGTGGCTGCCTTCTTAAAGGCGGCACGGAGTAGTTTTCCCATTTTCAGATAGCCGCCGAAAGGCGGCTTTCACATTTCTAAGACCCCTTTCGGCATTACAACGCTAAGGAGTCTTTATGAACACGCAAACCATCCTCACCGGCGACCGCCCAACCGGCCCGCTGCACCTCGGCCACTTCGTCGGATCGCTGCGCCAGCGCGTGGCGCTTCAGCAGACGCACAGCCAGTTTGTGCTGATTGCCGACCTGCAGGGGCTGACCGACAACGGCAGCAACCCGCAGAAGATACGCGACAACATCCCCGAAGTGCTGGCCGACTACCTCGCCGCGGGCATCGACCCGAACCTGACCACGATCTGCCTGCAATCTGCCCTGCCCGCCCTCGCCGAGCTGACGATGCTGTATATGAATATCGTCACCGTCGCCCGCGTGGAGCGTAACCCGACGGTGAAAAACGAGATTGCGCAGAAGGGCTTCGCCCGCTCGCTGCCGGTCGGGTTTATGGCCTACCCCATCAGCCAGGCGGCGGACATCACCGCGTTTAAGGCCGAGTGCGTGCCCGTCGGCGACGACCAGTTGCCGATGATTGAGCAGACCAACGAGATTGTGCACAAGATGAACAGCCTGCTGCCCGCCCCGGTGCTGCGCCACTGCAGGGCGATGCTGAGCGACACAAGCCGCCTGCCCGGCATCGACGGCAGCGCCAAGATGTCGAAATCGCTGGGCAACACGCTGCACCTTTCGGCCAGCGAAGAGACCATTCACCGCGCGGTGAGCGCCATGTACACCGACCCGAACCACCTGAAGGTGAGCGACCCGGGGCAGATTGAGGGGAACGTGGTGTTTACGTATCTCGACGCGTTTCATCCGGACAAGGAGAAAGTGGCGGCGATGAAGGCGCACTATCAGGCGGGCGGGCTGGGCGACCGGGCGTGCAAGAACGAGCTGGAGGCGTGTTTGCAGGAGCTGATTGCGCCGATGCGGGAGCGGAGGGCGATGTATATGCAGGATAAGGGCGAGCTGATGGCGATGCTGAAGCGCGGGACGGAGCGGGCGCAGGGAGTGACGCAGGAGACGTTGAAGGAGGTGAAGGTTGGGCTGGGGGTGCCGGTGTTTTGATTAGGTGAATTAATTGAGGTTGGGCGGTGGAGTGTGTAGGAATGGCACCGACAAAATGTTTGTAAGGGTTAATAGACATGATTTTATTAAACCTCCTGAGCACCCTGTGATTTATAAGGGTGCTCAGGCACTGTATATCTTTTTATAACTGACGCTGCTCAAGGCTGGAATAAATCGTATTGATCTCTGCTGTTAAGCTATCGCCGCGATAGACCATCGACGTATCGTATCGCTGATATCTTTCCTCTCGCGAGGCGCTAAACCAGTTAAAGGAACCGACGCAAAGCAGCCCCTCATCACCAATCACAATCTTACTGTGAACACGGTTAACCAGCTTCGTTGTGATGCCCATTTCATTCAACCTTTCCAGGGCTTCATTTAGACGCTGATATTTCTCTTTTCGCTTTTCGAAATTGGCATGGTCTGTATTCAACGTTTTATCCGTTACTACAGTGATATCAATGCCGCGGGCGCGCGCCTGAGACATCGACGCCAGAAAACCGGTCTGTTCCAGCTTTTGCCAGGTGAGCCACGGGGAAACGATAGTAATGCTCTGATTAATCTCGTCAAAAGTCTGATTCAAAAACGCATCATGTTGATCCACCCCGTGCAGGGTTGAAATCTGTGTTTGTGAGGTATTTAAATCCTGGCGCTCCTGAAACTCGAACTGCAATGCATTATCGGTGGAAGCAAACAGGTATTTCGCCAGCAGTCCCCGAGGTGACGATCCGGGTTGGATCTCAAACAGGTCCATATCGCCAAAGACCAGGAAACTATCTTTAGCACGCGAAACGGCAACGTTCAGCATGCTGCTGTCGCTGTCGATAAATCCGCCATCTTCATGTTTCGAATACACCGGAGAGAACAGCACAATTGCTCGTTCGGCTCCCTGCAATGAGTGGACCGTACCTACTGTCAGTGAGCTTTCGTCACCATTGCAATTGATATCCAGCTTACGCAATGACGACTTAATCGCGCTGACCTGCGCCGAAAATGGGGTCACAACGCCGACTAATTCATGCAGAGGTTTATTGTAGTGCCGCTCAATCTCTTCTTTATGCGCGGCAAGCCAGGCTGCTATCGTCTTCGCTTCAAAGTCGTTATAGCGACTTCCACCACTTGCCTGCATACCTTTACCATCTATATGCAGATAACCCATTGCAGGAAATATTGTCTCTTTAGCTTCCCCTCGTTTGGGCTGCAACTTACCGTGATAGCAGAGCGTGTTACAGTAGCCAATGATGTTATCGAAGCAACGACGGTGTTCATAAAGGTACATCCCTCTCGCCAAATCCGGATCGTACTGGTAGCGCGAGTTGAACTGCGCAACCTTCATAACGCTGCCAGAGGCAGCACTTTTTCCAGATTCACACACCAGGGTATACGCTTCAGTAAGTTCTTCCTGCGTACCTCCCGGAAGAATGTTTTCCTCAACCATGTTGCCGATATCAATACCAGGCAGGCTATTCCAGATAGGCGCAATCTGTTCTGTGTCTCCAATCACCAGGGCTTTCTTCGCCAGTGCGAAGGATGCAGCGGCAACCTCAGGAAGTACCTGCCCCGCTTCATCGACAATCAGCAAATCGGCGAAGTTATATAAATAACCATCATCAAACTTTTTACCGCCAATGTGTTCCCTGACGAGCATATGGTGAGGAAGCATAAAGCAGGTCATCACGACGCAAGGGGTGAGCTTCATTCTACGCAGCCAGCGGGCTTTAATGGTCTTCGCCCCTTTGAGACCTTTCTCTTTTTGAAGGTTATCGATAGCAGCCATATCCATCAGCCAACGACCTTCCCAGTAATGCGTCGCCACCAGAAACGCGGGGAAACGGAGCTGTGTATCGGCAAGTTCATCGGCTTCGCGCAGACTCAACTCTGCTTCGTCCTGATTTCCCAGTGAGCGAGTAATCTCGCGCCAGCGCAGTGCCGCTTCGCTTTCACGTCGGGAAATGTCCTCAGCAATAGCGATCTGCTGCTGATACCCGGTATGTTCATTATGCGATTGTGCAATCAGGCCATCGATAAAAGCATCAATTCCATCAGGCAGAGTTCCCTGGAATGCAGTCATTCTTTCGCCAAACGTAGCCTCCAAAAACAGCTTCATTTGATAGTGACGCTTAGTACGAACGGCGGGAAGCCAGTAGAAGAGAGCAAACATGATCGACTCACCGGCTCGATATTGTTCCCACTTTTTTTTGCCCTGCGTTAATAGCGAGATTTCATTTGTGCTATTAAGCAGTGATGTTCTCTTATCCTCAATATACTGTTCGAGATCGTCGCTGACGGCGTTCCGCTCTTCGCGTATGGCGTTCAGGGCGTCCCACGCAGGTTCGATTTGCTCAAGCTCTGCAGAGAGTTCAACTAATCGCTGATGCAAGAGCTCCACAACCTGTTCAGGTGAATGACATGACACAGTCGGAAAAGCTGCGCTTGCCTTTTCAAGGAAAAAGAATCGGGCATCTTCTACGTATTCAAGTGATTCAACACGGTTAAAAAAGTCTTCCGTCTGGTATTTTTTTGCTGCCTCGGCTTTTCGGCTTGAAGACGGGAAGTAGGCACCAAAGCTTTTTACATCAGGTAACCAACGGCCGGCCATAGGCCCGCTGCCGGTAGCAAAATCTTTACCGAAGGCCTCGATTATGTTGGTAACGGCCTGATTGTTTGTCGATGTCGCAATCACCATTGGCGGTTCAGTTTTGTTAAGCGCCGCCCTCGCCCACTCCGTGGCAATGATAGAGAGTACCAGCGTAGTTTTTCCGGTTCCCGGAGGACCGTTGACGGCAAGAATATCGCCCGGCTGCTGAGTTAGATAATGGCTAAGCGCATCGCGCTGTGCGACCGCCAGCGGAAACTTATCGCCGGAATGTCCCAGACGCTCACTGAACATGGCATGACTGGCAAGAAGCGGCTCAACAGGTGATTTATCCTTTGAAGCAAAGCGTGCCAGCAATGGCACCTCTTTTTTGCACGACAGTAGATGATCGTACATAGGCAGGATATGAATGCTTGCCCCTCCAGACTGGTTGGCTTTAATAATGTAGCCATGTCCAGCCGGCTCATATTGCTCTGGAGAATCAAGCCATTTCCCGGCCACACTTTTTAAAAGTTCATTTGTGTCTTTCAGGTACTTTTGCCACAACTGCTTATAGCGAGCATATCGTTCCGTCCGCTGTTCGTCTGTTTCCTCACGCTGCTGGTCATCGACATCAGGACCAAAAGTGAATGAATCATGCGTGGTTTTGTATTTGTCATATTCCGCCATCTCACCAACAGAAAAGGTACCTTTGGGGAGTGGTTCAAGCAGGTCGCGGGGAATGGTGGCAGGAGATGCGGGGAACAAAAAGCCTTCACGGTTCAACAGAGCAGAAGTCACCAAAGGTGTAACGATACCAGGTGCCCCTGCCGTACGTTCCTTGCCATGCTTTAACAGGCGGATCCATACCTGCGGCCGTAACATTACCTCGACGGTTTTAACCTGCTCGTCTTCGCCCTCGAAGAACGACTGCACGATCTCTTCATCCAACCTGCCCCGATCGACATTCACCCACTGAGTAAATGAAGCTTCATCTTTACGCTCAAATGCCCCTTTTCCAGACTCGGCATCAGCTAAAGTATTACGCCAGTATGAAGTGAATCCCTGAGTGTTACTGTCCATTCCCCATCCCGTGACTTAAATGAAATTATTGATTTCGCTGCTATAAGTTCTCCGCATAATTAAGTATTGTCCACGTTGCGAGCGCGATCGCAATAAATTGTTCGTAACAAACATGTATTAAATTCCCGTGGTGGACGAATGCTAATAATTGGAATTGTCCTCCTGAATTTGCCCGTGGTTCCCCAAAACACCTTTTCAGTTCATTACCTGATACATTAATCCAGTAAAACCGGAGCTAATCCAATCTCGTTGAATGCTCTGCCATGGTTGGCGAAAACAAAACTCATCTGACGGAAAAAAACATTATCCCCAAATATATCCTGCCCGCCGTCAAAACCGCAGGCTGGGATGTCGCGTCACATACCCGTCAGAAAGTAAAACTTCGGAATGGTAAAATTTTAGCCTTGGCAAACTGGCCTCACCTATCAATGTGGAATCTGCCGATATCTTGCAGTACCGCATACCTAACTTGCCGCTGGCGGTTATCGAAACCAGGACCAATAAGCACGCCATCAGCACGCGATTCCCCCCTTTCGGTACGGCAATGGCCAACCTAACCGTACTAACCACAGAATCGGCTAGCTATGTTCACCTTAGGTTATATAAAGCTATTACCAGGCAGGAAGATCATCAGAAAGCCTAAAAATAGGTAGAACCGAATTTCTTAGACCTGACGTCGATTGAGGAATGCTACTGGCCGGCTGGATAAAACGACGAAGAGATTGAAGACCGAATCTATAGCCTGAAAGAATTTGATAGCATACTGGTATTTGATCAATGCAACATGTATCACCCAGGGCAAGTAAACCTATGCGATGTATTTCTAAAAAGCATGCTCGTTCAATAAACATTCTCGCGAAATAACACTTGAATAATTATGAACCTCGTTTCAAACCCAAGATCACACAATTATACAAATATCATCCTTTATTTTGCCAGGAATAAGCACCGCATATATAAATTTTAAATAGAACCCTATGGTTATTCTATTTAAAATTTATGACGATTACTCTTTAAAGATAAAGTTGCAAACCACCTAATTCAGTTTTAATGCAAACCAACATGTAATTGATGTAAAGAACATGGAATTAGATGGTTAAAAAGAATAAAATTTCGCGCCACATACCTCACCGATTTACGTTGTTAAGGGTAAGTAACTGTGAACTGAGCGGTTGCATTTGCAACACCAGGAGTTATCTGAGGGCGCGATACGAGAGCCTGATATTGCGCATTAAAACTTAATAGATTATCCCCGCCAATGAGAGCTATGGCCGCTGAGGGATTATTAAGTTTCAATTCAGTCGTAGTATCACCCTGGTTAATTCTAACCGCCACGCCAGTTGCCGCACCGGTAACACTATCTAATTCTAGTAGTGATGGGTCGGATGCTGCTGTGCCGCTAAAGGTCACGACTGCTTTTTTTGGTCCATTCTCAGGGCAGGTGACCGTAATCGAAAATGGTATCGCACGAGATACATCGCCCGCCTCAGCAAGATCAATTGTACTCACATCGCCAAGGGTTACTGTTTGGTCTGCAATGCCTTTAATATCACATGTGGCAGCAAAAACTTCACCATGAAATTTAATTGGCACCGACTCGAGTGCAGTTAAAGCATAGACTAATTGCGGAATAAATAAAATTATCGCAATAACACTATTTTTATAAACAATGCTCGGCTTACAGATATGTAAGTAATTAGAGAAGATCTTAAAGAATTGATTCATTTTAGCGATTCACTCCAGATTCATCATAACGGTGGCTGTCGCCGTAAATTTACCCGGAACTGGCATATTTCCTGACACATTAACCGGATAACTTTTAAACAAAGCATTCCCTGTTTGTGTACTTGCATCAAATTGCGTGAGCAAGTCTCCACTATTGGGACTGACAATCGCCCCATTACGATCTTCAATTCGCACACCAATATCACTATTAGTGGTTAAAAGTGAACTGGAATCCCCAGGCGCGGCCTGACCATTAAAGCTAAACTTAACCTTAATACCTTCTGCTATATTAGTACAACTATAGTTTACCGATGCAGTTTTTTCTTCATACCCGTCGGGTTTCGCTCCCTTAGTTTTTAGCGAGGTATCTACCAGCCGGCCTAAATCTATATCTATAATCTGCCCATCATTAATTTTACATGACTGTGGGACGCTTATAGTCCCACTGATATATACTTGAGATATAGGAGTAGAAGAATAACTCCCCGTCGCTTTTGTTGAATACATAGATGCTACTAAAGTTGATGGGATATCAATTGAACCAACAAAGCCTTTTTTAATATATAAGGAAACATTTCCTTTTGAGCCGGAGTTAGCAGTGTTAATCGGGGTATTACAGGCTTTATCCGGTGAATTATTACTGATATTTTCGAATGGAACCGTATAATAACCATTCCCTCCGACAAAAATAGTCGTCGCAATAGCCATATTATCATTTAAATTATAATATGCCTTACTATTAAAAACTCCATACTGCGTAAGAGTTGAGCGCCCCGAAAACATTCTTGCTCTGTTTGTACCATCACAATCACATGTAATACTATACGTTGTTCCTAAATCCCACGAATCTACAGGATCTATAATCTTGCCTGGACTATCGAGAGAAGGATCGGTAATTGTAGATGTAAAATCGATATCGAAATGATATGGAGTGCCGCCTGTAGGAGTACACCAACCCGTAACTGCACTCGCATGATGTGAATATCCGAAAAATATTACAAGAAAAATAAATAACGGATAAAGATTGTATTTTATTTTTAAAAATGCCATAACGTTTCTCATTTACAGATAACATTGATTTGTTGCAAGCCGATATAATTGCTTTTATTTTTACCGGTACTAGCCGGTAATACAAAATCAGCGTGACATTTCATTTCGTTATTTAAACCCCACTTTGCGGTTATGCTTCCACGCTCTGGAAGACCGCTCAGGTATACTTCGCCATTCTCATTCACAATACCGACATCCGGGTTTTCACTACCATCGACAGAAACCATTGCACCAAATGGCACTGCAAATTTATCCTGTTGAAATGTTATTAACACTCGATGTCCAACATTAGTCTTGAAAGCAGCAGCAACTACGGCACCTGCTGTTGGTACAACAGTTGTAACGTTATTTTTAATATCAACATCATCTTTCAATGTTGATGGTTCAAGGGCTATACGAGAACGTCTATAGGAATTTAAATAAGGTACAATAGTATAGCCACGCCAGTCAGTACTCAGCCCAGTGCCATTATTTACTTTAGCATTGTCCGCCCCTGGAGCTTCAACAAGTGCCAGCGCTGAAATATCGCCAACCAAAGGCTGACCAAAAGTGATACCATGTTGATGGAGCACTACAGATCCTTGTGCACCATAATTTACCTGCCTGGAGTTATCACTATAGTTGTAACCTACATTTAATTCCCCATAGCTTCCCTTATAATCCATCCCCACCTGACCATTATAATTTTGATTGTTATTTCCCGTACCCTGAGACATATAATAAGAAAGATTATTATCTTTAAGTGCAGTACCACTAATTCCAGCCTGACTATACATGCCACCATGAAGATCGCTATTCATACTAGTGGTAGCATAAGCACCTGGAAGCCATTTTCCTAATGGGATACTGACATTGATCGAAACTTGTTTGTTATTATTAGCATGCGTATTTGAACTTGTATTTGCACTTTTATTTGTATATTGCGTATACATATACATTAATGACCACGCAATGCCATTTACAAAAGAGTTGTTATAGCTTACCGAAAGATTACGCTCATAACCCTCTTCATTCCAATAATCTTGCTGGTACCCTGATATTGCTAAGGACCCCCAATCAAGTCCCACAAGATTTTGGGAGAACGTTAATTGGAGCTTACTACGCTTGTTACCATGCCAGTTATTATTATATGTATCATCAGGCTGGTCGTAGTCCAGCGACTCCTGCAGAGTGTAAAACCCTTTAGTGGAATAACGATAACCAGCTAAGTTAATTGTCGAGTCAGTAGCGGCAATACTTTTTGAATACTGAAAGCGATATGACTGACCTTTTTTATTTATATCTCCTTCATTTGTCGTTAACGATGTATTGGCCTGAGTTGCATCCACTGAGAAGGCACCCCAATCACCTAAACCGACACCTAAACCTAATGCGGCTGATCGATAATTTGGCGAATGTTGAACCCCTCCATAGACCGTCATGTCATGAGGTAATCCATAAATTAATGTTGACTGTTCTATTAAAGAGTTATCATCGTGAGAACTAACAGGACGATACTTCCCTACCATTGCAGCATACTTGAGATTCCCTTCACGTTGCATTACAGCAACATTAGAAAAGGGTTGTATAAATGTATGCTCTGAACCGTCAGATTCTTTAACTATTATTTGTAACTCACCACTTGATGATGTCGGATACAAATCTTTAATCGAAAATGCTCCAGGAGAAACATAAGTTTGATAAATCACGTTTCCGTCTTGCTTTACCGTTACCTGAGCATTACTATTAGCAATGCCACGTATAGTTGGAGCAAATCCCCGTAGGCTGTCGGGCATCATATTGTCATCAGAGCCAATCTGCACACCACGAAAGGGGAGACTATCGAAAACATCAGAAGGTGTATAGCTTTCACCCGCGATGAATTGCCCCTTTATTGAAGGGATATCATGTTGTATGTAGGTATCAATTGAATCCCAATTAAGGTGATTATTTTCATTCGATGCCTCGTTATTATTTCCAGTATTATCGCTGTTTTTATTAAGCATAGCAGTGCTGTAGTTACGCAGACGCCAACCACCGATGTTAAAACCGCTATGCAAATTAAGAAAATAATTGTCATTAACCCCCTGACTATGCCACTCTCTTGATCCACTCAAACCGTAACTCAGCAACAACGCAGTAACGCCTTCATCCCAATATTGGGGATCAATTGTTCCCTGAGCAGTTGTTCTCATCAACGCCTGTGGAACAGAAATTTTTAATATCTGATGTTGAAAATCGAATATTATTTTTGCTGAGGGAATATAGCTACTCAGATCTGTAATTACTTTATCCTCAGCCACATCTTTTAGCTCAGCAGCGGAGTCTATGGCAACACCCCATCGTCTATATTGCCCTAACGTGAGCTTTGGCATCAGTTTACCTGTCGTTCCCTCAACAAACTCTACATCACGGGTTTCTTGAAGCTCGCTATTAATATAAATATCAACGCGATAAGTACCTGGAGCTTGGCCGCCCTTAGTTGAAAAGCGAGATAAATCGATCGGAGTTGTATTGGGATTATCAATTTCCAGAGCATTAGGATTGAAAAAAATCTCTTCCGCTAAACTTTGTTTCGCGAATAGAAATAAAGTTAGTGTGACACCAACGTGTATTAAGCTTACTTTTGGATGAAATAGCAAAGGACGTTGGCAAACAAAACCAGAGAGACGATTTAATTTTCTTTTAAAGATTAAAGAAATCATACTTTATTTGCTCTAGAAAATTATAAATATTACCAATATAATCTTCTAAAAACTTATCTCAGCTGGGACCAAATGACTTTACTATTTCCACCATAATCATTAATAAACTGCCAGGCGACCTTATCGCTTGAACTTTTGCCACCAGCATAGTTGTAAGTCGCACTAGCCTTTGGGGGAACCATTACATTAGTTGTGTCTAATAAAACCCCACCTACTTTTAAAGTATAAAAGCTTATGTAATAGGGTGTAGGGTTGATAACCTCAACCTTGCCCTGGCTTCGCTTAAATGATACTTTATTAAAATCATCTTCGGTTGGTGATTGTATTCCATCTGGACGATAAAATAGCTTAATCCGTGTTTTTACGGATATTTGCAATACATTCTTATCGTTATTACGTGCTACTGAAGGGATAGACTTTATGTTCATCCAATATACTGACTCGCGATCTTGAGGGAAATCTCCCCCAGTCCTGATTATACGAATCAAATTCTCTGTCCCTTCGTCAAGACGGAAAAGAGGTGGTGTTGCAACAAAAGGAGGTTTATTTGCTGATTTAACTTTACCATCAGCGCCATTGTCGTCAGCCCATGCCTGAATAAGGTAAGGGGATTTATCAGCGTTTTTTACCGATAGCGAAACTTCTCTTGCACTACCATTGTAGACAATGCGCGTTCCCCCAACGATTACCCCAGCTTGAACGCTAGCAGTAAAGAGGCCTAACGAAAATAATAGAGTAGTAATTCTCATATTCATAAAAGTGAGCCTCCTAAAAAACACTTTATTATCAAAAAACATTTAAAAACTATATGGGTATTTATTAGTAATAAATACCCATATCCTCATATCAGTTATAAATAACCGTAAACTGACTTGTCGCATTAGCAGTACCAGAGCCAACAGTCGCGCTGGTAGCCTGATAACGTGCAATAAAGTTCATGGTCGCTGTTTTATCCGTTGCAACTGTAACGGCTGAAAGTGAATTCGATTCGTGTAATTTAATCAGATTGTTCTGTGCATCTGTAATTTGGATTGCGACACCAGTAGCAGTTTGTCCTGTATCAAGTTTAAGCAAATCTAGATTCGCGGGATCGCTGACTCCATCAAATTTCACATTGACAGTACCAGTTGGACACGCAGTCAGCTTAATACTAAACTTAGTTGGTGCAGCAGTATCATCTTTTGCTTTAAAAGCTGCTTTCGCTACATCACCTAATGTTACTGTTTGATCTGCGCTTCCAGAATCAACTGTACATGCTGTATCAAGTATATTACCTTTAAACTTCACTGTTCCATCAGCCGCTAGAGCTGTATGTGTGATACCAGAAAAAGCTACCAGTAAAGTCAAAAGTTTCATGCCGCCATTAAATCTTGTTTTCATACAAAAATCCTTACTCGTGAAGACCAAAAAGTTAATCAATATAAGAACATTGATTAATCAATTCCTTTAACCGAGCATAATTATAATTTCGGTGAATGAAAAACAATACAAAACATATGTCCTTTTTTGTACAACATTCATATAGTGAAAAAATATAGAAAAATGTATAATTATTGAATTGTTAATTTTTTGAAAATATAAAATTACAATAGTTAGTTCATTTTTTGATAGCGACGCTGACAATATCCTGACGCTCTTCAATTAAGCGCACACGCTGGATAAGAAAGGTAAGACCGAGGGTGTCCCCCCTGTTAATAAAGCGATAAAAAAGTAACAAGAACATTAGACCTGTTAACTGAATTGTAACTTAAACGCTTGAGAAATTGGTAACGCTGTTGCGGCGAAGGGAATGGAACAAACAGTTTAATTATCTAAAAATAATTCACTTTCTAAGCTATAAGTTAATTTACCCCATAAACTGGGCTGTTCCCACGCGGTAGACGAATACTGTCCTCACGGCGAGGCGCGTTCAAAGTCCTCCGAACGATGACCTCGCCGTCCGGTTTTCGACTCCAGACGGCCATCATCATCTCGCCGAGAACCAGTTAGCATCAGAGAGTGTGCTTCATCGACCAGCCGACAACGTTACGGTCGAAGAAAACGATAACCACTGCCAGTAGTAACCAGTCCTGTCAGGTGCAGATATAAGTGATGTCGATGACCTGACATCACTCAAACCGCAGTTTTTCCCGACTACCTTAAACCTGCAATGGAACAACTTGAGACAGTCAGAGAAGCGCCTCTCTCTAACTAATGCCCGACGCATAGATGAATCCGCGGCGGCTATTAGCCAGATGAAAGCGTGGATTGATCAGGCCGTAAAGGGCTGCGATATCCGTCTGACCGATGAATCGGTGCTGTTCAGAACAAGGCTGTCGGCCTCCACGCTGCCGCATAGCAAGCATGACGTTGCGGCCACGCCCGTTCAGCGGAAAGTCTGGCAGGAAAAAATGCGGGAATGTGAAGCTGACCTGAAAGCACGGGGGCTATTGTCATGATGCGATGCCCTTTCTGCCGCACGGCGGCCCACGTTCGCACCAGCCGCTATATGTCTGAGAGCGTCAAAGAAAGTTACCTGCAGTGTCAGAATATGCACTGCTCGGCGACATTTAAAACGCATGAGTCGATTTTTGAAGTGATACGTTCTCCGGTCATCTATGAGAAACCCGCGCCGTTGCCGACAGCCCCCGTGGCACCCCGTCGGGTAAAAGGCTGCTACAGCTCGCCGTTCCGCCACTAATCAGGAGAGACAACCCGTGACCACCCTGACCTTACAGCAGGCCTATGACGCCTGTCAGACGAACAAAGCGGCACCTTAAGCAGGCAGGCTTGGCGGGAAGAGCATTGCGCGCCATTAAAGAAGACATATTTTTTGCGAGGCGATCTTTTTTTTTGAGAGGAGCGTCTGAACTTCATGCGCCTGTATTTAGAACTCTTGCCCGAAACTTCGAGATAAAAACAGCTACCATCGGCCAATTTGTAGGTTTTCTCTTTTGGCTTAGCGGCCTCGATCTGTCTGACGTTAAGCTTCATTTGGGGCACATTTCTAATCGAAGTTAAGATGCCCCCAATGACATCCGGATTTCAATGGACTATCTTGGACGACTCAGGGCGTAAAAACGACAAATGCATTGATTTTTAAAGGATAATTGAAATTTCTAGAATGATCCTAGAAGTACTGATGGTGCGAAGGCCGGACTCGCACATAACATTCAACCTCATGATTTAAAATAGCTATTAAAAAACACTTTCATCTTATACCAACACAGATACCAACAAGTAAATTCATTGTTTTTCGGCATCGAACCCGGACAAACATGGCTGAGTTGTATTAGCTCAGATTTGCTCTGACACCGTTATGGCACAGATCTCAACCTAATCTGACAGGCAGCGCTGTGCCAGGAGCGGACGTTAATGAGAACAATCTGTGGTAATCAACGGGGTGTAGGTCAATTAGACTGGACTAACCCTGCCTCGGTAGATGATCCTGCCCTATAGTTGGAGCATGATTTCTCCCCGAAGCATTAATCAGATTGGCGGCGAACCTCGATTTCAACAATGTGGCGAGGTGTTCGCCCAAGCCGAGGAACGCCGTTGGCGACGGCGATGATGTCCTCATGCTCGTCGCCAGCCCACAGGCCAACAAGCTCGTGCAGAAAAAAATCCGCGTAGGAGCAGCTGGCGTCCCGCACCTGCATCGCCGAAACTGAGGTTTTGCTCGTGTGCAACTGGGTCAAATTCCTAACGAGCCGAGCTGGGGCAACCCAGAGAACCGGGCGAGGCGAGGCCGGAGTCGCGAACAGATAGTAGGCGTGTTCTGACTGCTTGAGTATGTCCTCGCACTGCTTCAGGTCGATGCCTACCCTTGAACTGAACCCCCGCCCCGAATCAGTGCCTCTGCGCTTTTTCACCTGCATAAGGGTCGCACGCTGAATCACTGTTTCCCCCTTTTCCACGATACGGCTCAGGAACAGCACGTCTGCCCCCAGCGGGGCACCGGCTGGTGTGTTCGCCCCTTCCTCCCGCTTGCTGGGTTGACGCACCTTCACTGTCAGGCTCGGATACCTCGCCCGCGTCGTAACCGAGAGCTGGCGCAACTGGCTGCTTACGTTGCCAATCGCCTCCTTCGTCAGAGTCAGGAGGCGCGCCGTATGGGCCTCCTCGTCCTCTCCCCAGGTCTCCGAATATTCGCGACAAAATTCTTCCTCAATCTGGCTAAGCGCCCTATAGATGACTTGCTCCACGGAAGGGTCGCTCAGCCAAGTTTGGGCTCCTACGCTAGGCAACTCAGTGGCTCCCTCGCCCCGGCCTACCGGCCCCTCTAGGTCCAGTGAACCCTGCTTGGACCGCAGTAGTCCCTTGCACCTCAGTTGCAGTTGCCTTACATCAGTGCCGACAAGCCGATTCGCAAACGCCAGATGTTCCTCGTCATCCATCAATCGCAAAAGCACTGGCTCGACTTCGGCGAATGCCGTCTGCTCGAGCCAAAGGCAAGCAAAATTGAGGAGCCCCTGGGCTAATTCAGGTTCCTCATTCACCTGATCGAACAGATCCTGTCGCCAGGCCTCACGGGCGGCCGGGCCTAGTTGTGTCCACAGCGTTTCTCGACCCCTCTCCAGAGATGGCAATTCTCTGAGGCTGGCAGCGACGCTTTGCTGGCTAGACAGCGCTGGGTCTCCAAACTCGTGCCAAGCCGCCGCAAGCGCGAGGTCCGAGGGTATGGTATCCACGTACAATGTAGCAAGCCTCGAGAAGGCTTTGGCAACGCACTCCTTGATATTGTCTTTCTTCTCTTTCTGCGAACGGATGTTCCAGCGCAGGAACAGATTACGTACATCCTCCGGAAATATCGTGCGGCAATGTTGGATTAGCTCAGGAAAGACTGACGGATCTGCTCGTTCAAAAACTTGTTCGCAAGCCCACCGGGACGTCTGCACTGTCGGCGAATTCGCAAATAGAGAGAAGACGAGCTCAAGCCTTCTGTCGCTTGGATAGCCCGACGACATGTCGATATGTTTTTCCAGGTAGCCGCATACACGCTGCCAATGCTGCTTGACCAGTTGATCGAAAGCCCAATTATTCGCCCCCTGATGAGGGTCGACTAGTTGAAGGACATTGATGCAATCTTCCTCGGACGTATTGACCACCAACGCCTTCATGATCTCCTGATCGTCCAAATATTTATACCGAGTATATGAACGGTCAGCGAGCAACCAGTCCACCCAAATCGCACGTGGCTCGATTTCCGCCAAAATGATTTTACGTAAGCCCGGGGGATTATCATTAAGTATGCCATCCCAGAAAGTATCCTGAGCACGCCGGTAAGAATTTGGGTCCAAGATAGAGGACGACTTCTCGATCCCCGTGGATCCGTGTCCGAGAATTTTTAAGGTCAGCGCTATCTGCCCCTGCTGTGCCGCGTTCTCGAATTCGAACATAAAGTGCTCACGCTCTGTTTGCGAACTACATATCCAATTCCTAACCGGAACACTGGGGTACTCAGTTGATAGGTGGGAGTAGTCCAGATGGAGCATGTCTTTGTGGATGGTAAAATACTGTGCGAGGAATTCGACAAGCGGCTGAGCCCAACCTTCCAACGAAATACTGGCAACTGCCGATTGATTGTCGAAGTCAATATTTACGAACAAGATGATCTCCCTTTCCCCGTAGCTGGCACCGACGACCTTCGCCATGGTGGTCTGCAAATTCTCAATAAGTCTACCGTAGCCAAATCGCAGGCGGTTCAAGGAACCGCCCTTAGACAAGAACAGACATTATAGAATTCCGGTGATCTTTTTATTACTTCTACCTAAATAAATTTGCATATTACCGATCCACTTTAGCCAGACCATGGTTGACCTGTTCCCAGTTGATTGACACACGGCATTGTTAGCAAGTTTCATGGTGACTCAACTACGGACTTCTGCTCTTCGATCAAAGCAGACTGTCAAATTTGATTGTGTGCTGCCAGTGAAAACGGTCAGACCAAGTCTGAGCTAATACAACAGATTTAAGATGCCGAAATCTGTTATGAATCATCTTCCTCGACAGACTCCAAAGCATCAAGATCTATTCGGACCATCGCAATAGAGCCAATACGGATGAAAGCATCTTCTCCATCTATGTCGGTTAACTGATATCGCTCTGTTGATTCCGGCTCTGATTCAAGAATGTCAAAAAATGCATTCATTTGACCAATATCATCGATTTCGTCGTCGTCCGAAACCTCAGGCTCACAGTACAGCCCAATAACTGGTCCACCGTTCACCATGGTGATATGAACATTCCCATAGCTTCCTTCACTGTCCTCATCATCAGGAGCAGGTGCAAAACCATCAAACAAGAATTGGTGAAAAATCACCTCTCGGGAATTTAAAGCGTAACGATGCCGCTCAGAGTCAAAAACAAAAAAAAGCTCACGGTCTGGCGCTACACTTTCCTGAAAGTGTGAGTAAAAACGACGCTTATCAGCTGGGGAAATAGGTAACAGCAAATAAGCTTGTTGCCCTCGTAGCCAGAGTTTCACCGTCCAAATGCAGCCATCCATTTCAATGCCATTAGCCGCGATATTTTCCAGCTCATCGTCACTACGGCTACCTTGATTGCGTAGTTTCTTCAGCAATTTATCGCTATCTGGAAAAACAGCGCTCAATGGCTTTTTTAAGACCGCGCTGATTGCTTGCGCCAGTCCCAACTTGGCCGCAACCTTCCCTGTTTCGATACGCTGGATCTGCTGTTGGCTGGTACCAACCATATCTGCCAACTCACGTTGAGTGATTGATAGTTGGGTACGAAGTTCTTTGATTTTGTTTTGCAAGATGACATTCCTACTACTAAGAAGTAATGGATGCCATTAAAACACACAAAAGAGTAAAAAACACAAAAATGAGTTTAATATCGGAAGGCAATATTCGTTAATGTAAAAGCACTTTCTTACCGGAGTATGGTGTGTAGGAACACGGATGGTGTTTAACGCAGAGTGAAAAAGATGATCGATTAAACCGATCGATTGATAAAAATTGATCTGCAAAATGAATTATCAGCCCCGGCACTGCCTGTGCTAAATTCCAAAAAACTCATTTAACGTATTGTTTATTAATTTATTTCCTGTCTTCTGGCGGGCGGCCTTCTTTTGTCCTGCGGGCACGGCATGGGAATGCGACAGCAGGTGATGGAATGAAAAGATGTGCCAGATGTAACAAGAAAAGAGGCGTTCTGGACCGGATTTTCGGGCTGGATAAAGAATTCTGCGATGACTGTCTGATGGTGGTTAACCAGGAAATCAGAGAAAAACGAGTGGTATCCACACCAGCACGGAAATCACCTGAACGCTCTTCCTGATAATGTTTCATACCCGGCAGGTTATTGCCCCTTATGGGGTGACAACTCTGAACCTTTCCTCTGTTTACATTCCCTTAGTGCAATGAAAATCAACATCGATATCAGCGTCATCATTCCTGCCTTCAATGCAGCTGACAGCATCGGAGCTCTGGTCCATGCACTGCTTGGCGAAACAACGCTCAGTGCTGAAATCATTGTTGTGAATGACGGTTCAACCGACGAAACATGGACGGTACTCAGCGCCATTACAGATGAACGGCTTATTCTCATTCGTCAGGAAAATCAGGGTGTGTATGCTGCCCGTAATGCTGCACTGGCGATTCACCGTGGCGAATGGGTGGTGTTCCTGGATGCGGATGACCGGGTTTCGGCAGATTTTCTGCAGGAGCGGCTGCGCACAGCCCGCGAAGCACGGGCCGATGTCGTCCTTTTCAATGCCCGGCATACAGACAGCGCCGGACATCTGCGGCATACCGTTCACCGCAGACAGCCTTACGGCCAGACGCTGACGGGGCAACACTGGATACGCCATTGCGTCAGTCAGAGGGAGTGGCCGCATTACCTGTGGCTGCAGATAATCCGTTCAGCGTATATCCGCGAGCATGACCTGAGATTCCAGGAAGGGAAAAGCCACAAGGATATTCTCTGGACGATAGAGCTTGCCGCCGCAGATGGCCGGTTTTATTTCTCTGACAGACAGGATTACTTCTGGGTGAATAACCCGGCGTCAATTACCCACCGCCCGGATTATTACGATATCCGCGCGTTCAGCTATAGCGATGTGATTGCAGATATTCTGGCACTCAGTACACAGACGCTGTACCGGTCTGTCAGACGAGCGCTGGTCAGGCATGCGCTGGTGGAAAGCCGTCACTTTCTGGGCCTGTACCGGCGCAGGGTGAATGACCGGCAGGCGGTTCGGGCGCGTTTTCGTGTGCGGATAGCCTTTCGCCATCTGGTACCCGGCGTGAGCAACCTGAGCGATGTCTTTTTCCTCCTGAAGCTGGTTCGCAATATTTATCTGCCTGGTGTCCGCAATACTCCCGCAGCCGTTTCGCAGGCGCGACGTTAATCCATGGATATCTCGACGCTTCTGGCACGGTCGTGGCAAACTGCGACAACGGGTAATGACTCCATTCGCTCTGCCAGGGATATCGTCGAACGCTGGTATGACAAAGGCGGTGACCTCACCCAACGGACCCGGCGATTTATGCTGCGGGAATGCCTGTGGATAGCCGCACATTACCGGGACACTGAAGCGGTACTCACCCGACAGTTCCGGCTGCTGGCCGTCTTACTTTATCTGGGCGGTTATTTTCCGAAAGGGAATGCCGGTGGCATGCTCCCGGAGAAGTGTTTCATTTTACTGAACGCCCCGGAATTAAGCTCCCTTCTGACAGACGATATGACTCCCGATGTTCTGGCGGCGTCCTGCCGTACCCTCCTCTACTGCAGACAGATATCTCCGTTAAGGTGTTACCGCCATACGAGCTGTCTGAGCGAACACCTGTATCAACTGTTGATGATTTGGTAAAAGCACCAGTCGTTGTGCTGGTGCCTGAGGGGCTGATAGCTGACGGTGTCGGCGTCAGCTATCAGAGCTAACGTCATTATTTCCCTCTGCTGGATCTGCCACCTGTGATGTCAGTAACGGTTTTATATCCCTTGCGTGTCATCAGCCCGGTAGCCTTCCTGGCGCGGAGCATATCAATGCTGCCGATAAACGGAGACTGCTCTTTAACGCTGAAACCGTGACGGTCAGTACGCACCAGGTCGTACTTTTCCACGATAAAATTCACCGCGTCACACAGTGAGATGCCCGCTTCAATGTGCTTCTGGATCACTTCGTCGTTGCCAAACGGCGTGTCATTCAGCATCAGACCGTAGTGTTGTTTCAGCAGATACTCCAGTAATTTTTGCCAGATTTCTATTAACGACAGAAGTGGCGAGGCCGCCCTTTGAGGGGGTCGGGATTGTGTTTGCATGGTTTGCGCTCTTTGTTGGTTGGTTTGACTAAGGAAAAGTGTCTGTGGTTTATGCGGTTGTTGCAGATGTCGGATAAATTACGATATACAAATAGCCACAGGAGCCGAGCGTATCGGCCTCACATATCAGCCCTTTTGCGTGGAGCGTAATGCAGCGCTGAATGTGGGGCGTGAGTTCGCTGCTGGTCAGCATGAGCTCCATCTGTTTCATCAGTACCGGAAATGCCTGGTCCAGATGGCGTAAATCTGCGTCATTAAATGTCCCGGCAATGCTGGCGCGGTCAGCAAGGTAATGCAGGTGGTTCCCCTTCTGTACCAGCCGGGCACCAAAACACGGCGTGATGTTGCGTCTGAGGCCCCACCAGGGTTCCGCGATGTTATGGTTGATGACACGGGTTGCTTTCTGCATATAAGTACTCCTTAACGGTGCGTTAATTCAGGGTGACGCTGCGCAGGATCACATACGGACCGTTGCGGTCCTGTCGGCGTTCAGCAAACACGGCCAGCACACCCCGGATATCCTGCACTTCCCTGCCGTGGTAATGGCAGATACTGCCGGACCACTTATATTTCCCGGTACAGAAGCGAAACAGCCGGGACTCAGAATGCTGGCGGTATATCGCCATTGCCTGACGTTTACTGATGATTCTCATCATTATTCTCTCCCTAAAGCCAGCCACGCTCGGCAAACGAGACGATGTCCATGCCTCCCACGACCAGGTGGTCCAGCAGGCAGATATCCACGAGTTTAAGTGCCTGCTTCAGATGGTCAGTGAGCAGTCGGTCGGCATGGCCGGGTTCCGCATAACCTGACGGATGATTGTGTGAAAGCACAATGGCAGCCGCGTTGTATTTCAGTGCTGCCTTTATCACTTCACGGGGATGTACCTGCGTATGGTTGATGGTGCCAGTGAAGAGCGTTTCATGAGCAATAAGCCGATGCTGGTTATCAAGGAAGAGCACCATGAAGACTTCACGCTCCAGCGTGGCGAGCTGCAGACGGAGCCAGTCGCGGACCGACTGGCTGGAGGTGAATGCCTCGCCGGGTTCGCGTAACTGGCGTTCCAGTAAGGTCAGTGCGCGTCTGATGGTGCGCTGTGCTGCGGGAGATATTCCCCCGCGATCAGGGGAACAAGTGGTGGCATTCATTTGCTTTTCCTGTCTGTTGACGTGTCGGGAGGGGATGTGTTGTACAGTTTCACGGCAACGACGAACCCGTCGTGCAGGGATTCAAACCATGACCAGATATGGAAGAGAGGGGTACCCGTCGGGAAATGCAGGAAGGGGTCGTCGGTCACAACGTCACCGTCCTCATCCCTGACCGTTGTTTTCCCCAGCGCATCCCACAGGGCATTCAGGTGAGACAGTTCATACGGCATGGCAGGACGCTCAGTCGATAATGCGCATGATGGCGCTGCATTCTGCGTGGTTCAGCGCATAGTCACGCAGACGCCAGTAATGTTCCGTCATGGCGTCGCATTCCGTGCGGCAAGCGTGATGACTGTAAGCGACAAGACAGACTGCAATCCCGGCGGCTTCGGCGCTCATGTCTGCGGCGTTGCCATTCATAGTGTTGAACAGCGACCAGAAGGCATCGTTGTCCGTTTCCGGAACCATGAAGGCCCCGCCGTTGCTGAGAGAATAAAAACTCCAGATACCGCCGCTGTAGTCAGCGCAGAACCGGTCCATCCACGCAAAGACCTGCGGTTCAAGGGTTATCCACTGTGGAATGTTGCCAAAGTACTGCGGCCAGAATTCCACACGCTGTTCGTCCAGCACAGGCGTGGCAGCCAGAGCAGGTGCAGAACCGTTATCGCCAGCCTGGTGAGGTATCTGATTGTTATCGTAGACATTAATAATATCGGTCATGTTAATTTTTCCTTATGCATGTAGATGTCGAATGGAGGTCTCGGGCCGGGGATTGATTTCGGTGGCGGGGCGCGGGTGATTACCTGTCCAACAGGTTCAGCATGTTCTCCGCCATCACCCAGAGCGCACGGTTTAACTTAATGTCGCCATCAATCCCGTTTACTGGGCGGGTGTGGGTACGTTTCCCCTGCGCGGTACGGCCACTTAGTCCGCCTTTCAGCAGGTTTTCCTGGATGCGCTGGTAAGTGGTCCACAGGTCATCGCTCTCGTCCTGCCAGCGGCGAGGTGCAAGAATTTGCGATTCAGTCACTGGCTGGTACTCTTCCCCAAAACGATATGTGAGCGCCGCTTTAGCCAGTGCATGTTGTGCGGGTGACGGGAGTTGCACGGACTGCATGGCGTCACGTTTCTCTTCCACCCGCTCAAAGACGCTGAGAACCTCATAGGCCCCCTCAATCACCTTCCCGACAACGTCGCCCCTGTGTGGCACGCGGATCTCGCCAAACGACTGTCCGCAAACGAGCGAATTGGTGCAGACGCTTCGGAATATCCCCGGCAGCAACTGAAAACTTGATGCGCCATCGTGCGAATTCAGAATGATGATTTCCGGTACCTGCTGACCGTTTATCTGACCGGCACGACGCAGGCGCAGCATATGCTTTGTATGTTCCCGTCGGCTCTGGTCGCGCACTCGTGACTGACAGGCAAAGAATGGCTGGAACCCTTCACGTTTAAGGTTCTCCAGCAGGGTAATGGTGGGTATGTAGGTGTACTTTTCGCTTCTGGAGTCGTGCTTGTCTTCCCCGAAGACGCTGGGGACATGCTGCATCAGTTCTTCGCGGGTTAAGGGACGGTCACGGCGAATCTGGTTCACCCGACCAAAACGGCTGGCTAATCGCATAGTTGATTCCTCATCTGATTAATCTGAAGGCATAAAAGCAAAAGCCCCTGCTCCGTGAGGAGGCAGGGGCAGATATGTTGTTCACTGTGGGAGGGCTATGGCGGGCAGGACTACAGCGTATCCAGAATCTTCAGTATCTGCGCCATCAGGGCGGTGATAAGTGCAGTGACCAGCAACGTGACCGCTTCCCGGGCTTTATCAATACTGTTGTCATCGTAGCCTGCCTGACGCAGGCGAATTTCAATAAACTGCCGGGCCTGATGCCCGCCGCACCAGGTAAGTGCCTGGCTCAGGGCCGTCACCAGCATTTTCAGAAAGATCATAGGGTTTGCTCCGGACTGCCTGGCGGCAGCCCTCTGGTGGAGTGAAGATTTATTTGAGGAAGCTGATATAGGAAAGTGGCTCAGTGGTAGGTGTAACGCCATCCCCCCTTGTCAGTAGTGACGACGACTTCTGAAGCAACGCAGTTATTATAAAAATTTACTTTGACGGACTCCCCGTAGCGCAAGGAGGCGGGCAGAATAGTTTCCTTATTGCTGGAATATAGGTACTTCTGGTTATCAATACGACAGTTACCCCGGTTCACATCTATCTTTTCAACTTTGATACTATCATCCAGCGAGGTGACAACGACCGTGACATAGCGTGTTCCGGCAGGATGAACCTGATTACTAGTCTCCACTTTGATGGTCGGCGCTGGCTCTGCCAGCGTATGAGCTGAGAGTGCAAGCAGTGCGGGCACCAGCATGTGTTTAAATTTCATAATCTGTTCCTTTTTAAAATAACGTAATCAACAGGCGTCAAACTCAGATGCAGGCTAGAGTGCATCTTTACCCACGCAACCGTGTGTCCCGAATGCCGGTAGTACCTTAGCCGCCCCGGCTAGCGTGAAAATGGCAGACTTAACACCGTCTCCTGTCACTGAGACCTGTTTGCCATTACGTAACTGAGCCCAGGCCTGCGCCAGGTTGTTACCACCCACCCGACTCTCAGATTCGCTGATATCAATGGGTACTCCATCGTCAATGCTGAGCTGAAGGTTTTTATCCCCGTCCATACTGACCTGATGCCCACTGGCATCAGTGAATATGATCGTGGTCGGTTGCGAGCCGTAATCCTCGCAGGTAAGAGACAATTGCGACTGACCTTCCCCGTTGATAACAAACTCTGATACTCCCTGGGCCCAGCCCTTGCTCCATGTCTCATGATTACCGAAGGCCTGTGCCAGTACGGGTATCAGTGAACAGGCCAGCAGAAAAGTGTGCATCATTTTTCTTTTCATTATTAAAACTCCTTTGGTTGTAGAATCCCCTACCAGAAAGGAGATATCTATCTGATTTTAAATAGAACATTAACAGCCATAAGTATCCCATGGGGATTTTATAGCCACATAGGTGAAGGGGATAACAATGAAATTCGATCGGTCCGATCGACAAAATCGATCGTAGTTAAACAAAGATATTTATCGAAAAGCCCCACAGGGTTTATCGACAGTCGGGCTTCGCTTCAGGAGGATGGTATGTATCTCAAAATTTACTGAAAAGCAGGAGGAGACAGATTATGTAGGTTTTTGTTTATGGTGGGCATCACACGTTACTATGTGTATCAACAGACGATAGCTGGTGGAATGCTACCGGTAATGTGAACTGCAGGGCTGAATATGCGCCAGCATACTCTTCGGGTGATGAATCAAAATCTGGCTTATTTCTTTATTTTCGAGAACCCCTGACTTTTGTTTTTTCCAGGAAAAACAAAAGTCAGCTTTGACAGTGTGTACAGGTGTAACTCAAACACTTTGTTATTAATTTTATTTATATTGGAGGACATCTCCTGGAGTATATCCGCTCCATTATAGTCATTATAAATGAACAACTCATTTTTTTCGTCATCGTGGTATGGGCTGACCTCATAGAGGCACCTGTCTCCGGCAACACCTCCTTTTGATAAACGAGGACCAATAAAATCTTCTGTTATTATAAAGTAACGAATACTTCCTTTGAGACCTTGTTTTTCCAGAACATTCAACCATGTTTTGTTTATCGATAATCCAACCACATGGTTGAAATCTTTTTCTTTGAAGTAGAGGGTGAAATGAAGATAGGGGTATCCATCACGGCGTCGAAGGAGAACCCAGAAATATGCTGCTACGTGTGAATACAACGTCAGGGATTTAAAGTTATTAGTGAATTTCTTTACCAAATCCTTAATGAGGTTATTATGGACATCGGTCGTCAGGTAGTTGTGTGTGTTTTTATCAATATCCAGAGAAAAGCAAACATACCCTGCTTTGGGATGAGATCTTAGCACTTCGTGATGATAGTCTCTCAGTCTTCGGTATGCCGACATTTTTTTATAGATACACTGCCTTGTTACTGCAATGATTTGTTCTTTATATTCAGGAGAGCATTCATCAGAGAACATGATCTCGCCATCAGTAATCCCCTCATAGTAATAATTTAATTCAGTAATGAGATCTATGGCTTTTTCTCTAACGCTGTCATTATAAAAAAGACACCAAGTATTTACCAACATGTTCAGATGTCCTCTGTCTCGCCTTATGTTCTTATGCATGTCAGATTTCCTGGGGTAGAGGAACCTGAAATCGTCCATCATGTTGTAAGCCTTCATCTGGTTTCCTTTTCAACGGGCAACAGGACCATAAGTCACTATGACCTTATAACATAGCCATGCAATAAAGTAACATTTGTTGTGGTAAAAAAATGGCATGACTTGTAGAAATAATCATTGAGAATAAGGAGTGAAATGTACTATAGCTGCATACTGGGTTTATGCGGTTTATCTGCTGTGCATGGTGGGGATTGTTCATGCTCGCAGGCAGTTTCGGATTCTGCATGGTAAGGTACCGGATAAAAAGGATGGCGCTGGAGGCCCCGGTCTGGTATTTAGGGCAGAGATGCAGGGTGGTTTGTTATACCGGCTCATTGAGGACCCGTGCAGAAAGGACAACGATTATTCCATGGCAGGCGTGGAACTTGATATGTTATTTTTTACCAGACTGACAAACAGATATGCGACAAGAATACCAGGGAATTAACGCGAAACCGCCCTCAGTTGTTACTCCCGCCATGAACTTGTCATCGTCTTAGACAGGTCGTAAGCACTCCCAGTGAAACTCGATAGATAACTGTTCTGAAGTGACAAAAAATGCTGTATAGCAGACTGACTAACTTGAGAGTGATGCTGTTCTGTTAAAAATACAAAAACTATCGTGTAAGACCTGTTTTTACCTTTGAGAGTTTAGCTTCTTGTGTTGGTAATAGTAATATATGTCTTTTCTGATTAAGGCATGCATCATTACCACTCTTAGGTGAGATTAAGTTATATCATGGTGACTAATACATATTCAATTACAATCTATTTATAACATAACCTCTCACAATATTAAATCCCACCACACCCTTTCCAATAAGTATACACTTGTTAGTTGATACGAGTCACTGTTCAACCATTATCTTTATTGCCAATGAAATGATATCATAGGGAATATCAAATGATTTCTCATTGTAGTCATGGTTATGTCTCTCGATACCTAAAAGCCCGATAAAAATCAAGCCACGAACAATGTAATTAATAGCCAACCAACTATGCAAAGTCTTTAATAAGCGCGCAAGTTTATTTCTATAACAAGCCTGTTAAACAATGTAATTAAATACCTGATTCACCATTTGTATGTACTACGCGCAGGCGGCCTCCGCTGACTACCTGCGAACATTACCATGCGCTTTCTTTGATAGTCCACCTATTTCCAAATAATACTAGGAGTTACGCTATGTTTAATAAAGCATTACTGGACCATCGTCATTCCCCGTTTAATTCACGCTATTTAGAACGGCTGGAGAATGTCATGGCTTGTGCTATAGCTGAGTATCCACGAACCTTTGCCCTGAGGGTAGATTTACACTTTTCCCCTGAATGGGCAGCAGACGACAGTATCTGCTGTCACCCTAATACCTCATCTAACGTCATGGCGCGTTTTACTCGCTCCCTGACAGCAAAGATCGGCCATTATCGTCAACAACGTTGTTTGAGAGGCCTGCGGGATTGTTCTTGCAAGTTACGTTATTTCTGGGTCAGGGAAACTGAAACGGCTCTGCACAGTCACTACCACGCGCTACTGTTCTTCAATAAAGACTTATTCCGGTCTCTGGGATCGGCGGGATACAGCAGCCTGTGGAACATGATACACGAAGCCTGGCTGAGCGCACTGGGGTTAACCGATTATCCCGAATACAGCCGCCTGGTCCATTTCCCGGAAAGTGGCTCTTACATTCTTGAGCGTGACAAACCTGTATTTTATCAGCAGTACGAAGACCTGGTCTTCCGTGCAAGTTACCTGGCAAAAGAGCGGACAAAACATTACTCCGCTGATACACGTTCCATGGGTGCCAGCCAGGGGTAGGCTGGCTACACCTTCGTTCTGGCTGTAACACGGTATTTTTTTTACTGGCAATCCCTATCCTCTGAAGGAGTACTGGCGTGCAATAGAACTCAACCACGCCGGACTCCTCCCGTCATTCATTTTCAGAGGGAGAGATTCCATGACTACAGCCATTTACCCCATTCTTTGCGCAGAAGACCCACTTATCGACATGGTATACATCACCACATACACAGGTATGACCGACAAGTGGTTCTACAAGCTTATTCAGGATGGCGAATTCCCGAAACCCATCAAGCTGGGACGGAGTTCCCGTTGGTATAAAAGCGAAGTAGAAAGCTGGATGCAACAGCGTATTGCAGACTCGCGGGGAGCCTGAATATAAAGCCCTCGCCCACAGGGAAATGTCATTCCCGTAAAGTAGCTAACTGCATAACACTCCGCTGGCAGTGCGAACGTTGCGAACGGCGCTATTGCGGCGTGAAACCCTGCCCCATTTGCAGCCGAAAGCCCTGAACCATCAGTTCCAGTCATCCATAAGCAACTTGTAACCCACCATCCTCCACACAGACAGCCATCTCGTTCCGGGACGGTACCTGCCTGCATGTCGTATGGTGGTAAGGAGTCAGTCCGATGAATTTTAAGACCATCACCAGTGAGAATCAGCACGCCGAAATTCGTATGCTGAAGTGCTACCTCGCCAGTGACCACCGTGGACATTTTGTGACAACCAGTGAAGCGGCGAACATGCCTGGACAGGTATGGAGCTGCGTATCCTGTGGCTGTCGACTCATCTTCCATATTGGCACGCACGCTGACTCACCCTGGTTCGAACATGACCAGAGGACAGTAGCTGCCAATACGTTGATGAGCTGTGCGCATATTGACCCGGCAGTGAAAGCGGAGATACGCAACA
Source organism: Enterobacter sp. 148H3 (assembly GCF_034107425.1). NCBI lineage: Bacteria > Pseudomonadati > Pseudomonadota > Gammaproteobacteria > Enterobacterales > Enterobacteriaceae > Enterobacter > Enterobacter sp. 148H3. Next base: position 7,889 of record NZ_JAWNEI010000005.1, on the reverse strand, counting down.
GAACATTATGCAGTCTTTTTAACACCCCGGATTCCCCGGTAATGTCGCTGGCCTGGTACTGCGTCTGGTGCGCTAATCATTACAGCGGGGAAAAACGCTGCACTACCTGCGGGGCCGGTATTTACAGTATTGAGGAAGCCTGCTGGCAGAATAATTACACTTGAATTGCTCTACTTGTTGGGGAGAGGCCAAACAACAGCTTCACTTGGTCTGTCACATGAGCAACCATGATTTTAACATGAGCATAGTGTGGGCAGAGCGGCCACTTCCCTACTGATGGTGTTAAGATTTTATTGTTTATTAAATAGTTTTACCCACTCAGAAAATGAAACAACAAGGGAGAACCAGTAGGATCGCCGTATGAGTGGCTGTGCTCGATGGGGTGATATATGTTTGAAATTATTTGGATTGTCTGATGTCACTTAGATAACGAGAACCGGGCTACAGACATGCTGGTATTAACCTGTGACACTCGGTTTTAGGATCGATGAAGTCGTTGATTAATGTTAGTATTACAGCCAATTTTTCAATGTTCTGATTCCGTCAATGGATCAACGTATTGGGAGTTCCTACGAACCGAACGTTCAGAACTTGCATTGCTCAGAATTGATAAGAAAAAAGGAATATATGTCCAGGCTGACTGATTTAATTGCTAAAGCGAAGGCCAAAGACCCACAACTGGGTGCTGACCTAGATCGAGAAATCAAGATCCTGTCATCACGCCTTCCCTTCGGGCTGAATTTCGAACGACATAGCCCTGAAGTAGTAGAACTACCATTGCGACCTATTCGCAAAGGGGACAAGGTTCGCGTTCTGCCAGAGCGTGGTTCTACTAAGAAAGGTGATCAACGGTTGTGGCAGGTTAAAACCATCCACAAGACGAGGAAGGTCGCTGATCTGGAGTTGCTGGGCACGGTTGAGGTCGAGACTCAAACTGTAGCGCTGAGCGACCTTGTAGTTATAGCTGAATTTCGTGACACGATCTGGCCGGGTCTAGTTAGTACGGGAAAAGTGCAACGAGGTGGAGACAAGCCTTTCCATTCAGTGATCAATGGCGAGAACTACCATGTGTTGAAGGCGTTGACCTATACCCATAGGGGAAAGGTGGACGCCATCTATATTGACCCGCCGTATAACACAGGTGCAAAGGACTGGAAGTACAACAACGACTACGTCGAAGAACAAGATTTGTATCGGCACAGTAAGTGGTTAGCTTTCATGGAGCGCCGATTGAAGATTGCAAAGGAATTGTTGAACCCCGCTGATTCTGTACTTATCGTCACCATTGATGAAAAAGAGTATTTAAGATTGGGACTGCTGCTGGAACAGACGTTTCCAGAAGGAAGCATACAAATGATTAGTAGCGTGATAAATCCAAAAGGAACAGCGCGCGCTAATGAATTCTCCAGAATTGACGAATACATTTTCTTTGTTACCTTCGGTAGCTCGAAGTTGACCCGTTGGAGTCGAGATATGCTAACGGATCGCGACTACTCAGAGGACGGCGATGTCAGATGGCGAGGACTTGCCCGGACAGGTCGAAAAGGGCTCCGACCACACAATCCTGGATCATGGTATCCAATCTATATTAAAACGGATGGCTCTGGAATTCACTCGGTTGGCGACACAGTTCCGCTCGATGAAGAAGATCCAGTTACTACTCCTGAGGGAACTATTGCCGTATGGCCTCCCTCTAACGATGGGCAACAGTACAGTTGGTCCGTTGTGCCCTCCACTCTTCGGGAATTAATCTCCCGTGGAGCAGTCCGTCTCGGACGAGTGGATTTGGCAAAAAAATCTGTTCCGGTTTACTACCTCTCTTTTAATCAGCTTCAGCTAATCGAAGATGGTGTTATTCAGGTCACGGGACGGAATGCCGATGGTTCATTAATTACTGCCTATACAGAAGGTAGCCGTTCAACAGCACCAAAAACTATTTGGAATATGACTTCACATGATGCTGGAAGTCATGGAACGAACATTATCCGCGCTCTGCTTCCAGGCCGGCGTTTTCCATTTCCAAAATCGTTATATGCAGTTGAAGACGCACTTCGCTTTTTCGTTGCTAACAAGCCCGAAGCAATTATTCTCGATTTCTTCAGTGGTTCTGGAACAACTGCCCACGCGGTCATGCGCCTGAACAAGCAAGATGGTGGACGTCGTCAGTGCATCTCCGTCACTAATAACGAAGTAGCTGCCGACGAACAAAAAAAGTTACGTGAACAAGGATTACGTCCCGGTGATTCTGGTTGGGAAGAACGAGGGATTTGCGATTACATTACCAAGCCGCGTGTGCAAGCTGCTATCACAGGTAAAACCCCTGATGATACACAGATTAAAGGAGAATATAGAATTACTGATGTATTCCCCATGTCTGAAGGGTTCGAGGAAAACGCTGAGTTCTTCACCCTGACCTACGAAGCTGAGAAGTCGGTTAGCCATAACCTAGCCTATGCACGCATTGCGCCGTTGCTGTGGCTACGCGCGGGCGCGCGCGGCAATCGTATTGAAAAACTGCCTGCTGAAGGATGGGAAGTAGCTGATGCTTATGGCCTGCTGTCGGCTGTGGATCAGGCCACACCTTTCATTGAAGCCATTAGCCATGCTAGTGACGTACGGGTAGCCTTTATCGTCACTGACGATGACCGCCACTTCCAGGCTGTCACCAGGCGTCTGCCAAAAGGTGTTGAGCCGGTACGTTTGTACGAATCGTACCTGACCAATTTCAGCTTCACCAGTGGGGAATTAACAGAATGAAGTTCACTCTCAAGGACTACCAGCGCGATGCGGTACGTGATTCGCTGGTGAATCTCGGAAAAGCTCGCCGTTACTGGCATAACGAAAATGACAAGAGTGCCTTCTCTTTAACGGCAGTGACCGGTGCGGGTAAGACCGTCATGGCTGCCGCTGCGTTTGAAGCATTGTTTCATGGTGACGACGAATTTAATTTCGATGCCGATCCTGGCGCGGTAGTGATCTGGTTCAGTGACGATCCTGCACTGAACGAGCAAACTCGCTTTCGCTTGATGGAAGCCAGTGACCGTATCAACTACAACGATATGGTGGTGGTTGAACATCCTTTCAGTCGGCGCAAATTTCAGGCTGGAAAAATCTATTTCCTTAACACGCAGAAGTTTGGCAAAAAAAGCCTGCTGGTGCGCGGGTTTGATGATAAGGGCGGGCTTTTCGAAGCAGCCCCTGATGCACAGGCTTATACGCTGTGGGATACCATCCAGAACACCATCGAAGACCCGGATCTGACACTTTATTTGGTACTGGACGAAGCGCACAGGGGGATGGGTTCGTCTACGACTTCCAGCGAAGCAGCTAAAAGTACCATTGTACAACGGCTCATCAATGGTTCGGCTGGAGTTAAGGGTATTCCAGTAGTGTGGGGTATTTCCGCCACAGTTGAACGTTTCGACAAAGCCATTGCGAATGCTGGTCATCATGTCAAACTGCCGAATGTGATGGTTGACTCGGCTAAAGTGCAGGAATCTGGACTTATCAAGGACGATATCATTCTTGGTGTACCAGATGAAGCCGGTGACTTTGATACCGTGTGGGTACGCCGTGCTGCCGACAGACTCAGGGAAGTGACCGATGCATGGGCAGAGTATGCAAAACAGCAGGAAACTGTGCGCGAAGTAGTGCCGCTGATGGTATTCCAGGTACCCAATACGCCTGACCCGAACGAAGTGGGGCGTTGGCTGGATACGCTATTCTCTCGTTACCCCGAATTGCCCATTGACAGTGTTGCTCATGTTTTCGGTGAACATACCACGCAGCGTTTCGGCCAACACCAAGTACCTTATATTGAACCGCAGCGGGTGCAGGAATCAACTTGGGTGCGTGTACTGATTGCTAAAGATGCTATCAGCACTGGCTGGGATTGCCCGCGTGCCGAAGTGATGGTCTCCTTCCGCGCTGCCAGCGACAGGACGCATATTACGCAATTGTTGGGGCGTATGGTGCGTACTCCACTGGCAAGACGTATTCCGGGTAATGAGCGCTTAAACTCAGTAGAATGCCTGCTGCCCAAGTTTAATACTAATACCGTGAGAGATGTCGTCAATACCTTGTTTAAGGGCGATGATACATCTCCTCCGAGCGGACGCATCCTAGTTAACCCTGTGGAGATGAAACCTAACCCGGCGGCTTCAGCTGCCGTATGGGAAGCATTTGAAGTGCTACCTTCGCAAACCCGACCACAGAAAGGAGCCAGACCCGCCAGACGTCTGACCGCGCTGGCACAGGAACTGGTTGATGACGGCATTCTTGATGGGGCAGTCAGGAAAGTCCATGCTGCTTTGCACGCTGTCCTGGACAAGTTCCAGACAGAAAATGCTGAAAAAATCAAAAACAAGCGCAATGCAGTGCTCGTTGTAGATGGTAAGGCGGTGGTTGCCAGCCTGAAGAACAAAGCAATGACCTTCAATGAATTCTGGGAGGAGGCGGACGTAGCGGTGATTGATGACGCCTACCGGCGTGCAGCCCGAATCTTCAGCCCGGATGTTTCACGTACCTATGTGGAATATCTGGCCGATAAGGTCGCGGATCGAGAAAAGGATGCAGAGGAGTACCTGGAAGCGATCATGGAAGCTCGTGTAACCGTTGCTGGCCTAGGTCTAGTGATGGAGGTGCAGGATTACTTCGATGGCGAGGCGGATAAACTGGCGAAGGCATGGCTGGCCGAGTACACACCGCAGATCAAATCATTGAAAGATGAGCGTAAAGAGGCCTATCGTCAAATCGTCGAAATGAGTACCGAACCGCAGGACGTAGATTTAGTTAGGCCAGAAAACAAGTTTGAAATGACCCGGGCTCGTGAAGGAGAGATGGAAACTGCTCTTCCAACCTGGAAGCACCATCTGTTGTGTGATGAAAGCGGGAACTATCCTGCTCAGTTGAACCATTGGGAAACCACGGTTTTCGAGACCGAAACCAAGCGTGAAGGATTTGCTTTCTGGTATCGTAATCCACAATACACAGGGCAGTCGTCACTAGGCATCGCCTATGTTGAAACCGAACAATACAAAATTGTTCGTCCCGATTTCCTGTTCTTTGCCGAACAGAATAGCGAAGTGGTTGTGGATCTAGTAGATCCACATGGCCTACATCTGGCTGATGCTTTACCCAAACTAAAAGGGCTGGCGTTGTATGCCAAACATCATTCCGATGCTTTCAGACGAATCGAATCCGTCGCCGAAGTGAAGGGTAAATTGCGGGTTTTGGATTTGAAACGGCAGGATGTTCAGGATGCTGTAGCTGCGGCTGAAAATGCAGAATCATTATTTAGCAGCAATCTTGCGGATTATTATCAGTAATCTATTGATTATCAAGAACGGAAATGGCCTTTTACTTATAAAAGGCCATTCTTATAAAATACTATCCTCGGCCCTCCTTCCTCACCAAATAATTTTTCATAAAATTCAGTCACATAATCCAATTAATTAGGATTATGGAAGGATACCATTCAGCCTGCATCTACATATCCGCTCACCCCTTATGACGGGGCTCCCCACCCCCTAATATGATCGCTGTCGAGGAAAATACAGGCCTCAAATGGGTCAGCACCACCATAACAATTCGAGTTAAGATACGGTGATACGAGCGGATTAACTACATGATAAAGTGTATAAGAATGATTTTGAGATACATTAGCTCATATTTGACCTGACACAGCGATAGCACAGAGTCGGACCCAATTGGCAGTCCGCTTTGTGCCGAGAGCAGAAGTTGCTGATATTGTGTTATCTTAATATGAGAAGCAGCTCAAGATATCTAAAAGTGCATGGTCCGGTTTGCCAGAACATCTACAGGATAATACTGATGGATTTGTATACTAATCGAGTTTCAAAGAATGACTTCATTAAACACGGTATCATCAACCATATTGAAGATGGTATGGATCTTTTTATTGCATCAGCATTTTTTACAGAATCTGATATTATTGATGAATTCCTTGCTAGAGGGTGTCATTTGAGAATCATTGTTCGCCTTGGTTTTCCAACCTCACCTGTGGCACTTGAGAAACTTCTAAATCACGATAACGTAGAAGCTAGATTCTTCACAAGTAATTCTTTTCACCCAAAGCTATACATTTTTGGCGATAAAACAATCTTATTGGGATCCGCTAACCTAACTCGATCTGCCACTTTATCTAACCAAGAGGTTATGGTAGGACTTGACGCTGAAGATCATCGATTCGCTGATCTTCAAGAGCTTTTTGCTGAATATTGGGATGAAGCAGAAGTTCTAACAAAAGATGCTATAAAAAAATATCGCAGCATTTATAGTAAATTCTCACAGGTAAACAGATCTTTGTCAGAAATGGAAAATACTATTACCGATATAATAGGTGATGTGAATTTCTCAAATATCAGCCGTGGCAGCAAGAAAACCACTAATAAATCTATATTTTTGGGCACTTACCAGAAATCTTATCAAGAAGCTGTAACGGCCTTTCGCCGTATTGAAAATGTGTATAATAACCATGAAAGAAAAGTAGATGGAGATTTAATTCCATTACGACTAGAAATTGACTCATTTTTCAGCTTTGTTCGAGATTTTTATGCAACCCAAGATACTTGGAAAGACCAGCCTCTTGGATGGGATGAACAACAAAAATATAGAACTAAAATCCTTATTGATGAATGGTTAACAACGAAATGGGAGCATTTTGAAGATCGAATTGTGCCAGTTAATTATCCTTTAATTAAAGGGGTGTTGGGTTCAAAAGAGTCAATAAAAGCAGCATCAATGGATAATATAGTTGATGCCCTATGTGTTTTACATTCATTCCATGACCGATTCCGATTCTACAAAGGTGGCCTCGAAACATTGAAATCTTCATTCATTGAGTACAATAGTGAAAAACAGGTTAAAAATACTCTGACGTATCTTCTATACGGCACAGGGGATACTATATCGCGCATGGCTGACTGTATTTACGATAGGGAATATAAGTTAAACCATTTTGGTAAATCGAATATTCAGGAACTTATTGGCTGGATAAATAATGAAGAGTTACCTGTAATCAACGGTAGAACAACTAAGGTGTTGAGATACTTTGGAAATAAAATTCGTCAAATAAATGAATAGTTGTAAAAAAATAATTAATGTGAATATCTGAATAAAGAGAATATACTTATTTCAGAACAGCACTGGTAATCAAGTTGTCGATGCCCAGTTTAATCGGAACATCCACAATCAAAGCTTCCGTGTTCTCTATTACAATTAAGTCAACTTCCGTTCCTCGCTCATAGCTGCGGTTAAAATATCTCACATTCAGAATGAGCGGCGACAGTCGCATCCCTGATTAAAGGCCTGAACATTCAGGCCCATCGGCATTATTCAAATCAAACCCAAAAAAATTATTTTTAACTTATAACTCGTTCAAACGGTCCCTGACTCTCATCGCACATGTTATGGGATCTGCCACAATATCCTTACCAAAGATCCTTATGCTAAAAATACCAATTTCTGCTAAGGACTTATCAATACTACTGTCTTTATCAGTAGATTCCTTGGACGAATGATGCTCTTTAGAATCACAAAAAACTGCCAACTTTTTTTCAGGAAAATAGAAGTCAGCATCTGTTATGGCATTCAAGCGTTTACGTGAGCGAGAGTTTTCCCACAATTTATGCAAGCTAGGGATCGTGAGTCCATCTTTAGTAATTATCGTCTGAATTTCAGGTGTTAAACCTAGGCTGTCCATTGCCTGAAGTAAAAAAAGTTCGATTGGTGAATCACAACCCCATATTTTCCTTGGCTTTATTTTTTTAAATTTCTTGAAGTATCTGTCCTTTCTATATCTTTTGTAATCAGCTTTTATTTGCGCATTATTATCAATGGATTTGATGATTGGAGGTATGACATTATGG